>DATFPL010000180.1:0-1684 GCA_035264845.1 Candidatus Limnocylindrales bacterium | reverse complement strand
GATGCCGGGGAAGTGCTTGATCGCGGTTCGGATCTGGCGCTCCCCGTGCGCCTCGATCTCCGTCGTCGCCATGGCGACGACGACGTCGGGGTCCGCCGAGAACGACCGACCCAGAGCCCCGATTGCCGCGCTCCTCGGGTTGACGTTGAGGTCGACGACGGGGGCGAAGTTGAGGTTCACGCCGACGGAGGCGAGCGTTGCAGTCAACCCGTTCGCCCATCCGCGCGCCGCCGCCACCGTCCCGCGACCGATCGTCGCCTGCGACGCGACGGCCGGGAAGCCGTGCGCCGGGGAGAGCCGGGTCACGACGCCGCCCTCCTGGTCGATGCTGACGACGATCTCGCGGCTTGGTGCCGCAGCGCGCAGGTTATGAATTAGCCTGGTGACCTGGCGGGGGGAGATCACGTTCCGCTGCTTGCCGGTGATCTGATCGCGGTCGAACAGGATGACGCCGCGAAGGCCCTTGTCCCTCAGCGCAGCCGGGAGCCATGGCGCCTCGTCCAGCGTCGCGCCGCGGAACCCGACGACGATGAGGCCGGCGATCTTGTCGCGGAGCGACGGCTGAGGCGGCGCGTTGTCGGTCGCAACCGTCGGCGACGGCACGACGCGTGTCGGAATCCCGCCCGGCGACGGCGAGGGGGGTTCGGTCGGCTCCGCGGTCGGCGGGCGCGTCGAGGGGGCAGTGGCCCCGCACGCGGCGACGACCGCCGCCGTCGCGCCGAGGATTGCAGCGCGAAGCAGCTCGCGGCGCGACAGCATCGCCGGAATCATCGCGCACTCGGCCGACGGACGGTCAGCCTCCCGGACCGACGCCACTGCGCCGCGCGACGAGCTCCCTGACCCACTCGCGGAGCCGCGCCTCGTGCTCGGCGTAGTGCTCACCGCCGGACTTCCGGATCCACCATGCGGCCTCGTCGTTTGGCCGATCGATCCCGAACCACTC
The DNA here is from genome assembly GCA_035264845.1 of Candidatus Limnocylindrales bacterium. Lineage (GTDB taxonomy): Bacteria > Chloroflexota > Limnocylindria > Limnocylindrales > CSP1-4 > JACDAV01. Next base: position 741 of record DATFPL010000180.1, on the reverse strand, counting down.
CTGGACCATTCGCGTCCGCGCGGCGTTCGCCTGGACCCACGCGACGTCCCACGGCTGGTCCCGCATCGCCGCGAGGAACTCGTCGTTCAGGGCGTCGACGTCGACGTCGTGGCCCTCGTACGTGCCGGCGCGGAGCCGCTGGAGCTGGACCTCCGCCTCCGCGAGCCACGTGCCGAGGTGCGCCACGACGTCACGTACCGTCCACTCGGGCTGCGAGTAGTAGCCCGGTTCAACGCACTCCTCCGGCGTCAGGACGCGAACCAGCTCCGCGACCGCGTACCACCCGTCGCGCTCAGCGACGACTTCCCGGACGTACGCCTGGCTCAGCGAGACGTCGACGTTGCCGCTCACGACGCCGCGCCGGCGTAGGCGCCCTCGAGCGGCAGCCCGGCATCCTCCCATTCGAGCAGCCCGCCCGAGTAGCGGCGGACGTTTCGGTAGCCGCGGCGTACCAGGTCGCGGTAGAGGGCGACGCTTGAGAGGCAGTCGACGTTCGAGCAGTAGACGACCACCTCGTCGTCGGGCTTGACCGCGCCGTACAGCTCTTCGGGCGTGTCGAAATGCAGGGAGCGCGGGATGTGCTTCGAGTCGTATGCCCAGCGGTTGAGCGCCATGATCAGCTTGAAATCGTCGCCGCGGTCGAGTTTCGCCTTGAGCTCGTCCCGGGAGATCGTGCTGACGGGCTCGCTGCCGAGGGCGGCGTGACGAGTCGGCTGGTCCATCGTCCGACCATCATCGACC
>DATFPL010000179.1:0-8925 GCA_035264845.1 Candidatus Limnocylindrales bacterium | reverse complement strand
CGCGGCGGACGATGAGCGCGGTCTCGCCCGTCTCGTCCGCGAGGAGACGCAGCACCGGTTCGGAGATGCGCCGGAGCTCCTCGGAGGTGACGTTCGCCCCTTGCCCGATGATCAGCCGGGGCCCGAGCCGATAGCCGGCGCCGTCGCGATCGATGAAGCCAAAGCCGGCGAGCGTTCGGAGGTAGCGGTAGATCGTCGAGATCGGGGTGTCGAGGAGGACGCTGAGCTCGTCAGCCCGGAGCTCGCCGCGGTCGGCGATCGTCAGCAGGACCCGCAACCCGCGGGCGAACGAGGTGTCCTCCTGTGCCTCCTCCGGCGGCCGGTCACGGGCCGTCGTCATCGCTGGCCCGTCATCAGCTGCTCCGATCCCTCGTCGTCGATGTCGCCGGCGGGATGACCCGGCGGCGCTATCCTGCCATCGTATCGGGCCGGAACGTCAGGAACGATGGAGCCGCCGATGACCGTCCGTGATCCGGAGCCCCGGGCCGTCCGCCGCGGCCGCGAGGCGCGTCAGGCGGCGCGGCTTGCCCGCGCGATCGAAGCGGAGCCGTACCTGACGAGGCGCCTCGCGCCCGTCGAGGTCGTGTCGACCGAGGGTCTCGAGCTGATCGAGCACAACGCCGACACGCTCCTGGCGGAAGTCGGCATCGAGATCGGCAACTTCCCGCCGGCGCTCGACATCTTCCGCAGTGCCGGCGCCGACGTTGACGACACCAGGGTCCGCTTCCCCCGCGGGATGTGCCGGGATCTGATCACGAGGCACGCGCCGCGCTCGTTCGTCCAGCGGGCCCGCAACCCCGCCCGCGATGTCGTCATCGGCGACCCGCACATGGTCCTCGTTCCCGCCTACGGCTCGCCGTTCGTCCACGACCTCGACCGTGGCCGGCGGTACGCGACGATCGAGGACTTCCGGAACTTCGTGAAGCTCACCTATATGAGCACGACGCTCCATCACGCGGGCGGGACGCTCTGCGAGCCGGTCGACCTGCCGGTGAGTCGCCGCCACCTCGACATGGTCTACAGCCACGTCCGGTACAGCGACAAGGCGTTCATGGGGTCCGTCACGCACCCCACCCGCGCCCAGGACTCGATCGACATCGCCCGAATCGTGTTCGGCGCCGCGGCCCTCGAGAACGACCACGTGATCATGGGTCTCGCCAACGCGAACTCGCCGATGTCCTGGGACTTCAACATGCTGGGCTCGGCGAAGGTCTACGCCGAGAACGGGCAGATCGTGCTCGTCACTCCGTTCATCCTCGGTGGGGCGATGGCGCCCGTCACGATCGCGGCATCGGCGACCCAGACGCTCGCCGAGGCGCTCGCGGGGATGGCCTTCTGCCAGATCGTGCGGCCCGGCGCCCCGGTCATCTTCGGCTCGTTCGCGTCGTCCATGTCGATGCAGTCCGGTGCTCCAACGTTTGGCACACCGGAGCCGCAGCTCGTGCTCCTCGTGATGGCCGCCCTCGCTCGGCGCCTCGGTGTGCCGTTCCGGAGTGGCGGCAACTTCACGGCGGCGAAGGTGCCCGACTACCAGGCCGCCTACGAGAGCGCCATCAGCTTCATGGCCACGATGATGGCCGGGGTGAATTTCAACCTGCACACCGCGGGCTGGCTCGAGGGCGGCCTGACGATGGGCTACGAGAAGTTCATCCTCGACGAGGACCAGGCCTCGATGGCGACGGCCTACATTCGAGGCGTCGACCTCAGCGAGAACGGGCTCGCCCTCGACGCCATGTTGACGAACGGCCCGGGCCAGCACTTCCTCGGCTCGCCGCACACGCTGGCGAACTTCGAGAACGCGTTCTGGCGATCGAAGGTGTCGGACAACAACAGCTTCGAGCAGTGGACGCTGGACGGGGCGAGGGACGCGGCCGCACGGGCCAACGCCCGGTGGAAGTCGCAGCTGGCGAGCTACGAGGCGCCGGCGATCGATCAGGCGGTCGACGAGGAGCTCGTGCGCTGGATCGACGTACGCCGGGAAAGCTTGCCGCTGGAGACCGCGTAGCGGTCGCGTCCTCGACCTACTGAGGATCGCCCGCCGCGAGGGCCGCCCCTTCCTGGATGGCCTCCGGCGGCGTCGTGAGCGTGACGTCCGTCCGGCGTGCTTCGGCCTGCAGTCGGCGCAGCTCGTTGACCGCGATGTGGCAGCTCATCTGGTGGCCGGGCTCGACCTCGATGAGTGGCGGCTCGGTGACATCGCAGAGGCCCTTCATGAATCGGTGGCACCGGGTGTGGAAGACGCAGCCGCTCGGCGGGTTCGCCGGGCTCGGGATCTCGCCATCGAGCCGGATCCGCGCACCGGGCTCGCCGTCGATCTTCGGGATCGCCGACAGGAGGGCTTCCGTATAGGGGTGGTTCGGCCCCCGGAAGACGGTCTCGGAATCGCCGACCTCCATGATCCGCCCGAGGTACATCACGGCGATCCGATCGGCGAGGTAGCGGACGACGCCGAGGTCGTGGGAGATCAGGAGATACGAGGTCCGGTTCTCCGCCTGAAGATCGGACAGGACGTTGAGGATCGCGGCCTGGACGGAGACGTCGAGCGCGCTCGTCGGCTCGTCGGCGACGACGATTCGAGGATCGCCGGCGAACGCCCGGGCGATCGCCAGGCGCTGCTTCAGGCCGCCGGACAGCTGACGCGGCTTGAGGTCGAGATGCTGCTGGCTGAGCCGGAGGTCCGCCGCGAGCTGATCGACTCGGGCATCGACCGCCTTGCCGCGGAGGCCCGTCAGCTTGTGGACCGAGCGGGCGAGGATCCGGCGCGCCGTCCAGCCGCGATTCAGGGCCGATTCCGGATTCTGGAAGACCATCTGGATCGAGCGCTTGTCGTTGGTGGGGCGGTCCGTCGAGCGGCCCTCGAGCGGCTTCTGATCGAGCAGCAGATCGCTGCCCGCATCCGGGCGCTCGATGCCGAGGATCGTCCTCGCCAGCGTCGACTTGCCGGAGCCCGACTCGCCGACGAGCCCGAGCGTCTCGCCGTCGTGCAGGGTGAGGTCGATTCCGACGAGCGCCGGGACCGAATGGCCCCCCTGGTGGAACGTCTTCGAGACGTGCGACAGCGAGAGCGCGGGCTCACCGCGACCGACATCCGGCGCCGCCACCTTGACCGCCGGTTCGACGAGCTCGCCGAGGCGATCGATGTGGTGGCACTTCGAGGTCCGCCCGCCGAGGTCGATCGGCGGCGGGTCGACGGTCCGGCAGATCTCGGTCGCCAGCGGACAGCGGTCCACGAACACGCACGCCGGCAGGGTGGCGCCGATCTGGGGCAGCGATCCCGGGATCGTCGCGAGCGCTCGTTCGGACTTGCGGATCCCGTGGCGCGGCAGCGACCGGAGGAGCGCCAGCGTGTACGGGTGCTGGGGCTTGGCGAAGACCGCCGTCGCGTCACCCTCCTCGACGATCTTGCCCGCGTACATCACGCCAACGCGGTCGCAGATCGTGCGGATGACGCCGAGGTTGTGGGCAATCAGCAGGACGGCCGCGTTCGTCTCTGCCTGGAGGGAGCGAACGAGGTCGAGCACGCTCGCCTCGACGGTCGCGTCGAGGCCCGTCGTGGGCTCGTCGAGGACGAGCAGCTTGGGGTCCGACGCGAGGGCCATCGCGATCACGATCCGCTGCTGCATTCCGCCGGAGAGCTGGTGTGGGTAGCGCTGCATGACCCGCCGGGGATCGGCGATCTGGACCCGGTTGAGGGCCTCGAGGGCATGGGCTTCGGCCACGGCCCGGGTCTCGCCCAGGATCGTGAACGCCTCGATGACCTGCGGACCGATCTTCGTGGTGGGATTGAGCGCGGCGCCCGGATCCTGGTAGACCATCGACGCCTGCCGCATCCGGAACTCGCGAAGGCGCTCCTCGCTGATGGTCGTCAGATCGGTGCCGTCGATGAGGATCCGACCGCCGGTGATCCGCGCGTTCCGGGCGAGGTAGCGGAGCGCGGCGTACGCCGTCGTCGACTTGCCGCAGCCGGACTCACCGACGAGGCCGTAGGACTCGCCGGGCATGATGTGGAACGAGACGCCGCGAAGGACGGGCCGGGGAATGCCTCGAACCACGTACGACAGCGACAGGTCCTCGACCCGGAGCGCGGCGTCGTCGTCCGGCGGGATCCGTCCGCCAGGCGGGAGGTCCATGACCATCGTCATTCGTTCATCACCGACTGCAAGGAATCGGCGATCAGGTTGATCGCGATGACGGTGCTCGCGATCGCCAGCGCCGGGAAGAAGGTCGGCCACCAGATCCCGGAGATCATGTTCGTGTACTCCTGGCTGACCGACAGGCCCCAGTCCGGCGACGGGGGCTGGAGGCCGACGCCCAGGAACGACAGTGTCGCGACGGTGAAGATCGCGTACCCGAAGCGGACCGTGAGCTCGACGATCGTCGGTCCGAGGACGTTCGGGAAGATCTCCCGGGCCAGGATGAACGGCCCGGATTCACCGCGCAGCCGGGCGGCCTCGACATAATCGAGCTGACGTTCGGAGAGGACGGCGGAGCGAACGGTGCGGGCGACGATCGGGGCGAAGAGGATGCCCACGACGAAGATGACCACGAGCGACGACGAGCCGAGCACGACGAGCGTCAGCAGGGCCACGAGGATCACCGGGAGGGCGAGGAATGCCTCGACGATCCGGCTCAGGATGTCGTCGACGATGCCGCGGTAGAAGCCCATGACGAGCCCGAGCAGCGTTCCGATGAACACGCCGAGCAGCGCGGCAAGCGGGGCGACGATCAGGACGTCGCGTGAACCGACCATCACCCGCGACAACACGTCGCGGCCGATCCGGTCGGTGCCGAAGAGGTGCTGGGCGCTCGGCGGCTGGCGCCCGAGCGAGAAGCCGTTGAACGGGTCGTATGGCGTGATCCGTGCGCCGAGGACAGCGCAAACGATCCAGAAGACCATCACGCCGGCCCCGATCAGGAACGCCGGCCGCTTGACGAGGAGCGCGAGGCGCTCGCGCCGCGCGCTCGCGCGTTGGGCCCGCGACGACGGAATCGCCTCGACGGGGAGCTCCGCCGGCGGCAGGCCCTGGCCGGCCGCGATCGAGGCCGACGGGTCCATCAGCGTTCAGCCTCGAGCCGGATCCGCGGGTTCATCCAGGCGATGATCAGGTCCGCCACCAGGGTGGCGACCATGTAGACGATGCCGATCACGATCACGCCGGCCGTCAGCATCGGAAGGTCCTTCCGCTGGGCCGCATAGAGCATCGTCGCCCCCATCCCGTTGTAGTTGAAGATCTTCTCGACGGCGATGATCCCGCCGAACAGGTAGCCGATCTGGACGGCGATGACCGCAATCGTCGGAACGAGGGCGTTGCGCAGCACGTGGCGGCGCATCGTCTGGAGCGTCGTCAGCCCCTTCATCGTCGCGGTCCGAATGTAGTCGGACTGGAGCACGTCGATCGTCCCGGCACGCGTCATCCGCGCTATATACCCGAAGTAGACGATCGCCATCGCGACCGCCGGCAACAGGAGGAACCGGATCTGGGTCGGGAGGTCCGCGTTCTCGGGAGCGGTCGCGAGGACCGGCAGGAGCTTGAGCTGGACTCCGACGACGACGACCAGGATCGTGCCGGTCACGAACTCGGGGATCGACGACAGGGTGACACCGGCCAGGACGATCGCCCGGTCGGCGAACTGATCGCGGCGTCGTGCGGCGTAGAGCCCGGCCGCGATGCTCAACGGGATCGTGATCAGGAGTGCCAGGGCGGCGAGCTTCGCCGACCGACCCACCGCCCCAAGGACCTGTGGCAGAACGGCTTGACCGTTGACGAACGAGTCGCCGAAGTTGAGCGTCACGAGCCCGATGATGGAGTCGGCGTACCGCACCGGGATCGGCCGGTTGGTGCCGAGACGCTCGTTCAACGCGGCGACGGTCTCGGGCGGGGCGAACGGCCCCAAAATCGTCCGTCCCACGTCCGTGGGCAGGATGTTCGTGATCGCGAACACGATCGTGGCGAGCAGCCACAGCGTGATCAGCCCGAGCACCAGCCGGCGGAGCAGATAGCGGACCATCGCATGCCTAGTCGATGAGGGTGACGGTCAATCAGGGAACGCCGGGCCGCCGGCGTTCCCCTGCGGTTACGAGTTGGTCAGACCTGTGACGCGGCGTTCAGGAACATCTGGCCGAGCGCGCTCGTGTAAACGCCCGTGAACTTCTTCGAGTTCCCCGACAGGTAGTTGTAGAAGTACGGCAGCCCGATCGGCACGTCCTCGTTGAGGATCGTCTCGATCTTCGTGCAGGCCGCCTTCTGGGCGTCGACGCCCACCGCCGACTGGAACTCCTTGAACGCGGCGTCGAATTCCGGCGACGAGTACTGCGACGAGTTCCAGACACCATGGGTCTGAAGTGCGGCGTTGCAATAGAGGTCCGGCGTGGGGCGATGGCCGTAGTCGACGATGCCGAATTCCGTTGCGCCTGAGCAGGGCGGGTCGGCCGGCTTCTCCGGGCACCACGCGGCCCCGTAGAACTGGCCGTTGTCCTGGCCGTGGGGCGTGATGATCATCCCGGCCTTCTCGGCATTGCTCTGGAGGAGCACCGCGAGGTCCGCGATCTCGAACTGCTGGCCGTACTCGAGGGTGACCTTGACGTTGCTGGCGCCGGCGTCCGCCAACAGCTGCTTGGCCTTCTCGATGTCCTGCACCCGCTGCGGGACGGACGGGTCGAAGTAGGGATAGAACGGCGCGATGACGTGATCGTTGGCGACGATCGCCTTGTCCTTGAACAGCTGGCTGACAAGCGTCGGTCGATCGATCGTCAGGGCGAACGCCTGGCGGACGCGCTTGTCCTTGAACGCACCGGTGTCGCAGCGCATCCAGATCTGGCGATGGTTGGCGGTCGGCGTCGAGACGACGGTGACGTTCGGGTCGTCGAACAGCTGCGCGCCGCTCAGGACGTCGAACTGGACGATTGCGTCGACCTGTCCGCCCTGGATCGCGGTGACCATCGCCGCGGTGTCGGCGAAGAAGACCCACTCGACGGAGTCGAGGGGCGTCTTGCCACCCCACCAGGTCTCGTTGCGCGAGAACTTGGCGCCGGACGCGACGTCGTAGCTGTCGAGCTTCCATGGGCCTGTTCCGGCGGGCTTCTTGTCGAGCGTCGTCCCGGTCGTGTAGCCCTTCGGCGTGATGAGCGACTGGGCGTTGAAGACCGACACCAGGTACGGGAAGTTTCCGTTCGCCTGGGCAAGCTTGAATGTCACGGTGTTCGGGTCGGTCGCTACCGCCGAGCCCTTGGCGATGACGCCCTTGATCGCCGCGGTCCCGGCCGCGACCATCCGCTCCATCGTCGCCACGACGTCGTCGGCGGTGAAGTCGGTGCCGTCCTGCCACTTCACGCCCTTGCGGAGGTTGAACACCCACTCCGAGTTGTCGGCGTTCGGCGTCCACTTCTCGGCGAGTCCCGGGGCGATGTTGGTGGCATCCGGGGAGAGCGTGCACAGGAACTCGAAGCTCTGCGCCGTGATGCCGTACGACGCGAGGTCCTGCATCGCGATCGTGTCGAGCTTCACGGGCTTCTGACAGGCGACCTTGATCGAGCCGCCGGTCTTGACGGCGGCGGACGCGCTGGCTCCCGCGGCCGGGCTGCCGCCGGCCGAGCTGCTCTGCGATGGGCTGGGGCTGGCCGCACCACCGCACGCGGCGATGACTGCGGTGATCGAGGACATCGACAGCCCGACGACGACCCCGCGCCGAATGAATTCGCGCCGCGAGATCGTCCCGCGGGCGAAGGATTCGACCGCGTCCAACTGAAGCGGAGTCGTTGTCTGCCGGACCTTGTCGAGTCGCGTGTAGTCCATGGCTTGTAAGCCTCCAACGAGTTCGGGGCGACGGTTCGCGGTCCACTCGCGCAGGCCGCTGCGACTCGGTCGGCAGTCCTCCTCCGCCGAACCCGCCGCCGAACCCTAACGGCGTGCGTTCCCCGATGTCAACGGCGGGTTTGGACGGTCCGTCGTGAGCGATACTCCGGCGCATGAAGATCACGGCGATCCGAACGGTTCGCCTGGCCGTCCCGCTCGATCCGGCCTTCCCGGCCGCGTGGGATCCGCGCCCCAGGACGTCGTTCGCCGTGACGCTCGTGCGGGTCGAAACGGACGAGGGCGTCGTGGGCCTCGGCTCCGGCGACACGATGGATGGGTTCGCGAGCTTCGAGCACCTCTTCATCGGGCAGGACCCGCTCGCGGTCGCGCGTCATGTCCGGACAATCGAGACGATCGACTTTCATGCCGGTCGCTACTGGCCGCTCGAGGTCGCGCTGTGGGACATCGTGGGCCAGGTGGCCGGCCTTCCGGTCGCGACACTGTTCGGTGGCTCGAGTGAGGGGATTCCGGCGTACGCGTCGTGCGGGATGCTGCTCCCCGCCGCGGAGCGCGCGGAGAGCGCGCTGCGGCTGCGAGAGGCCGGTTTCCGAGCGCTCAAGATCCGGGTCGACCCGTCCCGGCTCGAGGCCGGGCTCGCCGCGGTAGCCGCGACGCGGCATGAGGTCGGCGACACGATGGCGATCATGGTCGACCTGAACCAGGGCTGGCGGATGGCCGGCGACACACGCCCGTCGCTGGATGTCGTCGCGGCGCATCGCATCGCCGCCCAGCTCGCCGAGCTCGATGTCCTGTGGGTCGAGGAACCGCTCGCCGGCGCTGACCTGGCCGGCCTGGCCGCGCTCCGATCGTCGGCGCCCGGCATCCGGATCGCCGGCGGCGAGATGACCCGAACGTTCGCGGACGGCCTCGCGGCGCTCGACGCGGACGCGTTCGACGTCTACCAGCCCGACGTGGTCCTCGCGGCCGGGATGCTCCGGACGCGGACGATCGCGGAGGTCGCCCTCGCGCGCAACCGCTGGTTCACACCGCACACGTGGACGAACGGGATCGGGTTGCTCGCCAATCTGCACGTCGCAGCGGGTGTCGGCGGTGGGCCATACCTCGAGTTCCC
>DATFPL010000178.1:0-21343 GCA_035264845.1 Candidatus Limnocylindrales bacterium | reverse complement strand
ATCCCGGAGGTTTCGGTCGCCATCGTCCTCCTCGTCAGTGGGCCCCTGCGGGCGTGCGGGCGCCCGCGTCGCCGGCCGTGGTGAGGGCCGGGGGCTCGACGCCCCGCCATTCGGCGCCCGCAGTGACGGCCTCGTAGCCGCGCGCGAGCCGGAACAGCTCGAGCTCCTTCCACGGCGCGCCGATGAGCTGGAGGCCGACGGGCAATCCATCCGACAGCCCAGTCGGAACCGACATCCCCGGCAGCCCGGCCATGTTCACGGGCAGCGTGCACGCGTCCGACAGGTACATCGAGACGGGATCGGCGAGCCGCGCGCCGAGCGGGAACGCGACCGTCGGCGACGTCGGCGCGACGAGGGCGTCGAAGCCGGCGTCGAAGACCGCGTCGAAGTCGGCCTTGATGAGCGTCCGCACCTTCTGGGCCTTGAGGTAGTAGGCGTCGTAGTAGCCGGCCGACAGCGCGTACGTGCCCAGCATCACGCGCCGCTTGACCTCCGCGCCGAACCCCTGGCCGCGCGTGGCGAGGTAGTTCGACAGGACGTCGCCGTCGCCGAGTCGCGGCCCGTAGCGGATGCCGTCGTACCGGGCAAGGTTCGCCGACGCTTCCGCCGGGGCGACGATGTAGTACGTCGCCAGGCCGTAGTCCGTGTGCGGGAGCGACACCTCCTCGACCGTGGCGCCGGCCTTCTCGAGCGCGGCGACGGCCTCGCGGACGCGCGCCTCGACACCGGGCTCCATCCCCGCGACGAAGTACTCGCGCGGGAGCCCGAGTCGCTTGCCGCGGAGGGACGAAGCGGCCTCGTCGTCGCCCGGCAGCGCGAGGAGCTCGTCGGGGACGGCTGCCGGCGCCGATGTCGAGTCGCGGTCGTCGCGGCCGGCGATCGCGTGGAGCAGCGCCGCGGCGTCACGGCTGTCGCGCGCGAAGGGTCCGATCTGGTCGAGGCTGCTGGCGAAGGCGACGATGCCGTAGCGGCTGACGCGGCCGTAGGTCGGCTTGAGGCCGACGATCCCGCAGAGCGCGGCCGGTTGGCGGATGGAGCCACCGGTGTCCGTACCGATCGAGAACGGCGCGTGGTACGCGGCGACTGCCGCGGCGGAGCCGCCGGACGAGCCACCGGGGACCCGGTCGAGTGCCCACGGATTGGCCGTCGGCCCAAACGCGGAGTGCTCCGTCGACGAGCCCATCGCGAACTCGTCCATGTTGGTCCTGCCGAGGATCACCGCGCCGACATCCCGCAGCCGCTCCGTTATGTGCGCGTCGTACGGGGAGACGTACCCGCTGAGGATCCGTGAGCCGGCGGTGCACTGACGGCCTTCGACGGAAACCAGATCCTTGAGCGCGATGGGCAGCCCCAGGAGCGGATGGAGGCCGTCGACGGCGGCCTCGCCGCCGCGCCGTGCCTCGCCGAGTCGGGCATCGGCGGCATCCGCGTCGGCGAGCGCGAGCTCCCGGTCGATCGTCAGCCAGGCGTTGAGCGCGGGGTTCTGCCGCTCGGCGACGTCGAGATGTGCGGCCGTGATATCGCGGGACGAAATGTCGCCCGCACGGAGGCGTGCCGCCAGCTGGTACCCCGGAAGCCGGGTGAGATCGTCGGTCATCGTGGTGGCCGCGCGGCTCGCGACGTCACTCGGCGCCGCCCAGGATCGCCGGTACGACGACGAAGCCACCGGCTGACTCCGCGGCGTTGCGGAGGACAGCGTCGACCGGCAGGCTCGGCCGCGGGACGTCGTCGCGAAGGATGTTGTCGAGCTCGATCGTCTGGGCCGTCGGCGGGATCGACTCGGTGTCGAGACGGGCGAGGATCCCGTACTGCTCGATGATGTGGTTGAGCTGGCCCTCCAGCCGCCCCAGCTCCTCGTCGGTGAGGCCAAGCCGGGCGAGATGGGCGACGTGCTCGACGTCTGCGCGCGACAGCGTGGCCATGCGGCGATGATACCGGACCTCGCCGGCGCTCCCGAGAGGCGGCAAGTCGCCGCTCGCCGCCGGACTGGCGCTCCGCCATGTGCCGATGGTTCCCCCCACGACTCCGATCGGGGGATAGCGACACCGGTACCTGGTTGGCGATCCTGACCCGACCCGGAACCCCGAATCCGTCAGACGCAGCGGAGTCTCGACCGCCCCATGTGGGACAGGACCATCGACCGCGCTCGGCGCCGTCTCCGACCGGCCCCCGAGCCGCCCCCGATCCCGACGACCCCCGATCCGGACGCGCTCGTCATGGCGTTCGTCCGTCCCGACCTCGACAGGTTCGTAGCGACCCTCGCCGGCTATCTCGATCCACACATGCCGCGGCCCGACTCACCCGCGCGGGTAGCTGGCGCAATCACGACGGCGATCGAGCGGATCGGCGGGCGGGGCCGCCCGACGGTCACGCGAAGTCCCGCGGGCCTCTACTCCCCGGAGTACTGGCATCTCAGGATCGACGGCGCGGACACGAAAACCCGCGAGGCGGTCGCCGCGCTCGCGAGCGGTGGGAAGCCCGGACGATGAGCGGCGGCGCCTGCCTCCAGTGCGGCACGCCCAAGTCGGCTGCCGCCTTCTGCCGTCGCTGCGGCCTGCCGTATGGCGCCCCTCCCCGCGCCGACGCGAACCTTCCGTCATGCCCCGTCTGCTACAAGACGGTCGAGGACGACGGCCGGCTGCCGAGCCTCGAGCGGCCGGGGCTCCGCGTCGACCTGCAGCACCATCTCGGCGAGCACGACCGGCATCCCGTGGGCGACGACGACATGCTCGAATCGCTGCGCGAGGGCGACCGAATCCGGATCGGGCGGTGGACCGCGCCGTTCGACGTCGTCCGTCGCTACCTCGTCACCGGAAACATCGAAGCGGGCAATCGACGGACGTTCGACCACAACGCGATCGTCACCGCGATGGGGCAGATCAAGCGGTTCGGCAAGGACCCTTCGATCCTCGGCGACCAGCCCGAGTGGCAGGCGTCCCGCGCCGCGGTCACGGAGCTCATGGAGCGCTACCACCGCCGGACGAACGGGCGGCACTAGCGCAGGGTCAGCGGCCGACGAGGTTGCGGAACCCCTCCTCGTCGAGTACGGGAACGCCAAGCGCCTCCGCCTTCGCGAGCTTCGAGCCCGCGTTCTCGCCGGCGAGAACATAGTCGGTCTTCTTGCTGACCGATCCCGCGGCCTTGCCGCCGGCCGCGCGGATCGCTTCTTCCGCTTCCTGGCGGCTGAACCCCTCGAGTGTGCCGGTGACGACAACGCTCTTCCCGGCTAGCGGCCCGCCTGCGGCGGCCGTCGTCGGACGGGGCTCCGGCAGCTCCGCCTCGACCCCGGCGTCGACGAGGTCGCGCAGCACCTCGGGGCCGTCGCCGTTCGCGAAGTAGTCGGTAAGGCCCGCCGCGACATTGGGTCCGACGCCAGGTATCTCGAGCAGGCGGTCCGGCGTATTCCGCGCGACGTCGGACAGGAACGACGACACCTTCGACAGCGCCTCGGCCGGCGTCGCGCCCGAGACCTCTGGCTGTGCCGCGAGCCATCCGGCCGTATCCATCGCCGTCTGCCACCCGAGCTGCGGGATACCGAGGGCATTGAGAATGCGGCCGAGCGGACGCCGCCTCGCCCGCTGAATCCGGCCGTGCAGGTTCTCGGCGCTCTTGCGGGCGAATCGGTCGAGCCCTTCGAGGTCCTCGACGCTCAGCCGGTAGAAGTCGCCGCGTCGCTTGACGAGGCCGCGCTCCAGGAGCTGCGTCAGCACGGCCCAGCCGGCGCCCTCGATGTCCATCCCGCCCCGGCCCACGAAGTGGCCGTATTCCTGCGACACGCGGGCCGGACAGGTGAGGTTCGGGCAGTAGTGCCGAACCGCGCCCTCGTCGCGGACGACGGGCGTCCGGCACACCGGACAGTTGGCCGGCATCTCGAATTCCCGCTCGGCGCCGGTCCGCCGCTCGACGAGCGGGCGGACGACCTCGGGGATGACGTCGCCCGCCTTCTGGAGAATGACCGTGTCACCGATCCGGATGTCCTTGCGTCGCACGTCGTCGAGGTTGTGGAGCGTCGCGCGCGTGACGGTCGAACCGGCCACCTTGACGGCCTTCATATGCGCGACCGGCGTCAGCGTGCCGGTCCGCCCGACGTATACGCCGATGTCCTCGACGACGGTCTCGACCTGCTCGGGGGGGAACTTGTAGGCGATCGCCCAGCGCGGCGCGCGCGACACGATGCCGAGCCGCTCCTGCTGGTCGAAGCGATCGACCTTGACCACGACGCCGTCGGTCTCGTACGGCAGGTGGTGCCGCTTCTCGCGCCACGTTTCCGTGAACGCGATGACGGCCTCGATGTCGAGCCCCGGCTCGCGATCCGGGTTGACCGGGAAGCCGAGGCGCTCGAGCCGCTCCAGGGCGGCCGATTGCGAGGCGACGGGCGTCGTGTCGGTCCGCTGCTCGATCAGCTGGTAGAGCCACGTGGCGAGGAGCCGCCTGGCCGTCACCTGCGCGTCCTTCTGGCGGAGCGATCCTGCGCCGCTGTTGCGCGGGTTCGCGTAGAGCGCCAGCCCGGCCTCCTCGCGCTCGGCGTTGATGCGCCCGAACTCGGCCTTCGGCATGTAGACCTCGCCACGGACGTCGAGTGTCGCGGGCTCGGGCAGCCGTTCGGGGATCGACGAGATCGTGCGGAGGTTCGCGGTCACGTCTTCACCCGTTGTCCCGTCGCCGCGCGTCGCGCCCTGGACGAAGCGGCCGCGCTCGTAGCGGAGTGAGATCGCCAGCCCGTCGATCTTCAGCTCCGCGACGTACGTGAGGCCCTCGGCGGGCTCCGGCGCCGCCAAGAGCCCGAGCGTCTTGCGGACGCGGCTGTCGAACGCGCGAAGCTCATCGTGACTGAACGCGTTGGCGAGCGACAGCATCGGCGCGCGGTGGCGAACCTCGTCGAACGTCCCGGCCGGCGTGCCGCCGACACGCTGCGTCGGCGAGTCCGGGGTGACGAGTTGTGGATGGGCGGTCTCGAGCGCGACGAGCTGGCGGAACAGCGCGTCGTACTCGGCGTCCGTCAGCTCGGGCGCGTCCTCCTGGTAGTAGAGCCGGTTCGCGCGGTCGACCTGGTCGGCGAGTGAGGCGTGGCGCGCGGCCGCGGTCTCCGTGTCCAGCGCATCCATCCCGGCGACGAGCGCAGGGTCGACGGGCAGCGGGTCGGCGACGTCGCTCATCGCGGCAAGCATACGGACCGCGGCGGCGCGGTCCTCGGGACGATCAGCCGCGGAGTTCGAGTGCCTCGAGCTCGGTCTGCGTGACGTCGCCGGGCTTCTTGCCGAGGATGATCATGCCGAGGATGTCGTCCGTCGTGACGCCGTGCTTCGACACCGTGTCCACGATCCGGCCGTGGTACATGACGCTCACCCGGTCGGCCAGGTCGTAGACATCGTGGATGTCGTGGCTGATCAGGAAGATGCCGATCCCCTCGTTCTTCAGCTGCCGAACGAGGTTGCGGACCTGCGCCGTCTCCGCGGGACCGAGCGCCGCCGTGGGCTCGTCCATGATCAGGATCCTCGCGTTGAAGTAGACGGCACGCGCGATCGCCACCGCCTGGCGCTGGCCGCCGGAGAGGGACTTCACGGCCGTCGAGAATCGCTGGAACGCCGGGTTCAGCCGGCCCATCACCTTCCGGGTGGCGTCCTCCATGCGGTCGTCGTCGAGGTTGCCCAGGCGCGTCGTCAACTCGCGCCCCAGGAACAGGTTCGCCGGCGCATCCAGGTTGTCGGCGAGCGCGAGCGTCTGGTAGATCGTCTCGATGCCGTGGTGCTTGGCGTCACGCGGGCTGCGCATCGAAGCACGCTCGCCGTTGACGAGGATCTCCCCGGAGTCCGGTGGGTGTGCGCCGGACAGGACCTTCATCAGCGTCGACTTCCCGGCACCGTTGCCCCCCACGATGCCCACGACCTCGCCGGGAAAGAGCGTGATCGAGACGTCGCGGACGGCGTGAACGCCGCCGAACGCGACGTTGATGTTCCGCATCTCCACGAGCGGCGTGCCCGACGTCGACGCGCTTTGGGTGCCGGCCGTCGCAGTGCCGGTCTTCGGCTCTCGATCCGCCGTCATCGCGCGCGTCGCCGATTCCACGCATCGAGGCCGACCACGAGGATCAGCACCATGGCGAGGACCATGTTGATCTGGGGCGAGTTCATGCCGAGGAATCCGAGCCCGTACTGAAGCGACTGCATGACGAGCGCCCCCAGGATGGCGCCCGGGATCGAGCCGACGCCGCCCTCGAACGTCGTGCCGCCGATGACCGCCGCGGCGATGACATAGAGCTCGTAGCCCTGACCGAGATCGAGCGTGCCGCCGTTCAGGCGCGCCGACGCGATCGCCGCGCTGATCGCGCACAGGATGCCCATGAGGATGAACGTCTTCATGATCGTCCAGCGGGTGTTGATGCCCGCGAGGGCGGCCGCGTCGGGGTTGCCGCCGTAGGCGAACACGTCGCGGCCGTAGCGCCGCCTCGTCGCCAGGAACGTCATCACGATCGTCACGGCCATCACGATGAGGAGCGGGATCGGGATCCCTGACTCGATCTGCAGCCCGCCCGGCGGCTCCGTGAGGCCGTGCTCCCTGGCGTACGTCGTAGCGAGGCCTGAGGGCCAGTGGTACGCGTTCGCGACGTAGACCGCGCCGAGGATGGCGGCGACGGAGACCACCGCGACCCCGACCTCGGCCCACATGGGCCGGAGTGGGAAGCCGTACTTGCGCCGCGTGCGGCGGGCGTTCACGAGGAGTGCCACCGCAGCGACGCACAGCGCCAGGCCGACGATCCACGCCAGGATCCCGCCGAGTGAGCCCTGCGGCCCGCCACCGATGAGGTTGAACGTGGGGAAATTGGGGGCGACCGTCGTCCCGCCGCTCAGCTGCCACGTGAGCCCGCGGAACAGGAACAGGCTGCTCAGCGTGACGACGAACGACGGGATCCCGAGATAGGCAATGAGGAATCCCTGGTACGCGCCGATGAGCACGCCGAGGACGACGCCGGCGCCAAGAGCGATGAGCCACCCGACCGGGCTGTTCGCGCCGATCATCCCGGGCAGCACGTCCGCCATGAGGACGGCATACGCCATCCCGATGACGCCGACGACCGACCCAACGGATAGGTCGATGTTGCGCGACACGATGACGAGGACCATCCCGGTCGCGAGGACGCCGATTCCGGCGGCCTGGACCGAGAAGGTGATGAAGTTGACCGGCTGGAGGATGTTCGGATTGGCGAGCCCGAGACCGATCCAGATCACGACGAGCGCAACGACCATCCCGAACTGACGGAGGTCGACTTCCGTTGCCCGGATCAGCTCACGGAGACTCGGCCGATTGCGACCGACGGCTTGCTGGGGGGCGGTCCCGGCCACGTCTGTCATCGATCTACTCCCACCGTCGCCCGAGGGAATGGAGAAGGCGACCTGCCCGCGAAGCGGAGCAGGTCGCCCGGTTCGAACTAGTCGTGGATCAGCTGCAGGCCGGCGTCGACCCGGCGGGCACTCCGGCGCAGACCTTGTCCTTCGCGGCCCAGCCGGCGTCGATCGTGTCCTTCAGGTTGTCCTTCGTGATCGCCGTCGGGGTGAGGATGATCGACTGGACCGTCTTCCCACCCGGCGTGGTGAAGGGCGTCGCGTTGACGGATGCAGGCGCGGCCGCCTTCGGAAGGTCGCTCGGCGCCTTGACCGCGTTGGCGGCCGTACCGGCGCAGAGCTGCATCGCGATGTCGCCCGCCGTCTCGCCGAGCGCGAACGCGTTCTTCCAGACGGACACAGCCTGCTTCCCCTGCGCAACCCGGAGGAGCGCTGCGACGTCGCCGTCCTGACCGGTCACCGGGACCTTCAGGCCGACCGCGTCGAGCGCCTGGACCACGCCCGTCGCCATGCTGTCGTTCTCCGACAGGACGGCGTCGATCTTGTTGTTGTTCTGGTTGAGCGCCTGCTCCATGTTGTTGCGGGCGTTCGTCGTGTCCCAGTTGTCGGTGTTCTTCTCGAACACGACCTTGATCGGGCCGCTCGTGTCACCGAGCTTCGGGATGCCGGCTTCCGTCATCCCCGACCGCAGGAACGCGGAGTTCGGGTCCGTCTCGGCACCGAGGATGACAGCGTAGTTCCCCTGCGGGACGATCTTCTTGAGCTCCTCGGCCATCAGCGTTCCGACCTTCTTGTTGTCGAACGTGATGTAGAAGGTGTTCTCGTCCTCGATGAGCCGGTCGTACGCGATGACCTTGATCCCCTGCGACGTCGCCTTCTGGATCGCCGGCTTGATCGCCTCGGAGTCCTTGGCGAGGACGATCAGGACCTTCGCGCCCTTGTTGATCAGCGTGTCGATGTCCGTGAGCTGCTGCTCCGCCTTGTCGTTGGCGTCGGCGCGCTCGTACTTGCCGCCCTTGGCCGTGATCGCCTTGACCATCGCCGGCTCGTCGGCCTTCTTCCAGCGCTCCTGCGAGTAGTTGTTCCACGACACACCGACGGTGCAGCCGGAGCCCGCCGCAGCGGACCCGCCCGCGCCGCCCGAAGCCGCGTTGTTGGTGCTGCACGCTCCCAGCGTGATCATCGCGCTGGCGGCAAGGACCGCCAACCTCTTTCGGATCATGAAAGCCTCTCCTCCTCAGGTTGACGGAACCCGTCGTCCGCCGGGACTGTACCACCGGGCAGCAAACGCAAGAATTGGATTCCGAACCGCGACGCGACCCGCGCCCCAGTGGCTCCGCGTCGCGAACCCTCGGGCGCGGTAGCATCGCCGGGCCTGACCGCCGCCTCACCGCGGCTGGTCGGACGACCGCACGAGAGGGACCGGACCGCAGTCGGGTCCGTGGAGGAGGAGCATGTCGAGGGGCCGAAGGACCCGCCTCGCGGTCGTCGCCGCCGCACTCGTCGCCGGCGTCGTCGGCAGCGGGCTGATCGTCTGGCGCAACACGCACCCTTCGCCGAGCTGCCCGGCGGTGGCGAGCCACCCAGAGTGGTCGGTGGCCAGACGCTGGGACGAGGCCCTCCTCGACGCCATCCGACGGGCGCTGCCGAACCCGCCCGTCCATGCGCGCAATCTGTTCCACACGTCGGTCGCGATGTGGGACGCGTGGGCGACGTACGACGCCAAGGCCTCGGGCGACATCTTCAAGGAGAAGCACGCCGCCCCGGACGTCACCATTGCGCGCAACGAGGCGATCAGCTACGCCGCCTACCGCGTCCTGTCGGCGCGGTTCATCAAGGCCGTCGGCGGGAGCGATTCGCTGTCCGAGTTCGACGACGTGATGGACAGCCTGTGCTACCCGATCGCGACGGCGACCACCGAGGGCGACAGCCCCGCCGCCATCGGCAACCGGATTGCCGCCGCGGTCCTGGCGTACGGAAAGACGGACGGGTCGAACGAGATCAACGGCTACGCGTCGGACTACAAGCCCGTCAACCCGCCGCTCGTGGTGAACAGGACCGGCGCGAACCCGACCGACCCGAACCGCTGGCAGCCCCTGAGGCTCGAGAAGATGATCAGCCAGAACGGCATCCCGGTGACCAACGGCGTCCAGCAGGCGATCGGGCCGCAGTGGGGACACGTCGCCGGCTTCGCCCTCGCCGCCGCCGGCGACGGCGGCACGCCGATCGACCCCGGACCACCACCGATGCTCGGTGGCGATGCTGCGTCGGACCAGGCGTACAAGGACCAGGCCGTCGAGGTCATCCGCGACTCGAGCCTCCTCGACGCGTCCGTCGGGACGGTCATCGACGTGTCGCCGGCCGCGGTCGGCGCGAATTCGGTCGGCGCGAACGACGGCCGCGGCCACGCGACGAACCCCGCGACCGGGAAGCCGTATGAGCCGGAACGCGTCAACGTCGGCGACTTCTACCGGGTGATGACGGAGTTCTGGGCGGATGGCCCCAAGTCCGAAACGCCGCCCGGGCACTGGAACGTTCTCGCCAACGCGGTGTCAGACGAGCTTGCGCCCAACCTGCGAATGGGCGGGGCCGGGCCGACGCTCGAGCGTCTGCAGTGGGACGTCAAGCTCTACCTCGCGCTCAACGGCGCGGTTCACGACGGGGCGATTGCGGCATGGGGCCTGAAGGGCCGCTACGACTCCGTCCGGCCGATCACGATGATCCGGTACATGGGCGGGCGCGGGCAGTCGAGCGACCCCAAGGCGCCGTCGTACAACCGCGAGGGGTTGCCGCTCGTTCCCGGGCTGATCGAGGTCGTGACGAAGACATCGAGCGCACCCGGCCAGCGCCACGCCGCGCTCGCTCCGCACGTCGGCAAGGTGGCCATCAAGGGCTGGGGCGGCGTCCCGGCCGACCCGAAAACCCAGACCAGCGGGGCGGTCTGGATGCTCGCAGGCAACTGGGTCCCCTACCAGCTGCCGACGTTCGTCACCCCGTCGTTCCAGGGCTACGTCTCCGGGCACAGCACGTTCAGCCGCGCGGCAGCAGAAGTGATGACAGGGTTCACGGGCAGCGACTTTTTCCCGGGCGGACTCAGCGGCTACACGATCCCCGCGGGCTCGCTCAAGAACGAGCATGGACCGACGACGGACATCCGACTCGAATGGGCGACGTACTACGACGCAGCCGACCAGGCCGGTCAGTCGCGGCTCTTCGGCGGGATCCACATCCAGGCCGACGACTTCACCGGCCGAATCGTCGGCGCGCAGTGCGGCAAGCAGGCATGGGCACTTGCCCAGCGCTACTTCGAAGGCGGCGTGAGCGCGACCGGCTCGTGACCGATCGGGTTCCGTGGCACGCGTCGTCGGGAGCCTGAGCCGCGGGCGGCAGCGCGCCGCCGTCGGCGCGGCCGTGGGCGCGGTCATCGCGGCTGTCGCGATCGCGGGGTCGGTCGGGCTCGGTGGAGCAACGACGCCCAGGGCGGCGTCCGGTCCGCCGCGCTTCGTCGACGAAACCGCGGCCGCAGGAATCGACCAGGTCTACGACGGGCCGCTGGCGTACTTCGCAGGCGGCGGCGTCGCGACGTTCGACTGCAACGACGACGGCCGTCCGGAGGTCTACGTCGCCGGAGGGACGAGCCGGGCGCGATTGTTTCGCAACGACAGCGCCGTAGGTGGGCGCCTCCGGTTCGCACGGATCGCGGACGCCGTCACAGACCTCACCAGCGTGACCGGCGCGTACCCCCTCGACGTCGATGGTGACGGAAACGTCGATCTCGCCGTCCTCCGGATCGGCGAGAACGTGCTGCTTCGCGGGCTCGGTGGGTGCCGGTTCGAGCGGGCGAACGAGCGGTGGGCATTCGCTGGCGGGTCGGCGGCGACAATGGCGTTCGCGGCGACGTGGACCGCGGAGTCGGCACTGCCGACGATGGCGTTCGGCAACTACGTCGATCCCGCGTCGCACGACCCGAACGCCCTTTGCTATCCCAACGTGCTCGTCCAGCCGAAGGACGGAGGCACGCAATTCAGCGCCCCGATCCCGCTGAAACCGAGCTGGTGCGCGCTGTCGATGCTCTTCAGCGACTGGGATCGGTCCGGTCGCCGCGACCTGCGGATCAGCAACGACTCGCACTACTACGTCGACGGCGAGGAGCAGCTGTGGCGGATGGAGCCCGGCGCCGCCCCACGGCTCTATACCGCCGACGACGGCTGGGTCCGCGTCAACGTCGAGGGGATGGGGATCGCGTCGTACGACGTGACCGGCGATGGCTATCCGGAGGTCTTCCTGACGAGCCAGGGCTCGAACCGGCTCCAGACGCTGACGAGCGGGCCGGGCAAGCCGACCTATCGCGACATCGGGCTCAAGCGTGGCGTTTTGGCCGACCGCCCGTTCACCGGCGGCGACACGCAGCCGTCGACGGCGTGGCAGCCCACGTTCGAGGATGTCAACAACGACGGCTTCGTCGACCTGTTCATCTCGAAGGGCAACGTCCGCCAGCAGGAGGGGTACGCGATGCGCGACCCGAGCAACCTGCTCCTGGGCCAGGCCGACGGAACGTTCGCCGAGAGCGCGGACCGGGCGGGGATCGTCAGCTACGACCTGGGGCGCGGCGCGGCGGTCGTCGATCTAAACCTCGACGGCCTGCTCGACCTCGTCGAGGTGAATCTCGGGTCGCGAACGCGAGTGTGGCGCAGCGTGGGGGCCGGCGACGCCGGGGCGGGTCGGCCGATGGGCCACTGGCTCGCGCTCCGCCTCCGGCAGCCCGGCGCGAATCCCGACGCCATCGGCGCGTGGATCGAGACGCGGATCGGGGACGCTGTCGCGCGCAGGGAGCTGACGGTCGGCGCCGGCCACGGCGGCGGCACCCTCGGATGGACGCACGTCGGCCTCGGGCGCGCGACCAGCGCGGAAGTCCGCGTCCAGTGGCCCGACGGCGAGCTCGGGCCGTGGCAGCGCGTGAACGCGGACGGCTGGTTCGTGCTGGAACGGGGCGGGGCGCCGCGCGCGTGGACCCCTTTTCGATGACGGACCATCCGCGGCCATGACCACCGCACGGCTCGCCGAGATCGGCATCCCGTCGTTCGGCGCATCGACGGTCCGACCGGAAGTTCCCGCCGAGCGCTACGCCGAGCGGATCGAGCAGCTGCGGGCCCGGATGGCCGCGCGCGCATTGGACATGCTCGTCGTCTGGGCGGATCGCGAGCACAGCGCCGGGCTCGCGTTCCTCACCGGCTTCGACCCGCGGTTCGAGGAGGCCATCCTTGTCGTCGGCCGCGACGGCGAGCCGGCCATCCTCGTCGGCAACGAATGCTTCGCGATGGCGGGCGCCGCGCCACTGCCGATGCGGCGAGTGCTCTTCCAGGACCTCAGCCTGCCGAGCCAGCCCCGAGACCGGTCGCGGCCGCTCGCCGAGATCCTTTCCGAGGAGGCGGTAGGGGCCGCGAATCGCGTCGGCGTCGTGGGCTGGAAGACGTACGACGACCCCGGCGCGATCGAGGCGCCGTCGTTCCTCGTCGACACGATCCGGCGCCTCGTCGGCGCGAGCGGCGTCGTCGAGAACGCCTCGGACCTCCTCATCGACGCCGCCGATGGCCTCCGCGTCGTCAACGACGTCGACCAGCTCGCAGTTTTCGAGTGGGCCGCGACGCAGACCTCGGGCGGCATTCGCCGTCTCCTCGCCGGGCTGCGGCCGGGGATGACCGAGCGTGACGCCGTCCGGCTCCTCGACTGGAACGGCACGCCGCTGTCGTGTCACCTGATGCTGTCGAGCGGACCGCGGGCGCGGCTTGGGCTCCTCAGCCCCGGCGACCGCGCCATCGAGCGCGGCGATCCGTTCACCGTTGCGTTCGGGATCTGGGGCGCGCTCAACTGCCGGGCCGGATTCGTCGTCGAGGACCGGGCGGAGCTGCCGGAGGAGATCCGCGACTACGTCGACCGGCTCGTCGGCCCGTACTTCGCGGCCGTTGCCGAGTGGTACGCGACGATCCGCGTGGGGGTCGCGGGTGGCGTGCTCCACGACGTGGTCGCCCGCCGCCTGGGCGACCCGTTCTTCGGGATCTTCCTCAACGCCGGACACCAGATCCATCTCGACGAGTGGGTCAACTCGCCGATCCGGGCCGGCTCGACCATTCCGCTGCGCTCGGGGATGGCGTTCCAGGTCGACATCATCCCGGCGACCGGGACGCCGTACTTCACGACGAACATCGAGGACGGCATCGCGCTCGCGGACGACGCGCTCCGCGGCGAGCTCGCGCGCCGATATCCGGAGGCGTGGGCGCGGATCGAAGCGCGTAGAGACTTCATGGCCGAGTCGCTCGGGATCGACCTCCACCCCGACGTGCTGCCGTTCTCGAACATCCCGGCGTACCTGCCGCCGTTCCTGCTGCGCGCGGACCGCGCCATGACGATGCGAGCCGGGTGACGCCGACGCCGCGTCGGGGCTCGCGCTAGCGGCTTCGTCGGGATGCGCGAGGCCGTGCGCGGCGACCGCCGCGATGCCGGTCGGCAACGAATTCGGCGATGGAGATGACCGATTCGAGGCGTACTTCGTGCCTCGCGGTCAGCCGACGACCTCGAGGTTGGCGAGGCTCGCCAGCATCGTCTTGCGGCCGACGCCTGCGTCGCGGAACGCGACGACGACCTCCTCGTCGCTTCGCGTCAGCTTCGAGCTGACGACGATTCCGTCGCCCCAACGGGCGTGCCGGACGCGGTCGCCGTCGCGGTACTGACGCTCGCCCGGGATGACAGGTCGCGGCGTCCGCGGCGGGGCGGCGGCGCCTCGCGGCGGGGACTCGCCATCGCTCTCGTCCCACGGCATTGCCTCGCGCGCAAGCGATCCTGACGGCGCTCCACCGGCGTACGCGTCGCGACGCGCGGCGAGGTCACGGGTCGGGCGGAACTCCTCGCCGGGAGCGGGACCGCCCGGGCGGCCACTCCCCTGCCGGTACGCGCCACCGCCGGCGCGGATCGGCGTCCCGAACCGGCTCGTCCGCTTCGCCCCGAAGACGAGGTCGAGATCGAGCGGCGCATCGGCGTCGAAGCGCCCGTCGCCACCGAGCTGCGGCCCGACCATCAGCTCCGCCGGGATCTCGAGCAGGAACCGCGACGGCACGGACGCCTGTCCCATCCCCCACGTCGCGCGGCGCCACGCGTGCGACAGGTAGAGCCGCCGCTTCGCGCGGGTCATGCCCACATAGGCGAGCCGGCGCTCCTCCTCGAGCTCCTTTTCGTCGTCGAGCGCGCGGCTGTGCGGGAATAGCCCCTCCTCGAGGCCGGCGATGAAGACAGCCGGGAACTCGAGTCCCTTCGCGGCGTGGAGGGTGATGAGCGTCACCGCGTCCTTGCGGTCCTCGTACGAGTCCTGGTCCGCGACGAGCGCGGTCTCCTCGAGCAGGCGGTCGAGCGCGTCCTCCGGCGACAGGTCGTCGTAGCGCGTCGTCACCGAACGAAGCTCGAGGAGGTTCGCCCAGCGCTCCTCGCCGTCCTCGGATCCATCGGCGAGCATCGCGCGATAGCCGGACGCCTCGAGGACCTCGTCGAGGAGCTCAGGGAGCGGCAGGACTCCAATCCGGCCTCGCAGTCGCCGGATGAGTGACGCGAACTCGGCGACGGCGTTGCGCGTCCGTGGCGCGAGCGTCTCGATCTCGCCCCTCGCCCCGCGCTCGATGGCGTCCCACGTCGAGCCGCCCTCGCGCGCCGCGACCGCGCGGATCGCCTCGAGCGTCTTGTCACCGATCGATCGGGCCGGAACGTTGATC
The DNA here is from genome assembly GCA_035264845.1 of Candidatus Limnocylindrales bacterium. GTDB lineage: Bacteria > Chloroflexota > Limnocylindria > Limnocylindrales > CSP1-4 > JACDAV01. The sequence goes on along the minus strand of DATFPL010000178.1, from coordinate 6,246 downwards.
ACCCGCTCGAAGCTCACCGCGTCCGTGTCGGACCGGAGAACGCGCAGATACGCGAGCGCATCCTTGACCTCGCGCCGGGCGTAGAACCGCGTGCCGCCGACGAGCTGATAGCGGATCCCGTAACGGAGGAACGCCTCCTCGATCGCTCGAGACTGCGCGTTCATCCGGTACATCACCGCGATGTCCTGCGCGCGGAACACGCCGTCCTCGTCGTCCGCGCGCCGCGTTAGCGCCGAGCCGCGGCCGCCGATCAGGCCCTCGACCTGGCGGGCGATCCACTCGGCCTCCTCCTCCTCGTTGTAGGCCTCGAATCGCTGGATCGGGAGGCCGCCGGCGTTCTCGGTCCAGAGCTTCTTGTCCGTCCGCTCGGTGTTGCGCGAGACGACGGCGTGAGCGGCGTCGAGGATGAGCTGCGTCGAGCGGTAGTTGCGCTCGAGCTTGACGACAGTCGCGTCCGGCCAGTCGCGCTCGAAGTCGAGGATGTTCCGCAGGTCGGCGCCGCGCCACCGGTAGATCGACTGGTCGTCGTCGCCGACGACGGCCAGGTTGCGGTACTTCGCCGCGAGCGCACGGACCCACAGGTATTGCGGCCGGTTCGTGTCCTGGTACTCGTCGACGTGGAGATAGCGCCACCGATCCTGATAGCGGGCCAGGACCTGTGGTGCCTCCTCGAACAACCGAACCGCCTCGAGCAGGAGGTCGTCGAAGTCGAGCCCGCCGACGCGATGGAGCCGCTCCTGGTATTTCACTGCGAGCCGCGCGATCGTCCGCTCGTGGTGGTTGACGGCGTGCTCGTTGAGGAACGCCGGATCGAGCATCTCGTTCTTTGCCCGGCTGATCGCGCCGAGCACGGCGGACGGTCGGAACTCGCCGGTGAGCGGGAGGTCGTCGTCGCGGAGGATCCCCTTCATCAGCGCCTGCTGGTCGTCGGTGTCGTAGATGACGAAGCGGCGGTCGATGCCGATCGCTTCACCGTCGCGGCGAAGGACGCGGGCGCAGAGCGCGTGGAACGTCCCCGCCTGGACGTCGCGGCCCGGCTCGCCGACCAGGGAGATGATCCGGTCGCGCAGCTCGGCGGCGGCGCGGTTGGTGAACGTCACGGCGAGGATCTGCCAGGGGCGGACTCCGCGCACCCCGACGAGGTACGCGATGCGGTGGGCGAGGACGCGCGTCTTGCCGCTGCCCGCGCCGGCGAGGATGAGGAGCGGCCCGTCCGTCGTCGTGACTGCGCGCGCCTGCTCGAGGTTGAGGTGGCCCACGATGGCCGCCTCGCGCTCGCGGATCGCCGCTTCCTCGCGCCCCTTGCGCTCCGCGGCGGTGGCGGGATCCGGAGGCGCGACGGGATCCGCGACGGCGTCCGGCCCCGCTGCGTCGCGCAGCCAGGCCGGCTCTTCGGGGACGCCAGAATCCGACGCCCCGAGGTCGCTGAAGATCGTTCCGACGGTCTCCGGGGCGTCCGCGGCAGCACGGCCGGCCTTGCGGCGGCGGGCGGTGGGGCTCACGGGATCATTGTAGGCGGCGCCCGATTGGCTGCCGCTCCACAGGGCCGTTGCGCGCGGCGCCGAAATGACGAACGGCCCGCCTTTCGGCGGGCCGTTGCAGTGTGTCGTCGAACGGATTGCCTACGGCGCGATCTGGTCCGCCGACGGGGCGCTGATCGAGACCGACTGGTCGTACGTCATCGTGAACGTCAGCGTGAAGGTCCCCATCGTCCCGGCGTCGACCGTGAAACCGAGCTTTGCCGGGCGGAGGTTGTCCTTCTGCGGCCAGACATCGACGTTGACCGTCACAGGCGTGCCACCGAGCGACGACGCGGCAGTCGGATCGAGAGCCGCGAGGTCCTTGTCCGTGACCTTGATGTTGATGTGGTAGCAGTCCTTGTCGCCGCACTTCTCGTCTGCGGCCTTGGTCGGCGCGGGAAGCTTGTCGAGCGCCGCCTTGAACTCGTCGATCGCCTTCTGCGGGTCCGTGGCGACGTTGCCGGGATCGCTGCTGGCAACCGCGCTGACGTCGGTCTTCTTGTACTTGCCGGTCGGGTCCGCGCCGGCCATCGCGGCGAGCGGTCCGGTGACCTTGAGGTACACCGCGTTGTCGACCGCGATCACGTCCGCGGCCGTACCGAGGATCGAGGGCGCGGACAACCCGACGTGCGCCTTCTTGGCGGGGATGTCCGCGGACACGTCGAGCGTCGTGCCCTTGAGGTCGATGCTGCCGCTGCCCGGCACCGACGCGGTGCCGCTGAGCTCACCCTTGATCTGGATCGTCTTGACGTCCTTGAGCGAGAGGACGCTCCGGGTGAGGATGTCCTTGGGGTCCGTGAGCGCGGGCGCGACGGGAGCGCCCTGGCATCCGGCGACGACGACGAGGAGCCCGAGGACGGCGAGGAGCGCGAGGAGACGACGGGGCATTGTTCCTCCGGGAGGTCTTGTCGTGACTGACCGCCGGTCAGCCTGACGGGCGGTCGTAACGCTGTCAAATCGTCGGCAGTCCGCCCTCCGCGTCGCCGGACAGCAAGAGAGCCCGGGCGTTGCCCGGGCTCTCCATTCGTGTCGAGGACTAGAAGTCCATGTCTCCGCCGCCGTGGCCGTGGCCACCGCCGGCAGCCGCCTTCTCCTTCTCGGGGATGTCGGTGACGAGCGTCTCCGTCGTCAGGACCATCGCCGCGATCGAGGCCGCGTTCTGAAGCGCGGAGCGGGTGACCTTGCGGGCATCGACGATGCCCTTGGCGAACAGGTCGCCGTACTCGCCCTTGAGGGCGTCGAACCCCTGTCCGTGCGGGAGGCCCTTGACGTGCTCGACGATGACCTCGCCGTGTGCGCCCGCGTTGTCCGCGATCTGCCGCGCCGGAGCCTCGAGGGCCTTGCGAACGATGTCGACGCCGACTGCCTCGTCACCCTCGAGCTTGAGGTTCGCGAGCGCCGGGATCGCCTGGAGCAGGGCCGTGCCGCCGCCGGCGACGAGACCCTCCTCGACGGCCGCACGGGTCGTCGAGAGCGCGTCCTCGATGCGGTGCTTCTTCTCCTTCAGCTCGACCTCCGTGGCCGCGCCGACCTTGATGACCGCGACGCCGCCCGACAGCTTGGCGAGACGCTCCTGGAGCTTCTCCTTGTCGTAGTCGGACGTCGTGTCCTCGATCTGGGCCTTGATCTGCGTCATCCGGGCCTTGATCTGGTCCGGCTTGCCGTCGCCGTCGACGACCGTCGTGTCGTCCTTCGTCGCGACGACGCGACGGGCCGAACCGAAGTCCTCGATCGTGACGGAGTCGAGCTTCCGCCCGATCTCCTCGCTGATGACGGTGCCGCCGGTCAGCGTCGCGATGTCGCGGAGCATCTCCTTGCGGCGATCGCCGAAGCCCGGCGCCTTGACGGCGAGAACCTGGAGCCGGCCCTGGAGCTTGTTGACCGCGAGCGTCGCGAGCGCCTCACCGTCGACGTCCTCGGCGATGATGAGCGTCGGCTTGCCCTGCTGGACGGCCTTCTCGAGGCCCGGAAGGATGTCCTGGATCGTCGAGATCTTCTTGTCCGTGATCAGGATGAGCGGGTTCTCGAGAACGGCCTCCATCCGATCGGGGTTGGTGACGAAATACGGCGAGATGTAGCCGCGGTCGAACTGCATCCCTTCCGTGTATTCCTTCTCGAGGCCGAGCGACTGGCCCTCCTCGACGGTGATGACGCCGTCCTTGCCGACCTTGTCCATCACCTCGGCGATGATCTCGCCGACCTCGGGATCCGCCGCGCTGATCGCGGCGACGGCTGCGATCTGCTCGCGGCTGTCGACGTCGACCTTGTGCTTCTCGAGCTCCGCGACGACCGCCTCGACGGCCTTCTCGATGCCGCGCTTGACGCCCATCGGGTTGGCGCCCGCGGTCACGACGCGGAGACCCTCGGAAACCATCGCCTGGCCGAGAACGACCGCCGTCGTCGTCCCGTCGCCGGCGACGTCGTCGGTCTTGGTCGCGACTTCCTTGAGGAGCTGCGCGCCCATGTTCTCGAACGGGTCGTCGAGCTCGATGTCGCGCGCGATCGTCACGCCGTCGTTGGTGATCGTCGGCGAGCCGAACTTCTTGTCGAGGACGACATTCCGGCCCTTGGGCCCGATCGTGACCTTGACGGCGTCGGCGAGGCGGTCGATGCCCCGCTTGAGTGAGCGACGAGCGGTCTCGTCGAAGATGAGCTGCTTAGCCAATTTGCTTGTCCCTCCAGGAACCTGTGGGTCGGCAACGTGTGCCGTGAGTCACTTCAGCTCTCCGATGGCCGAGCGCGGATCGCGCGCGTGGGCCGGAGAAATCAGCTCTCGACGACCGCGAGGACGTCCTTGAAGCCGACGATCAGGAGCTCCTCCTCGTCGATCTTGAACTCCGTGCCGGCGTACTTCGCGTAGAGGACCTTCTGGCCCTCCTTGAGATCGACCTGCTCGCGCTTGCCGTCGTCGAGGATCCGGCCGGGACCGACCGCGAGGATCGTGCCCTCCTGGGGCTTCTCCTTGGCCGTGTCCGGCAGCACGATGCCGGACTTGGTCATCTCCTCGCGCGGAGTCGGCTTGACGATGACGCGATCGCCGAGCGGGCGAAGCTTCGTCGTGGACGCAGTGGCGGTTGCCAAGGTGCATACCTCCTGTGGCGGCGCTTGCGGCCGCCCCACTCAATGGATTTCGGGGTCGTCGGCCGACATGCGGCGGCGACGCCCGGGCTATCCGGGAGCGCGTGGGCGACGGGTCCGATCCCTTCCTCCGAGCCGTCGTGGCCCCTCTGTCCGACCGGGATCCGCGTCGCTTGGCACTCTGACTGTGAGAGTGCTAATACCTTAGCCGCGCCGGGGTTGGCGTGTCAAGCCGCCAGCGCGCGGAAAGATCGCGTCATAGGTCGCGACGAGGCCCGTTCCGATGCCCTCGACGACCTCGCCGCGGACCTCCGCAACCCAGGCCGCGGTCACCCGGACCCACTCCGGGTCGTTGCGCTTTCGCGGCGCCCCGGGCGGCGAGAGGAACGGCGAGTCCGTCTCGACGAGGAGCCGATCACGCGGGACGGCTGCCGCGACCTCCGCGGACGCCTCCTCGCCGGCGCGGAACGCGAGCCCCGAGAAGCTGATCGCGAGACCCATGTCGAGCACGGCCCTCGCGAAGTCGACGGGTCCGGAGAAGGAGTGGACGACCGCAGGCGGACGGCCGCCAAAAGGGGCTGCCCCCGCGTCGTCGAAACCGGCGCGGCGAAGCTCGTCGACGAGCGTGTCCTGGGCGTCGCGGCGCCCCGCCGCGGAGCGGCAGTGAAGGATGGCGGGCTTTCCCGTCTCCGCGGCGAGGGTCAGGTTCCGTCGCAGGTTCGCGAGCTGCGCCGCAATCGGCGAGAAGACCCGATCGAAGTCGAGCCCGGTCTCCCCGACAGCGACCACGCGTTCGTCCCGGGCAAGCGACACGACGCGAGCCCAGCCATCGTCGTCGACGGTCGCGGCGTCGTGCGGATGGACACCGACCGCGGCGTCGATCCACGGGAACCGCTCGACGACCGCGAGCGCCCCCGCGCAGCTTGCCTCGTCCCAGCCCGGGACGAGGATCCGCTCGACCCCTGCGACGCGGGCACCGCCGACGACGAGATCGAGGTCGGCCGCGAAGCGGTCCGACTGGAGATGACAGTGGCTGTCGACAAGCGCCGTCACGCGGTTGCCGGCGCGTCAGCCTCTTCGACGTCGAGGCGGGGGAAGAGCGGCTCGGCCGCGGCAAGCCGGCCCGGCTCCGCGGCGCGCGCACCCCACGCGAGCTCGTCGAGGATGGGTGGACCACCGTTGCCGTCCGCTCCATAGCGGTACTCGAAGCCGAGCTGAGCGAGGAGCCGCGGCGCCGTCGCGGGCATGAATGGCGCGACGGCGAGGCCGACGAGCCGGCACGCCTCGACGAGATCGCCGAGCACCCCGCGAAGCCGCTCGCCGGCCGCCTCGTCGCCGGCCTTCTGCCGCTTGTTGAGATCCCACGGCTTCTCGAGGTCGACGAGCTGATTGGCCGCGCCGACGAACATCCACAGCGAGGCAAGTGCTTCGTGGAGCAGGCAGCGCTCGACGTTTGCCTGATAGCCGCGGATCGCACTCGTCCACGCCGCGTGGAGGGAGCCGTCGTTGGTCGGTGACGGCCGGTCACCCGCGAGGTAGCGATTGGCCATCGACACGGTCCGGTTGACGAGGTTGCCGAAGTCGTTCGCCAGGTCCGCGTTGTAGCGGCGGACGAAGGAGTCCCACGACACCTCCGCGTCGCGGTCGA
>DATFPL010000177.1:0-5993 GCA_035264845.1 Candidatus Limnocylindrales bacterium | reverse complement strand
GCGGCATCGGTCTGGATGAGGTTCGACAGCTGCTGGCCGTTGTCGACCGTGATCGAGCGCCCGGTACCCGACACGATGCCGCTCGTTACGCTGTTCGAGTACGTGCCGAGCGGGCTGCCGATGGCGATCGTGAGCTGCCCGACCTTGAGCTCCGACGAGTCGCCAATCGTGGCGGCCGGGACCTCGGCGACGTCGATCTTCACGATCGCGAGGTCCGTCAGCGTGTCGACGCCGTAGACACTGCCGTCGAACCGGCGGCCGTCCTTGAGCTCGACGACGAGCTTCGACACGACGGTGCCGCTGCTGTTCGTCACGACGTGCTTGTTCGTCAGGATCCAGCCGTTCGAGTCGTAGATGACGCCGGAGCCGACGCCGGTCGCCGGGATCGTGCCGCCGATGGCGTCGGGGCTCGTCTCGCTGACCGTGATCCGGACCACCGCCGGGCTGACTTTCGCGGCGACGTCGATGATCGCCGAGGACTCGTCGAGCGTGACGGGCTGCTTCGCGCCGACGGTCGTTCCGCCCGCCGTCGTGGCTGCCGGCGCCCGCGAGCCGCGATCGAGCGCGCCAGAAGCGCTGAGCGCAAAGAACGTTCCGCCGGAGCCGAGGACGGCCGCAAGGATGGCGGCGAGGATCACCTGGCCGAGCGGCGACGAGCGCCGGCCGCGCGGGGTGACCGCGACCGTCTCGGGGCGTGCCGTCGCGTTCGTCCAGCCACCGCGATCCGCGCTCGACTCCGACCAGGTGTTCGACCGCGACCACTCCGCCCTGGGCTCCGGGGTGGGCGAGTAGACACTCGTCTCTTCCCACGAGCCGGGCGTCTCGCCGCCACCGGCGCCGATGGGTGCCGCGTCGCCGCCGGCTGGCTCGAACCGGTTGCTCGGAAGGTTCTGGTCGTATCGGGGCTGGTCGGTCATCGATCTCGGTCCACGGCGCGTGCGGCCGGCACGGGGCGGTGCGCTGTTGCTGGCGTCAGGGTGACGCCTCCGGGTTCAGTTGCGAGGAGTCGCGCGGTGAAGAATCCGCCACCTTGCCCGCCGGCAACGTTTGGCGTGCCGTCGCGGCGATGCGGTCACCAGCGGCTGCCTCCGCGTGACCGGGCGGCGGCTCGGTTGCCGGCGGTGCCGGCGCATCCTCCGCGCGCGGATCGCGCGGGAGCGTGACGACGAACCGGGTTCCCGCGCCGAGCCGGCTCTCCACGACGACGGTGCCGCTGTGCATCTCGACGATGGAGCGGACGATCGCCAGCCCGAGGCCGCTGCCGCTGCCCCGCGCCTCGTTCGCCCGCGAGCCGCGGTAGAAGCGCTCGAAGATCCGCGGCAGCTCGGCGGCATCGATGCCGACGCCCGTATCGGTGACATCGATCTCGGCGCCACTGTCGCTGGCGCGGACGCCGACGACCACGGAGCCGCGGGGCGGTGTGAACTTGATCGCGTTGCCGACGAGGTTGGTCACAACCTGTCCGATCCGCAGCGGGTCGTGCCTGATCCGGAGCGGCCGATCGGGAACGTCGACCGTCAGCTCGACGCCGCGCCGCCGCGCGGCCGCTCGTGCCTGCTCGACAGCGGATTCGACTGCGGCGCGCAGGTCGTCCGGGCGCAGGTCGAGCATGACGAGCCCCGAATCGAGCTTGGACAGATCGAGAAGGTTCTGGGCCAGCCAATCGAGGCGCTCGATCTGCTGGCCGCTCGACTCGAGGAACTCGGCGCGTGCGTCGGGGTCGTCCGCCGCCTGCTCGCGGAGCAGCTCGTTGAACGTGCGAAGTGCCGCGATCGGCGTTCGCAGCTCGTGCGACACGTCGGCGAGGAAGTCGCGGCTGCGGTCGCGGTCACGCCTGATGATCGTCACGCTTTCCTCGAGCCGCTCAGCCATCGTGTTGAACTGGAGACCGAGCGCGCTGAGCTCCGATGAGCCGCCGTGGAGCTGCGTCGGGGCAACGCGCCGCGAGAGGTCGCCTTCGGCGAGGCCGCGGGTTGCGTCGGTCAGCCGTCGGAGCGGTGTCGTGAACCGCCGGGCGAGGCCCGCCGCGACGATCACTGCCAGCGCCAGCGCGAAGAGCGCGATCGCTCCGAGGAGCCCGGCGACGTTCGAGACCGCGGTGGCCCGGAACGTGTACGGGTCCGACAGCGTGACCTCGACCACGAATGGGAAGAACAGGTCCGCCTGGAAGTAGACCGGCTCCGTCTTCAGCGATTCCTGCGTCTGGCCGGGCGCCGGTCTCGCTTGCAGCGGCGCCACGATGAGGCCGTTCGCCGACGGCACGAACGACGCCGCCGTTCCACGCCCGAAGCGAATGGTGACCGTCGCCTGGGCGAGGCTGTCGGCCAGGAGCCGCTGCTCCCGGCCCGCGCTCAGGTACGTCGTCACCGCGGGGTTCGTCAGCCCGTTCGACGCGACGACCGCGCGCGGGCCGGCCTGTTCCGCGGCCACGACCGCCACGGCCTGGGCAACGGTTCGTGCGCGGTTGCGGAGGTCCGTCCGCTGCTGCTGGAGGAAGTAATCGTCGAGGCGGTTGAGGACGAGGAACGAGACGAGCAGGAGCGTCAGCGCGACGACGGCGACGAAGGCGAGGGTCAGCCGGGCCTGGAACGTGTGCGGCGCGGCGGCCCTGACGCGGTCGCGGAACCCGCCCGGCGGCGGGTCACCGCTCGGCGAATGCGTAGCCGACTCCTCTCACCGTGAGGACGAACGTCGGGGCGGCCGGGTCGTCCTCGATCTTGTCGCGGAGGTGGCTGACGTGGACGTTGATCGTCTTCTCGTCCTGGTCGAGCGCCTCGTAGTCGCGGAGGAGCTCGAGGAGCTCCGAGCGGGTGTAGACGCGGCCGGGACGGCTCGCGAGGTGACGGAGGATCTCGAACTCCGTCGGCGTCAGGCCGATCCGCCGTTGCCCGCGCTGGACGCGCCGTCGCTCGAGGTCGATGACGAGGTCGCGATGCCGCAGGACGCGGCCGCCCGCGGCGTCGGCGAGATCGCCGTAGGCGCGGCGCAAAAGTGCCTTGATCCGGCTCATCAGCTCGCGGAGCCCGAACGGCTTCGTCAGGTAGTCGTCGGCGCCCAGCTCGAGCCCGATCACCTTGTCGACCTCGTCGTCCCGGGCGGTCAGCACGAGAACCGGCGCCTTGGAGCCCGTCGCACGGAGACGACGGAGGACCTCGAAGCCGTCGATCCCGGGCAGACGGACGTCGAGGACGACGAGATCGGGTGCCTGGTTCGTGGCGAACTCGAGGCCCTCTTCGCCGGACCGGGCGACGGCGACCTGATAGCCCTCCTGCTGGAGGGCGTACTGAATGCCGCGGGCGACGGCGAACTCGTCCTCGACGATGAGAATCGTGGCCGACACGCGGCGATGCTACACCGGACCTCCCGGACGGCCGGCCGAACCGTGTGTGGTAGGGTATGCGCCCCATCAGGGCGCCGCAGCAGCCCGCCGGCCGCCGCGCCGCAGCCTTGGTCAGAGCACAGCAGAGGTCGAGTTCCGAGATGCCCACCGCCCGCCAGACCCTGGCAGCCGAGCCGCGCGAAACGACCGGCAAGGCCGTCGCGAAGCTCCGCCGCGATGGGAAGATTCCCGCGGTCGTCTACGGGCACGGCGTCGATTCGTCCAACGTAACCGTCGACGCGCACGAGTTCGAGCTCCTGCGGAAGCACCTCGGCGCGAACGCGCTGGTCGACCTCTCGGTCGCGGGCGACAAGTCTTCGCCGGTGCTCGTCCATGACGTGCAGGTCCACCCCGTCAACCGCCGCCCGCTCCACATCGACCTGTTCCTCGTCCGGATGACCGAGGAGCTGACCGTGGAGGTGCCGCTCCACTCGATCGGCGAGTCCGACGCCATTCGAAACCTCGGCGGGACGCTCTTCCGCGCCATCGACGAGGTCCGCATCCGCGCGCTCCCGGATCATCTGCCCGATCGCATCGAGTACTCGATCGAGTCGCTGAACGACTTCGAGACGGCCATCCACGTGCGGGACCTGCCGATCCCCGCCGACGCGACGCTGCTGACCGACCCGGACGAGCTCGTCGCCCGCGTCTTCCCGCCGCGTGTCGAGGAAGCCGTCGCGGCGCCCGCCGAGGCGCCCGAGGGCGAGGCTGCCGAAGGCGCTCCGGCCGCGGGCGCTGCGCCTGCCGAAGAGGGCTCCGCGGAGGAGTAGCGCTCTACCGGCCGCCGCGACGAGCGCGGCCGGTGATCGGGGTTACGGCCGTTCGCCCGACGCGAACACGATCGGCAGCCGCAGATCGAACGCGGTCGCCGGGAGCCGGCGGAGGCGCTTCCGCAGGTCCGCGCGCAGCGCGTCTCGCGTCTTGCGGTCGAGGCTCGCGAACGTGTCCTCTTCGTCGAACTCCTCCAGGAACGCCACGTATTCGTCGGGCGCGAACCGGTGGACGAGCTCGCCGCCCTCGTGCTCCACGTTCCGAAAGCCTGCCCGGCGTAGCTCGGCGGCGGCCGCTTCGGGCGTGCGGTAGTCGCCACGCCGGCCCTCCGGCTCGCGCCCGCCGATCCCGACGCGCCCGAGGGCCTTGTCGAACTCGACGTCGGGCCTGAACTCGCGCCCGCCTTCCACCCACGTCACGTGCGCGAGCCGCGCGCCGGGGCGAAGGACCCGCCGGACGTCGCGGAGGACGGCGGAGCGGCTGGGCACGAGCTGGAGAACGAACGACGAGACGGCGGCGTCAAACGACGCGTCGTCGAACGGCAGCCGATCGGCGAACGAGACGCGAACCTCGAACCGTTCGCGATCGCGTGCCGGAAGCTGCGCGTCGACCTCGCCCACGGCCGCCTCGGCCATCCCGCTCGACGCGTCGATCCCGGTGACCCGAACCTCCGGCCACCGGCGAATCGCGGCGATCGCGAGCGTCGCTGTACCGGTGCCAACGTCGAGGAGCTGCGCCGGATGCCCGTCGACGCTCGGTGCGACGCGGTCGAGGACGCGGACCGCAGTCGGGCCGAGCACCGGTGCCCACCACCGTGCGTACCCGCGCGCGATCCGGTCGTAGCGCTCCCTCTGGTCCGTCACCGCGCCATCGTGGCACGGCGCGGGACGTCGGGCCGACCGGCCGGGCCGTCAGGCCTCCGGCGTGGGCGCCGGCGGGAGGAGGCGGTCCGGCCGCGCGAGGACCCCGACGCGTCGCAGGACGAACACGACGATCAACGTGATGAGCCCGAGCATCAGGAGGATCGGCAGCCACACGATCGCAAACCAGATCCCGGCCGACGTCACGGCCTGCAGGACGTCGACGAGGCTCGCCGTCGCGCGTCCGACCTCGTCACCCGCATCCCAGCCCCTGGCCGCCTCGGTGACAGCATTGATCTGGAGTCCGTACGTGACCGTCAGCGTCCCGAGGCCGGCCTGGTCCTCGAGGTGCGCGCGCTGGCCATCGAGCTGCTCGATCTGGCCACGGACCTCCGTGAGGCGCTGCTCGACCTCGAGGACATCCGCGATCTTCGTCGCCTTGGCCGCGATCCCCTGGAGTGCGGTCTCGCTTGCGCGCAGGTTTGCGATCCGGGCCTGAAGGTCGATCAGCTGGCCCGTGACCTCGATGGCGTTGGTCTCCTCGCCGAGCACCGTGCCGAGCTTGCGCAGCGCGTCGAGGCTGCTCTCCCAACGATCGGCCGGGATCCTGTACGTCACCTGGGCGACCGAGTTGTCACCGTCGTTCTTCTGCTGCGACGCGCCGATGTAGCCCCCGCCCGCCCTCACCGCGTCCCTGCCCGCGACGAGCGACGCCGCGAGGTCCTTGACGCGCAGCTGGAGCGCCCCGGTGCGGACGATCTTCGCGTCGTCCTTGAACGCGCCGTTCGAGTTGTTGCCGTTGCCGCCGCCGGAGGTATCGGTGCCGCCCCCGGCGGGATACGGGGCCGCGGACGCACCGGGCTGGCCTTGATCCGGCGGGATCGCCGCCCCGACCGGGGAGAGCCTCGTCGCGGAGCCTGCGCACGCGGCGACGACGAAGAGGACGACGAGGGCGCCGAGTCCGACGCGGCGGCTTAAGAGCG
>DATFPL010000176.1:0-2672 GCA_035264845.1 Candidatus Limnocylindrales bacterium | reverse complement strand
GCGGAGGACATCGGACTCGTTGCCGAATACGGCATCCGGTTCCTCCGCTATGGCATCCCGTTCCACGTCGTCGACCGCGGCAGCGGGACGTACGACTGGACCTGGACCGACGCCGCGCTCGCGGCCCTCCGCGACGCGGGCGTCGAGCCAATTGCCGACCTCATGCACTTCGGCATCCCCGACGACCTCGCCGGGATCGGCGACCCGCGCCTTCCCGCCCGCTACCTCGCCTACGCGACCGCCTTCGCCGAGCGCTACCCCTGGGTCCGCTACTACACCCCGGTCAACGAGCCCCAGGTCACCTCGACCCTGTCCGCGAATCACGGCTGGTGGAACGAGCGGACCACGGATCTCGGCGGCTGGGTCCGGGCCATCGACAACGTGGCGACGTGCGCCGCCTCGGCCATGGAGACGATCCGCGAGCGCCGGCCGGACGCGATCTTCCTCCAGAGCGACGCCGCCGAGAGCTTCCTCCCGGCGAGTCCTGCGGCGTTCGACGCGGCCACGTTCCTCGCCGAGCGCCAGTACATCGGCTGGGACCTCGCGTACGGCCGCCGGCCGCACGAGTCCGTCGTCGAGTGGCTGGCGAGCGCCGGCCTGGGCGAGGAGCGCCTCGACTGGTTCGCGCAGCACGGCTCGAGCGAGGGCTGCATCGTCGGGCACGACTACTACAACGGCAACGAGTGGACCGTCGATCCCGACCGGCGTCAGCACAAGATCCCGGCCGCGGAGCGGCGCGGGTACGCGGCCGTCGCCCGCGAGATCCACGCCCATTTCGGTCTCCCGTTCATGCTCGCGGAGACGAACTGGGAAGGCGCCGAGGCGCCGGCGTGGCTGGCGCGGACGTGGAACGACGCGCTCCAGCTCCGCCTCGAGGGCCTCCCGATCCGCGGCTACACGTGGTACGGCTTCGTCGACCACGTCGACTGGGACACGGCCCTCCGGGAGGCGAACGGACGCCACAACGTGTGTGGGCTCGTCGGACTCGACCGCCGGCCGCATCCGGTCGGCGAGCAGTACCGCGCGCTCGCGACGGCGGCGCTCGCCGGGGAGTTTCATCCGATCCCCGTCCTCGAGCCCGTCGGCGCTCACCACAGCGCGATCCCGTCGTTCGTGGAGGATCTCGCCAGCGGCCCGACGGTCGTCTCCGGCGACGCACTGGCGTAGCGTCGCCACTTCTCGAGGGTGTCGGTCGCGACACGTTCGAGCCGGTAGCCGCTCGCATCGGGGGTGATCTCGGCCGGGCCCCTGCTCGGCTGGTGAGCGCCATCTCGCCACTCGAGCCGGTACAGGCCCGTCGCGTCGATGTCGTAGGCGAAGTGGCGGAGCCCGTGCCGCCAGTCGACCTGGTCGATGAGCCCCCACCAGGTCATCCCGATCACGGGGACGCCGCTCGCGCGCGCGTCGCGGATCTGGGTGACCATCCGGTCGAGCCACCACTGCTTGCGCGCGTCGTCGCCGGGCGCGCCCGTCTCGGCGAACACCAGCGGCCGGCCGAGGCGCTCGAAGTACTGGCGCGCGAGCTCGCCGGGGCCCAGCTGACGGTCGGCATCCGCCGGCTCGTCGATCGTCTCGTGGCGCGACCCGGTCCGGTACTGGTGTTCCGAGTGCGGGTAGTGGTCGAGGCCGATGACGTCGAGCGGCGCGGCGTGCTCCTGGTACCACCACAGGTCGGCCTCGCTCATGCCGTGGTCGCGGAGCCAGTCCCACAGCGCGTGGTCCGGCCCGACCCGCCCGCCGTACAGCTCGTGCATCAGGAAGCGGCGCTCGTTCAGAAAGTCCGCCGTCGCGCGCGTGCCGTCGTCGAGCGCGTGGTGGTACTCGCACGTATCGGACACGAGGAGCCGGGCGTCCGGGCGATGCCGCGTGATCTCGGCCCAGCCCTCGCACAGCCCGCGCGCGACGTTCCGCGCGGCCGTCACAAAGTTGTACGGGCCCGTCTCGTACGGAAACCACGCCCCCGTCTCGCCACCGAACTGGGCCATGATGTACGGCTCGTTCGTCGGCGTGTACCACTTCACCCATGGGTAGCGGCGGGCGAATGCGCCGCACAGCTCCGCCTGGAAGTCCGGGAAGATCGTCGTCATGACGCCGGTCCCGAGCCACGTCGGGACACCGAAATGGAACAGGTCGACGACGGGCTCGATGCCGAGATGACGCATCAGATCCATCGGGCCGTCGACCGACGACCACTCCCAGACGTGCGGCTGCGGGTTGACGACGTGCCAGCGGATGCCGTAGCGAATCGTCCGGCAGCCGGCCTCGACGGCCCGCACGAGGTCCGAGCCCCAGAAGCGGTCGTGCTGGGTCAGCGCCAGCTCGTCCATCCCGACCTGCGGGAAGGTCGAGCACTCGAAGCCCGTCATCCAGGCGAAGTCCGTTGCCGCGGGCGCCGAACCGTCGCCGGAGGCCGCGGCCTCCATCGCGTGCGTCACTCGTCGGTCCCGCCGGCGCCGGGCCGTCTCGCGTATCCGCCCTCGAGAAGCGCCCGCGCGAACCGCAGGACGCGGGCCGTCAGCTGCCCCCGATGCGCGCCCGTGCCCTCGACGACCTCGTCGACGATCTCACCGAGGGTCTGCGTCCCGTCGAGGCGGATCAGGACCGGGATGAGGTCCGGCTCGACGAGCAACCGGTTGCCGAGGCCCTCCTCCAGCACGAGCGACGCCGACTCC
>DATFPL010000175.1:0-7833 GCA_035264845.1 Candidatus Limnocylindrales bacterium | reverse complement strand
GCGGCGGCCAAGGCGCTCGCGGAGCAGCCGGTCGATGTCGTTCTCATGGACTACCGGCTCCCCGACGGCACGGGCGCGGAGGCGACGCGCGCGATCAAGATTCGGTGGCCCGAGGCACGCGTCGTGATGCTCACGGCGCTGAACGACGACGAGACCGTGCTCGAGTCGATCCAGGCGGGCGCGGACGGATACATGACGAAGGACGGCGCGGTCGACGACGTCGTCACCGCGGTGCGGGCCGCCGACGCCGGCGAGACGCTGCTGCCGCGCGCGGTGATCATCGGCATCGCGCAGCGCGTCGCAGCCGCGCGCGATCGAAACGCCGACCGGCGCCCGATCGAGACGCTGACACCCCGCGAGGTCGAGGTCCTCCGCGCACTCACGGACGGGATGTCGACGCGCGAGATCTGCGACCGCCTGTTCATCGCCCCGAACACGCTGCGGACGCATGTCCAGAACATCATGGGCAAGCTGCGTGTCCACTCGAAGCTCGAAGCGGTCGCGTTCGCGCTCCGGCACCGGCTCATCGAGCCGCCCCGCTACGAGGACGCGCTGTACTGACGGCTCGGGCCGTTTACGTCGGTTGCGGGATGCGGCAACTCCGGTCGCCGAGCAGCATCGGAGCCGGCCCGCCATTCGTTGGGTGGCCCGCGATCGTCCGGGCAGACGATCGTTCGGCGGGCGTCATGCATCCCCCCGCATGACGCCCGCTGCGTTCGTGCCGAGTGACGTGGTCAGTCCGTGGGTCGCGCGTCGCTGCGCCGGGCGGCGCGGCGGCCGCCGAACGCCGCCACAGTGGCTGCGGCCGCGCCGACGAGCGGGACGATGGCGATCGCCGCAGGCACGGCGGGCGAATCATTCGAACGCGGCGCCTGAGCAGCGGGCGTCGCGTCGGGTGGTGTCGATTCCGGCCGCGCCTTCGGCTGGAGCTGGGACAGGTCGCGCCACCCCGGAGGCAGCGGACGTCTGAACCCCGGCAGGTATACGGGGTGCGGCGCCGACTTCGCGACGTCTCGCTCGGGTCGAGGCGCGTGAACATCCCCGATCGCGGCGCGGGCTGGAGATGGCGACTCGCCGCGAGCGCCGACGGCCGGCGTGACGGAGGACGCTGTCGCCGCGGGCTCGCCTTCCGTGTCGCTGGGCGGGAGCGTCGTCCGCGGCGTGGCGGTCGGCGACGGCGTCGAGCGCGGCGTCGAGGTGACCGCGACCGTTGGCGACGGCGTGGCCGGTGACGTCGTCGCCGGCGCGGCGGTTGGTGTGCGTGGTTCTGTCGCTCGCGGTGTCGGACCAGGTGGCGGCGACGCGGTCGCGCCAGCCGCCGTATCGGTCGTTCCGGTCGCCGCTGATAGCGACGGGTCGCCCGGAACACCGAACGCGCCGACGGCGACGGCGAACGACGCGAGCACGAGGTTCAGGATTCCGAGCGCGATGATGAGTCGCGCGCGTTGGGACGTCGTCAAGAAGTCGGGGTCTCCTCATCCAGCCGGGGGCACGACGGGTTGGTCGAGGACGGGCGGCAGGCGCGGATCGTACACCGGGGCCCCGCGGAGCCTCATTCGCGAAACGGCGCCTCGTGGACGGCAACGTAGCGCGCGGGTCCGCCGCCGGTGAGGCTCTCGAACAGGACGGCGCGGTCCGACGTGAACGGGATGCTCGACTCCGCGGCGCGAGCGGCGAGCGTCCGCGCGACGAGGGGGCCTTCGCGGCGGCCGTCGCTTCGGGCGAGCGTGAGATGCGCCCGAAACGGCCGATCGTCGCGCGGCACACCTTCGTCGGCGAGCCTGTCGCCGAGCCGCGCCGCGAGTGCGGCAAGCTCGTCGTGACCCTCGTCGATGCCCAGCCAGATCGAGCGCGGTCGGCCGGACGACGGAAATGCACCGCTGCCGCGGATCTCGACGCGGAATGTCTCCGTCGCGGCGGCGACGTCGCTGAGCGCTCGCGACAGCGCAGGAATGCGGGCGGCGTGCGTGGGACCCAGGAATCGCAATGTCAGGTGAAGACCGTCCATCCGAACCCACCGGACCTGTGACCGCGGCTCGCGAGCGTTCGCCTCGACGATGCCGCGCACCTCATCGACGAGCGCCTGGATCGCGGCACGCGCCACCTCGGCGAGTGGCACCGCGATGAACAGGCGGGGTTCCGGCCCGCCCGCCTCCTCGGGAGCGCGACGCTCGTGCTCGACCCGTGGCCTCATCCGGGCCGCGGCGTGCCGGCGAGCGCGAGCGCTCGGTCCGTTCGGAGGACCTCGAGGGCGCGGTCGCGATCCCGCCAGCCGACGACGCCGACGCGCTTGTCCTCGAGCAGCTTGTAGGTCTGGAAGAAATGCTCGATCTCGACGAGGCGGTGCGGGCGGACCTGTTCGAGCCGCTCGACGTGCTGCTGATGCGGATCGCCGACGGCGACGCACAGCACCTTGAAGTCGAAGCCCTTCTCGTCGTTCATCTCGAGACCGCCGATCGGGCGCGCCCAGACGTGACAGCCCGTGAACGTGGGCTCGTCGATCAGGAGCAGGGCGTCGGTGTGGTCACCGTCGCCCGCGCGCGTTCCTTCGACGAAGCCGTAGTCGAAGTTGTAAAAGACGGCAGACGACAGGACGCGGTCGAGTCGGAAGACGCCCGCCACCTCGTCGAACTCGTACTTGTTCCGGCTGCCGCGCGGGATCTCGACCACGACCTCGACGACGTCGGGGAACCGTTGCGCATTCGCGGTGCCCGCTTCAGCCATCGGCGAAGTCTAGGCGGCGCGGGTGACGTCGGGTCGCGCGCGGCGCACCGCTATTCACCGAGCGCATGAATCGGGGTTCGTGCGTGCGAGTCCACCGCCGGATGTGCGGGCTCGAGTCGTCGCGGAGCGTCGCCGAGACGGAAACCATTCACCCGCCGAATACGCACGCGACGATGCCGCGGCGCACGCAAATGCCCGAAGGAACTGTCGGGACGATTCTCGCTCCGGGACGACAGGGCCTTTGATGCGATCGCAGCCTTGTGTCGCGTCCGGACCGGCGGCCGCTACGCTCGAGCCTTGCGGCTCTGGCGCCACGACCGGCGGCTCCGCGAGGATCACTCCCCGCTTCGCCTGACCGTTCCAACGGCCCCTTCGGGCAAGACGAACGATAGGGTTCGGGCGTGTGGCGCGACAACGGCCTTATCCACGAAATGCCGGGCGCCGCGGCGGATTTCGTCCACGAATCGAGCATCGCTGTGGACGGAATGTAGACAACATTGCGGACAACTCCGAGCGCGGCTCGGCTCGCCGCTCGCGCCGCATACGCTCCGCCTGGGAGCGTTATCCGCGTCGCGGTCGCCGACGACGGGCGTTGGTCGGTCCAGGACTCGCCGAAAAGTTGCGTACGCTCGAGTGACGGTCGTACGAGCGCACAGCCCGCAACTAGTGCTCCCGTCAGGAGCGTATGCGCGATTCGGCGGAAGACGGGTCAGTCGGGGCCACGTTCCGGCCGGCTCGACGGCAACGCGGGGGCGCGAACCGCAGGCAACAACACCGCGATGGCGTCGGATCAGCCCGCACGGTCGCGGCTTCAGCCGGCGTCGGCGCAAGGCCGGAGCCAAGGACCGGAGCGAGCGCACTCAAGGTGCGCGAGGACCGCACGCATCGTGCGCGGGCTCGGTCGCGGGCTCAGCCAGCTCGATGGCAAGGCGGAGCACGAGGACCGGAGCGAGCGCACCCGAGGTGCGTGAGCGAGGACCGGAGCCGATAACGCAGCCAGCGGGCGGGATGAGCCCGCGGCCCTAGTCGTTGTAGAGGCGTTCCTCGATGAGCTTCTCCTGCACCGTTCGGCCGTTCGGGTCGAAGCAGGAGAACTCGAAGTGCTTCTCGAACTCGAGGTCGACGTTGTCCTGCCCGCCGCGGTTCTTCTCCACCGAGACGACGACCCAGTCGCGGAACCGCTGCGCCTGGTACGGGTTGAACTCGATGTTGACCTTGGCGACGATGTTGTACTTCTCGTTGAGGATCAGGATGATGTCGGCCTCGTAGTTGATCGCCGACGAGCCGCGGAGGTGATAGTTGCGCAGGCGCGAGGCCTTGAGGCCTTCCTTGTCCGCCGCGACGATCGCGATCAGCGGGACCCCTTCGGCGAGCGCGATGTCCTTGAGGCCGTTGACGACCGCCGTCACCTTCTCGGTCTCGTTCTCCGGCTCGGGGATCTGCGGCACCTTCTGGAGGTAGTCGACGACGACGAGGAGGCGGCGGTCGCCCGACAGCTCGCGGTGCTGCTGGACGAGACGGCGGATGTTGTCGATCGTGCTCGCCGTCTGCGAGCCGCGCAGCAGGAACAGGTTCTGCCCGTAGCGGGCGAGGCGGTCAAGCGACGGCCGCAGGCGCGGGTTGTTGGCGAGCGTCGGCATCACCGGGCCGTCCGCCATCCAGGACCCGAGGATCTCCTTTCGGACGTCCTGAATCTTGATCGCGCCGGTCTTGTGCGGGAGATGGGCGAGCGCCGACTCCATCGCGATGAGCCGGTTGAGGAGGTACTGCTCCTCGTGCTCGAAACAGAGGTACAGAACGTTCGCCTGGCCGCCCGACGCGACGTTGCGCGCCATCTGCAGCGCCATCGTCGTCTTGCCGGTGCCCTGCGCGCCACCGATGAGGAGGAGCTCGCCGGTCCGGAGGCCCGTGCCGATCGTCTTGTCCATCGGCGTGAACCCGAGCGGCACCGGCTGGTATTCGGCGACCTGCCCGCTCGTCACCTTGTCGTTCAGGTCGACGAGGACGTCGAGCGCGGATCGCGGCGCCATGCTGCCGTTCGCGGTGTCGAGCCTCCATCCGCCCTGTGGCGCGGCAGCGATATCGCGGGCCTCTGTGGTCACGGGCAGACGTCCTCCGGGATAGGTGGCGGTGGGTGCATCGTAGCACCGGGAATCGACCGTTCGACCGCCCGAGAGACTCCCGGCGGTGACCCGAAGGTACCCCTCGGCGGAGGCGTCGCGGGCGCCCTTGTCAGCCCCCGATCCCGGCGCCTGGCAGCTCGTCCCAGAGGCGGGCGATGGCGCGGATCCCAAGCTCGACGTTGTCGAGGACCATCGACTCGTTCGGAGCGTGGGCGTTGCAGTCCGGGTTGACGAAGCCGAACAGGACGACGGGAAGCCCAAGGATCGATTCGAAGCTGGCGCAGACCGGGATCGAGCCGCCTTCGCGGATGTAGACGGGGGCGCGGCCAAAGGTCGCCTCCAGGGCGCGCGCCGCGGCCTTCGTCGCGGGGTGGTCCATCGGAGTCAGGCTCGGCTTGCCGCCGCCGAGCTTCTGCACGGTCGTTCGAACGCCTCGCGGCGCGACCTCCTCGACCCGGGCGCGGAACAGCTCGAAGATCCTGTCGGGGTCCTGGTTCGGTACGAGCCGACAGCTCACCTTCGCGTGCGCGTGAGCCGGAATGATCGTCTTCGTGCCCTCGCCCTGGAAGCCGCCCCAGATGCCGTTGACGTCCAGCGTCGGGCGAGCGCCCTTGCGCTCGAGCACCGTGAAGCCCTCCTCGCCGGCAAGCGCCGGAAGCCCGAGGCCGTCGCGGTACACGTCCTCGTCGAACGGCAGCTCGGCGAACGCCTCGCGCTCCTTCGGCGACAGCTCGGCGACATCTTCGTAGAAGCCCGGAATGAGGATCCGGCCGTTGCGGTCCTTCAGCTCGGCGATGATGCGGGCGAGGGCGTTGGCGGGATTCTCGACGGCGCCGCCGAACCCGCCGGAGTGCAGATCGACGGGCGACCCGGTCACATCGATCTGGGCGTACATCAGGCCGCGAAGCCCCAGGGTGATCGCCGGGATGTTGCCCTCGAAGAAGCCGGTGTCACTGATGACGACGACATCGGCCTTGAGCCGCTCGCGGTTGTTCTCGAGCCAGCGGTCGAGGTTCTCGGAGCTCGACTCCTCCTCGCCCTCGAACAGGAACCGGAGGTTGACGGGGAGGCGGCCACGGGTCGCGAGCAGCGCCTCCGTCGCGCGGAGATGCATGTGAACGTGGCTCTTGTCGTCGGCCGCACCGCGGGCCAGGATCCGGCCGTCGTGGACCGCCGGGTCGAACGGCGGCGAGTCCCACAGGTCGACCGGGTCGACGGGCTGGACGTCGTAGTGGGCGTAGACGAGGACGGTCGGCGCGCCGTCGGCATGGAGCCAATCGCCGTAGACGACGGGATGGCCACCGGTCTCCGAGACCTCGACGTGCTCGACGCCGATCGCGCGTAGCTCCCCGGCGATGTGCTCGGCGCAGCGGCGGCAATCCGGCGCGTGCTCGGGCAGCGCGGAGATGCTCGGGAAGCGGAGGAGCGCCTTGTACGACTCGAGGCGCCGATCGTGGTTCGCGTCGAGGTACGTGTCCAAATCCGTGATGGTCGTCGCCATTCGGGTCTCCGTGTTGGGGTGGCGATCGTAGCGCGGGCGGCCGCGGTGGGGCGGCCGGCCCCGATCCGCGTCACTCGTGTGGCGACCAACCTGACGTCTCAACCGTAACTCGAACGTCATTTGGATCGCTCGACGACCCAAACGCAGCTTGGCGTGGCGCGACGCAGGGCAGACGTGCGTAACGGCGGTCGGGTCCTGGCCATCCTCGGCGGGGTCGGCCGTTCGGTTGGTCGTGGTGCGAGTAAGCGGGGCGATAGCCGCGGATACGCGGACGTCAACGGGCGCCGTGGATCATCGTCGCGTGCCGACGACTGAACGACGAGCTGATCGCGCGAACCGCGCCGCGGCGGCAGCGGCCGCGTCAGTAGCGACCGAGCTGCGGAACGCCAGACTTGCGGCGGGCCTCAGTCAGGCATCGGTGGCGGCCTTTGCCGGCGTGTCGGCGGCAGAGGTGAGCCGGGTCGAACGGCGTGCGGCGCCGTGGGTCTCGCTCGAGCTCCTGTTTCGGATCGCGGCAGCGGTCGGGGTCGAGCCCGCGGTTCGGCTGTACCCGATGGCGAACCCGATCCGCGACGCGGGCCAGCTCGCGCTTCTGTCGCGGCTTCGTGGCCGACTCGCTCCGTCGCTTGGCTGGCGCACGGAGGTTCCCCTTCCCGCAATCGGGGATCGACGCGCCTGGGACGCTTTGATCGTAGGGTCGACCTGGAGGATCGCCGTCGAGGCCGAAACCCGACTCCGGGACATCCAGGCCGTGACGCGGCGGATCGAACTGAAGCGCCGTGACGCCGGGCAGGAGATCGTGATCCTCCTCGTAGCCGATACGCATGCAAACGTGCTCGCCCTGGAAAGCGCTCGAACCTCGCTCGCGGAGCTGTTCCCGATGCGCGCGAGGCACCTCCTCCGGGCGCTCTCGCAGGGCAACGAGCCAAGCGGAAGCGGGATCGTCCGGCTCTGACCGACACATGAAAAGACCGGGCCCTGTTCGGGGCCCGGTCTTGGGGATGCGGAGGTCGCGCCGGCTCAGGCCGGCTGCGGGTTGGGCTGCGGGGCGGTGCCTGGAGTCGGCTGGCCGGGGCCGACGACGGTCGGGCGACGGGCCGGGCCGTGCTGGTTCTGCTTCGGCGGCAGGTCGTCGAAGAGCTTCTCGAACTCCTCGCTGTCGACCGTCTCCTCGGCGATGAGCTTCGCGGCGAGGCGCTCGAGTCGGTCGCGGTTCGTCGTCAGGACGTCCATCGCCCGCTCGTAGGCGCGGTCGATGATCGCGCGGACCTCCTCGTCGATGGTCTTCGCGACCTCGTCCGAGTAGTTCCGCTGCTCGCCGATCTCGCGGCCCAGGAACACGAGCTCGTCGCGCTTCCCGAAGGACAGCGGGCCCAGCTTGTCGCTCATCCCGAACTCGGTGACCATCCGGCGGGCCAGATCGGTCGCCTTCTCGATGTCGTTCGAGGCGCCGGTCGTCGTGTCGCCGAAGATCATCCGCTCGGA
>DATFPL010000174.1:0-16960 GCA_035264845.1 Candidatus Limnocylindrales bacterium | reverse complement strand
CGCCGCGCCATTGACCGACTCCTGCGTAGAGATGACGTCCGAATACGCGGTTTCCGTTGGGAGTGCGACCTCGAAGCCCCACGCCAGCAACGCCACTGGCGCGACGAGCCCGACAACGATGAGGCCGATGTAGAAGGACGCGCGTCGAAGCTCCGGGCCGGATCGGGTGAGGAGGTCGAACGTCAGGCGGAGCACCGAGCCCGCGCCTGTTGGGAGCCCCCGGAACGGCGACGGCGGCGGCGGCGGGGCGGAGACGCCTGCGAAACCGGGATCCGTGGCCGCGTCAACGGGCCGTGACGCGTCGTCGGTCATCGCGCCATCGGCGCCGCGAGCGACGGCGCAGCGGCGAGCAGCTCGCCGAGGCGGCCCAGCTCGACGTTCCCGCCGGATGCCACGACACACACACTGTCGCCGGATCGGACCGGAATCCGACCGGCGAGGACCGCGGCGAGCGCCGCGGCGCCGGCGGGCTCGAGGACCTGCTTCATGCGCTCGGCCGCGAAGCGGATGCCGCCGAGGATGGTCGGGTCGTCGAGCAGGACGATCTCGTCGACGTAGCGCTGGACCATCGCCAGCGTCCACTCCCCGGCGAAGGGCGCACCCAGGCCGTCCGCAACGCTGACCGGCGAGATCGGCACGACCTTGCCGGCCTCCAGGGCCAGCGACACTGCGTTCGACAGCTCCGGTTCGACGCCGTAAACCCGAACGCTCGGACGTGATTCCTTGAGCGCGGCCGCGACGCCGCTGATCAGCCCCCCACCGCCGACACCCGCGACGACGACGTCGACGTCCGGCAGGTCGTCGAGGATCTCCAGCCCGACGGAGCCGTTGCCGGCGATCACGTTCGGGTCGTCGAACGGCGGACAGTAGACGAGGCCGCGGTCACGGATCAGCTCCTGGACCTTCTCCCAGGTCTCGCCGACATGGCCGCCGTGGAGGACCACGTCGGCCCCGTAGCCCAGGCACGCCTCGACCTTCGAGCGGACCGCTGCGGCCGGCATGACGACCGTAGCGTGGACGCGGGCCTCGCGGGCCGCCCACGCGTACGCCTGCGCGGCGTTCCCGGCGGAGAGCGTGACGATGCCCGCTCCCCGATCGGCGTGAGTGAGCGACGCGATCTTCGTTCGCGTCGCCCGCGCCTTGAAGGAGCCCGTCTTCTGGAGATGCTCCGCCTTGACGTGGAGCCGGCCGTCCGCCAGCCGGACGCCGGACACGGCCTCGACGATCGAGGCAGCGGTGGCGGAGCTCAGGATCGGCGTCCGGTTGACCTGCCCCTCGAGCGCCGCGCGAGCGTCGACGATCTGCTCGAGGGGCACGATTCGGTTGGCCATCGGCGCAGTATGCGGCCCGATCGGCGCCGCTCCATCCTACTTGCGTGTTTGCGCAAGCAGTGGGAGAATTGCCGGGATGTTGGAGCAGCTGGAGTCGAGCGACGTCGAGCGGCAGCGCTACGCCGCCGTCGGTCGCGCGCTCGCCGACCCGAAGCGGTTGTGCGTCCTCGAGTCGCTCGCCGTCGGGGAGCTGTCCGTGCGGGACCTCGCCACGCGTGTCAGCTGCCAGGTCCCGAACATGTCCCAGCACCTCGCGGTGCTCCGCAGCGCCGGCCTGGTGACGACCCGGCGCGAGGGCAGCACCGTCTTCTACCGTCTCGCGGACCCTCGCGTCCTCGAGGCCTACCGACTCATTCAGACGATCGCCGGATAACGGCGGAACACCCGAGGTCCCGCTCGGCGGGAGAAAGGAACCCGATGGCCGAGATCAAGGTCGCGACCGACACGAACTTCGAGGAGCTCGTCCTCAAGAACGACAAGCCCGTCGTCGTCGACTTCTGGGCGACGTGGTGCGGCCCCTGCAAGATGGTCGCGCCCGAGATGGAGAAGCTCGCCGCGAAGTACGACGGCGCGGTCGACGTCGTCAAGGTCGACGTCGATGCGAATCCGCGCCTGTCGCAGACGTTCAACATCATGAGCATCCCGACGATCGCGTTCTTCCGGCCCGGCCAGCAGCCGATGGGTGTCGTCGGGTTCCGCCCGCTCGAGCAGCTCGAGCAGCAGTTCGGCCTGCCGCAGTACTCGGCGGCGAAGACGGACGTCACGTCCGCCTGACACGCTCCTCGCAGACACAGACGACCCCGGCCCACTGGCCGGGGTCGTTTCGATTCCTGGGGTCGTGTGCCGCGGGCCGCGGCGCTTCCTGCCTAACTTTCACCTCACGTACGTTCAGGAGAGGAGCGAGCGCGCTCGACGCGGACGCTCAGCGTGGGAACGGGCCCCGCGATGCCGCCGATCCTGCCGATCTTTCACGCGCTGAACGTTGGGCACGGCGCATCGCGCCCCAACGGTCGCAGCATGAAAATTAGGCAGGGAGGCCGCCTGCCAGGGCGCCGGCCGCGGCCTCGCGCCTCAGCCGGGTACGCGCCTGCACGCACTCCCCAGCCAGGCCGTCGCGCGGTCGAGAGCGATCCGATCGAGCTCGGGCGGGGCGAACGCGACCCAGCCGTCACCTCGCGGCGACGGCCCGGTGTCCGGCGTTCGCAGAGCCGCCGCGGCCACGGCCGGGTCGAGCGCGAACTCCGCGACAGCTTCAGCGACGAGGGCAACCACGCGGCCGCGAACGAGGTACTCCGTCGCTCCCCCCGCGTCACGGCGCTCGACGCCCTCCAGCTCGGCGGCCGCCGAGTCGACCGCCTCCCCTAGCGTCACTGCGGCGGTACGACCCCGGCCGCGGCGAGGATTGCCTCGAGGTCGGCCCGATGATCGTCGTAGTGCTCGAGCGTCTCCTCGACGAACGTCTTGAGATGCGTCGGGTGCTTGACCCAGCGCGTCTCCGGGACAACCGTCAGGTAGCCGCGCAGCTCGCCGCCCACGGACCGGAGCCGCGACCGCACCTCGTCGGCGGGCAGCTCGCGCCAGGCCGCGATCATGTCGTCGTTCATCGCGTCGCCGCGTGCGGCCCACTGCTCGTCGATCTGTTTGATGGTCGCGCTCGTCTCGCCGACCGCCAGGTCCTTCGCGACACCGAGCGCGAGCTCCTGCCAGCCGACCATGTGCGCGATGAGGTCGCGTGCCGACCAACCGTGAGCGTCGGCGACCGGCACGTCGAGGCGCGAATCCGGCACGTCGGCGAGCGCCTCGAACGGCCGCCACGCATCCCGCTCGTCCTCGAGGAAAGACAACGCATCCAGATACATACCGCGATGGTAGCGAGACGCGCGGATATGCGGACGCGCATACTCGATCGCGGACGTGCCCAGGACGACCGTCACCCAGGCCGCCACTCAGCTCGCCACCGCGGCGCGTGACGCCGCGGCGACGTCGGGCGGCGGCAACGGTGCGTCCACCCCGTCGACGGACGCCGCGGCGGCGCGCCGACGCACGCGCGCTCCCGGCATCCAGCTCGACTGCGGCGCGGGAGCCGACGTCCGCCACGTCGGGATCGCGTTCGTTCACGGTATCGGATCGCAGCAGCCCGCGGAAACGCTCCTCGACTGGGGCGGCGCCGTCATCCGGCTGCTGCTCGACAACCGCGTCGGGCACGACGCGTCGGCGGACCCGGTGATCGCCTGCGAGCTCGATCCGGGCGCCGACGAGAGCCGCTACATCGAGCTCCAGCTCCCCGCCACCACGGTCGACGGCGAGCCCGTCCCCGAGCAGCACTGGGTCATGACCGAGGCGTGGTGGGCGCAACGCGTGCGGCCACCGGCATTCGGGCAGATGGCCGAGTGGCTCGGGCCACGCGGCGCGATCCGTCGAATCCTCCTCGCGATCCTCCCCCGCCCCCGCGGCGTCCACGACCCGCGCCTCCGGCCGTGGGCAGCCACGTACCCACTCAGGCGCGGCGACAACGGCGTCGAGGAAGCGGCGGAGCGGTTCCCCGTCGCAGGCCACGAAAACGACGCCGTCGATTACCCGGACGACGTGCCGTGGGCCCAGGCGACGACCGCCCTCAAGCGGCAACGGATCCAGCGGCGCGCCGGCACGAGCCTCGAAGGGATCGCCAAGGTCAGCGCCGCGCTCTACCTCCAGGCCATCTCCGCGCTCATCCTCGTCATCTACGGCGCGCTTCGATCGATCGAGAAGCTCGTGCCGATCGGCCCGCTGAAGGACGGCGCGCTGACCCGCCCGATCGACGAATTCGTCCTCAACTGGTTCGGCGACGTCTACGTCCTGCTCGGCGACCCGGCGCAGGCGGCGAGCGTGCGGGGCCGCCTGGTCGACGCGTTGAACGACCTCCACGCGGTGAAGTGCGATTCCGTCGTCGTCGTCGCACACTCGGGCGGCGCGATCGTCAGCTACATGACGCTCGCCGATCGCGCCAACGACGCCCTCCGTGTCGACCGGCTGATCACCCTTGGCGAGGGGATGAACCTCGCCTGGCTCCTCAGCGGCGGGGACGACGGAACGCCGACGCGTGACGCTCGCAAGCGATACGAGCGGCTCTACACGAACATGCTCGCCCGCCGCCCCGGCCTCAGATGGGACGACTTCTGGGCCTCGCAGGACCCGGCACCCGTCGGCGTTCTTCGCTTCCCGCAGCTCGACGACGACACGGAAGCCGATGCCTCGATGCTCGCGCGCGTCCGGAGCCACGCGATCTGGAACCGCCTCTCGTTCGGCGAGGATCACGGAGGCTACTGGGACAACGACGAGGAATTCGTCCTGCCGATGCTGCGGCTCCTCGACGAACGTACGAGCGGCGGCGCATTCGGCGACGCAGGCGACGACCATGTCCGATCCGGACGCCGGCGGCGCCGACTGTCGGCGCTGTCGCTGATGCGGCAGCTCGCGCTCGTCGGTCCGACGTCGGCCGTCGTCGTCGCATTCGCGGTCGGGTCGCACTTCGTTGCCCGCGCGAGCGACGCCGTAGCGGCGGCCTGGAACGCGATCCCGGGCAGCGCGATCGTGAGCGACGCCCTCGACGGGGCGCGCGCATTCGGCATCGCATCGACGTCCGGCGGCCGACTGCTGGCCGAGACCGGAGTGTGGGTGGTCGCCGCGCTCATCGGCCTCGTCACGATCTTCGCGCTCATCGCGCCGCCCGAACGGCCCGTGCCGTGGGCAGTCACGACGAGGCCGTGGGTCGGCCGGCTCCTGCGTTATCTGCCGTGGCTCATCGCGACTCCGGTCGTCGTCGCGGTTGTGGTGGGTGGGCTTCGATTCATCTCTGGCGCGACGCTTGCCGGGGTCGAGGTTGCGCGGGTGGTCGTCGCGGCGGCGGTCGTCGTGTTCGTCCTCGGCGTCGCCGTGTGGTCGGTGCTCGGGTCGCCCACGGAGCCCGACGATTCGAAGCCGCGATCCCTCGTCCGCGACGGCGTCGAGCTTGGCCTGACGATGGTCGTGATGATCCTCGCCTCGTTCCTCGTCGTGTCGCCGATCGTCGGCATCATCGCGTTCGAGGACGTCGGTCGAACGGCGCTCGGCACGATCGCGGTCATCGCCCTGTTCCAGGTCCTCGGCCGCGTCGGCCAGTGGCGGTGGTCGGTGTGGGACGGCCGCGAACGTATGGCGGCGCGATCGGGCCGGCGGTATCCGGGGCTCAACCGCGTCATCGGGCAGACGGCGCTGCTGCTCGCGACGCTCGTGACGCTGTTCCTTGCCGTGGTCCTCGACTCGGACCGGCTCCTCGCGCTCGGCGTCACGGGCATTGCGCTCGCGGTGTTGCTCGGCGTGTCGGTCGACGTGTTCGATGCGTCGCGGCGCGAGCCGACGACGCCGTCGGACACCTTCGTGCAGTTCGCGAAGGCGGCGCGAACGGACTAGGCGGAACCCCGCCCGTCAAACCGCGACGGGCTCGCGATACTCTCCGAAGACCTCGCGGAGGACGCCGCACATCTCGCCGAGCGTCGCGTACGCCGCGGCCGCGCGGACGAAGTGCGGCATGAGATTCGAATCGCTCGAGCCCGGCCGCGTCGCCGCGTCGCGGAGCCCGCGGAGCGCCGCGCCGACCTCCGCTGCGTCGCGCTCGCGCCGCGTGCGCTCGAGGCGCGCGAGGTGCCGCTCCTCCGAGCCTGCGGGGACCTCGAGGACGGGGACACGGGTGTCCTCGGTCTCGTCGACGTACGAGTTGACGCCGACGATCCGCCGCTCCCCGGCGTCGAACTCGCGCTGGAACCGATATGAAGCGTCGCCGATCTCGCGCTGCGGGTAGCCCTCCGTGATTGCCTTGACCATCCCGCCGCGCCGGTCGATCTCGTCGAGGTAGCGCCAGACCTGGCGCTCCGTCTCGTTCGTCAGCGCCTCGACGAACCACGACCCGCCGAGGGGGTCGACCGTGTTCGCGACGCCGGTCTCGTCGGCGATGATCTGTTGCTGTCGCAGCGCGAGCAGGGCGGCCTCAGCGGTCGGCACCGCGAGCGCCTCGTCGTAGGCGTCGGTGTGCAGCGACTGGGTGCCGCCGAGCACCGCGGCGAGCGCCTGGAGCGCGACGCGGGTCAGGTTGTTCAACGGCTGCTGCGGCGTCAGCGACACGCCCGCGGTCTGGGTGTGGAATCGCATCCACGCCGATCGTTCGTTCTCCGCGCGGTAGCGCTCGGTCATCAGCTTCTGCCAGATCCGGCGCGCTGCCCGGAACTTCGCGATCTCCTCGAAGAAGTCGTTGTGGCTGTTGAAGAAGAACGACAGCCGCGGCGCGAAATCGTCGATCCGAAGCCCGCGCTCGAGCGCGGCCTCGACGTAGGCCATCCCGTCGGCGATCGTGAACGCGAGCTCCTGGACGGCGGTCGATCCGGCCTCGCGGATGTGGTAGCCGCTGATCGAGATCGTGTTCCAGCGCGGCAGCTCCCGCGTCCCGAACTCGATCGTGTCGGTGACGAGCCGCATCGACGGCTCCGGCGGGAACAGGAACTCCTTCTGGGCCACGAACTCCTTCAGGATGTCGTTCTGGGTCGTGCCTTCGAGCGCCGCGCGCGGGACGCCGGCCTTCTCCGCGGCGACGATGTACATCGCCCAGATCGGGGCAGCCGGAGAGTTGATCGTCATCGATGTCGAGACCCTGTCGAGCGGCAGTCCCGACAGCAGGACCTCCATGTCGGCGAGGCTCGAAACCGCGACGCCGCACGTGCCGAACTCGCCCTCCGCCTCGGGGTCGTCGGTGTCGTAGCCATACAGGGTCGGCATGTCGTAGGCGATCGACAGGCCCGTCTGGCCGGCCTTCAGCAGCGCCCGGAAGCGGGCGTTCGTGTCCTCGGCTGCACCGAAGCCGGCGAACATCCGCATCGTCCATAGCCGGGTTCGGTAGCCCGTTGGGTGGATGCCGCGGGTGAACGGCGGCTCGCCGGGGAGGCCGATGTCGCGAGCAGGGTCGAACTCGTCCCAGCGGCTCGCCGGGAGCGGATCGCCGTTGTGGTCGACCTCCGTCGGCCCGCCGGCGCCCGCAGGCTGTCCCGGCTGCGACTGCCACGACCAGGGTCCGTACAGCCGCTCGACCTCGACGTCGCTGATCGTGGAGAAGCGCGGTCGGCGCTCCGCGGCGGCGCGGAGGGCCTTGGCGAGTCGCTCCGATTCCCAGCCGCGGCGGCGCTCGTCCCAGTCGGTTCGGTCGGGGCCGTCGCTCACGGCGGCGACTCTAGCACCGGGTCGTGGCAAACCCGCGGTCAGCGCCGGAGCGGCGGTCGCGTCGAGGATGCGGTGCGCGGCGTGACGTTCTTCATCCCCGGCTGCGTCGGCTCCGTGAGCTGTTGCTGCCGTCGGCGTCCGCGCACGAGTTGCAACACCTCCCACGCTGTGAGCACGGGGATGAGGCGCCGCGGCATGAAGCGGAGCAGCAGGAGCTTCCCGAGTCCTCGGATCATGCGATGACTGTGCGCCGCGCGACCGCGACGCTGACCTGCAACGAGGGCCCAAGTCGTGTCGGGCGCCTTGCGACCCGAGCCGTTCCTACGGCGCGGACGCTCAGCTCCACGCCTGGATCGCGGCGTTGACCGCACCGTCATGCGCCGCGCGGGACGTGACCTCGCGCACAGAGCTTCCGACGAGCACGACCGCGACTCGCGAGCCGCGCGGCCAGACGATGACCGTCTGGTACGAGTCGTCGTTGAGGGTGTCGAGCCTGAACCCGGGCGCGCCGTCGATCGTGACCGGCTTCGTCTCGATCCCCTCGGTGTGCCGACCGGCGCGCGCGCCGGCCTCGTAGAACTCCCCCAGCCAGGCGGCGGTCAGTGGCGGATCCGGTGACTCGAAGATGGCGAGCGTCGTACCGCTGCTCTTGCCACGCTCCCAGACCGCGCCCGCGAAGCGGATCTCGGAGACGCCGTGCGAGCGGAGCGTGCCGAGAGCCGCATCGGTGCAGCTCCGCCCGGAGTCGAGGCCGTTGGGTCCGCGGCCGTCGAGCATTCGCGGGACGAGCCCTTCGACCGATGGATACGCGCCGGCGCGGCGGCCGTCGGACGTGCACGGCGACGAAGGATCGAACGTCGCACCGCCGGATCCGCACGCGACGAGGACAACCACGAGGAGTACGAAGAGCGCAGCGCGGCACGGCATTTGCGACGGGGAACGCATCGCCCGCAGCGTACCGGCACATCGGATCGAAGGCCGGCGGTGCGGTTGCGCACCTGGTACCCCGGTCCCGATTCGGTGCCTCGGCGCGCCCCAACCATTGAACCGGGCAAGTGCAACGACGGAGCCATTGCGGGCGCTACGTCAACGGACGTACGGTTCGGGCACGCCGGAACGCAACAGATCGGGGAACCACCTGGGGCGTCGGTCACGGACCGGGGCGCGGACGTCAGTTCCGAGGACGGTCGGAGCTGGGGATCCCGAGCCGCGGTCACGAGCCGAGTAACAATGGATCATCGGCCAGCAGGCCCGATCGCGTACCGGCGGGGCTCATCCGCTTCTCATTCCGTCTTGCATCGCCTCTCGACCGATCGGTCGGGGGGCGATCCCTTTTTGTGCCGGCGGGCTAAGCGGACCGGCCGGGCTGCGCGCGGTCTGGACGCGAGCGGCGCGTGATCCCCCGCGCGTCGAGGTCGTCACGGATCACCCGCGCCTTCGCGACGAGGTCGGGGTCGCGGGTGATCGCGGTCGCGAGCCAGTCGATGTACGACGGCTCGAAGCCCTCGACCTCGCCGAGCGTGTGGCCGTGGAACTTGCCGAACGTGATCTCGTGCGCGCGAGCCTCCGTGATCGGCGGCCGCGCGGGCGCGCGGAACCGGTGGATCCGGCCGCGCTCGAGCGGGCCGTTGGGCTGCGACGCGCGCGGCGGCTCGCGATCCGCTCGCGTCGCCGGGCGCGGCGGCTGGCCTCCCAGCGTCGCGCCGCCGCCCATCGTCGCGTTGCGCGGCCGGAACGTCTCGCTGGTGTCGACGCGCCCGGTGACGGGCCGACTCGGCCGAGGCCGCGGCGGTCCGCCGCGACGCGCGGGCTCCTCGAAGCCCTCCGTTGCGACCGCGCCCTCGGCCCGACGCTCCGCGACGTCCGCCCGCCGAAGCGCCTCGTACGCGTCGTTGATCTCCGCCATCCGCCGTGTGGCGACGCGCGACGCTGCCGGATCGTCGCCGGTCAGGTCGGGATGGTTTTCGCGGGCGAGGCGACGCCATGCCGCCTTGACGGTCTGCGGGCTTGCGCCGTTCGAGACGCCGAGCACGTCGTGCGGGTCGCGTTTTGCCACGCCCGCCAGTGTACCCAGCCGCTCCATCGGCCTGGCTCGGTGACGTGCCCGCGCACGCTTGACAGCCACACGGCCGCGGGCGTCCCCTGTACGTCATGACGACGCTCCGTCGCGCCGGCCTCGCCGCCGCGCTCGCCGCCGCCCCGTTCGCCGCCGCGTGGCGATTTGCGCTCGTCTACCGCGTCCGCGCGGGCTACCCGCGCCCCCGACCCCCGCGCGTCACCCCCGCGCACCTCGGCCTCGCGTACGAGGAAACGACCGTCGACGCCATGGGCGCGACGCTCGCGGCGTGGTTCATCCCCGCTCGCGGCGGCGCTGCCGGACCCGGCGTCCTCCTCGTCCACGGCTGGGAATCGGCGCGCGACCGCTCGCTACCGACCGCGCAGTTCCTGAACGCCGCCGGCTTCCACTGCCTTGCCATCGACGTCCGCGGCCACGGGTCGAATCCGCCGGAGTCGCTGCCGATGACGGCGGGCGAGTTCGGCGCCGACGCCCAGGCCGGGTTCGCGGCGCTCCTCGCTCGGCCCGAGGTCACCGTCGGCGCCATCGCCGGTCACTCGATGGGTGGGATCGGGGCGATCCTCGCCGCCGCTGCCGACGATCGCGTCGCCGCGCTCGTCGCAACGTCGTCGCCCGCGGAGCCGTACCGGCTGACGCGCCAGACGTTCCGCCTCGCCCATCTCCCGATCCCCGACCCGATCGCCTATCCCCTTGCGTGGCTCACGACCCGCGTGTACCTGCGCCCGCGCGGACACGCGGTCCCGGCAGTCAGCGCGTCGAGCGCGATCGCGCGTTACGCAGGTCCCGTCCTGCTGATCCACGGCGAGGCGGACGACGTCGTGCCGGTGTCGCACGTCGAACGGCTGGCGAGGATCGCACGCGCATCGAGGGAGGACACGCCGGACGCCACGCCCGTCGAGTCGCTCGTTGTCCCGGGCGGGCAGCACTCCTGGCTGTACGAGTTCCCGGAGTATCGCGCGACGGTGGCGAGCTTCCTCGCCGCGGCCTTGCGTGGGCCGGTCGAGCCGGACGCCGCGGCGGCCGCGGCCGAGGGCGTTCCCGCGACGCGGATCCTCGACGGCGAGCCGCGGTTCGATGCCGTCGCGGCCGAGCCCGGGGGGTTCCGCTCGCTCGCCGCCCTGGCGGCGCGACACGCAACCGGGCGCTCGCTCCCGGACGAGGTCGCGCCGCCCGTCGACCAGGCGATCGAGCCGCTCGGGTCCGACGCGTGACCACCCCGGAGCGTCAGGCCGGCGTCTGGACGACGGTTCGCGCGAAGCGCGCGGTCCGGCAGTTCGACGACCGTCCCCTCGGCGACGCCCATCTCGAGCGCATCCTCGACGCCGGGCGTCGCGCCGGCAGCTCGAAGAACCTGCAGCGCTGGGATTTCGTCGTGTGCGTCGACCGCGCGCATCTCGGCGAGCTCGCGGCCGTTGGTCCCTGGGCCGGCCACCTCGCGGGCGCCGCGGCCGGGATCGCCCTCGTCACGCCGGACCCGAATGCCGCGGACTCGCCGCTGTCGGTCATGTTCGACCTGGGCCAGGCGGCGGAGAACATGATGCTCGTCGCCTGGGAGCTCGGGATCGGGAGCGTGCCCGCCACAATCTACGAGCAGGACCTTGCGCGGCGGCTCCTCGGCTACCCGCCGGATCGCCACTGCGAGTACATCCTGTCGTTCGGCTATCCCGCCGACGCCGCGGTCCTCACCGCGCCACGGAAGCCGGGCGGCCGCCGCCCCCTCGACGAGATCGTCCACCGCGAGCGTTGGTAGCGATCCGCAGCACCTCGACGGATCCAGCCGGTCAGACTCGCTTGCGCAGGTATGCGGCGACGCTGCCGTCGTAGCCGAGCGCCTCGTACAGGTGCCGCGCGTCGGCGCGGTGATGACCCGCTGTCACCTCGACGAATGCGGCCGCCAGCTCGCGCGCCGCGCGCTCGACCTCGTCCATGAGCAGCCGTCCGACTCCCCGCTCGCGGACACCCGGATCGACGACGAGGGCGAGGATCCGGACGATCCGGTCGTCGTGCTCGAAACGCGGCATGGCGTGATACGCGACAAAGCCCAGGACCTCGCCGTCGAGGTCGGCGACGACGACCTGCGAAAACTGCGACGCGAACCGCTCGAGCCTCGCGACGATGTCCGTTGGACCCGCGGGATAGCCCTCGTCGGTGAAGAGCGCGGCGATGCGCTCCGCATCGGAAGCGGCTGCCGGCCGCAGGACCACGCTCGACTGCTCGATCACGACTCGATGGTAGCGGCTCCCGGCCGATCGACGAGCACGACGTGCGGCCCCCACGCCCGTCCGCCGACGACGAGACGTGACGGCCCGAACGGGCCGTGTGCTGGCGCAGACAAGCGGATCCCGGCCAATGCCGCCGCCGCGGCGACATCCGTGCCTTCGTCCGCCACCTCGAGATACTCGACGACGGCGCCGTGACCGAAGCGCGCGAGCGATGCCGC
This sequence comes from Candidatus Limnocylindrales bacterium, assembly GCA_035264845.1. Taxonomy (GTDB): domain Bacteria; phylum Chloroflexota; class Limnocylindria; order Limnocylindrales; family CSP1-4; genus JACDAV01. Next base: position 4,890 of record DATFPL010000174.1, on the reverse strand, counting down.
CAGCCGGCCCTCCGTGCACGGCTCCAGGAGGACCAACAACGCTCCGTCGGTCGTCTCGACGATCCGCGTCCGCGCGCCGAGCAGCGCGTCGTCGGCACCCGCGCGGACGCCGCGTGCACCCAGCGTCAGGCGCAGCTGCGCCTCCGCCTCATCGAGGTCGACTGTCGCGTATCCGACTGCGACGGTCCGGAGCGAGACGCCGAGCGCATCGAGGCGGCGCCGTTCGGTCCGCAGTCGCTCCGCGGCGGTGTCCGTCAAGCGAGGATGAGATCCGGCGCGATGCCGCCGATGCGCGCGAACCCGAGGCGCTCATACAACCGGATCGCGGCGTCGTTGCCCTGCAGCACCGCGAGATACGTCCAGCGGCAGTCAGTCCGGGCCGCGTCGGCGGTGACGGCCGCGGTCGCGATTCGGGCGAGGCCGCGGCCACGGAACGCCGGCCGCGTCCCGACGCTCGAGATATACGTGGCGTTGTCGAACGTGGCACGCTTTGCGGCCGCGGCCGGTTCACCGTCGACGCGGATGAGAACAGCGTGGACCTCCCGGTGCTCGAACATCGCGAGCGTCTCGAGCTCGACGGCCGCACGGCGATCGGATTCGACGTCGAACGATTCGGTCAGCACGAGTGCGAGATCGGCCGCGGTCTGACTGCGCGCGTCCGGTGCCGTGTCGTCGAGGCGCTCGAGCGTCACACCCGGGGGAAGCCGCTCGGCGAGCGCCGCCACACCGCTGTCTGCGTCGGCGAGCACCAACGTGATGCCGCCGCCGACGTCGAGGAACCCGTGGCCGCGGAGCCGCTCGACGAGATCGGCCGGCTGGTTGAGCATCGGGAGCGGCCAGATGTGCGGGATCCGGTCGAGGCCCCCGAACAGGGCAATGATCTCGGCGACGCGCCGGTCGAACGCGTCCTGGCGATCCGGCCAGCGGATGCCGACGACGCGATTCCAGAACGGCTCGCGGTCGATTCTGTCGCGCAGCAGGACGGCGTCGCCCAGGTCGCGTACCTCGCGGCCAGGAATGGCGTGCACGCGGGCTTCGTGGATCTCGAGGAAGCGGAGCGTGTCTGCGTCGATGCCGTCGGGGACGCGGGTCACCATTGCGCGGAACGATAGCGGTCGCGTGGCGGACGTCGAGTTTCGCCGAGGCCGGCATCGTGAATCTGCGGCCGACGAAACCGCGTCGGATCGTTGCTCGTATCGTGTCCAGCAGCCCGCCCCGCGACGGCCGGCCCGATGGAGGTCCAGATGCGACGAATTTCGATCCCTGCGTTCATTCTGTCGGCCGCGCTGGCCGCGGCCGCGTGCGCCAGCTCAGCGGCGACGCAGTCCGCGCCGGCGAGTGCCGCACCCGCGGCCTCGGCGTCCGCCCCCGCATCGGCGGCGAGCGGCACCAACGTCGACATCAAGGGCTTCGCGTTCGCCCCACCGGCGACCAACGTGAAGGTCGGCGACACCGTCACGTGGACGAACCAGGACACCGTCGCCCACACCGCGACGCTCGACGACAAGTCGGTCGACAGCGGAAACCTTGCCGCGGGCGCGACGTTCAGCCACGCCTTTCCACAGGCCGGGACGTTCGCCTATCACTGCTCGATCCATCCCCAGATGAAGGGGACGATCACCGTCGGGTAGCGGCAACGGCGGCCGCTGCTTCAACCGGCGGCTTCGTCCCTCGTGGCGAGGAACACCGACGCGCCCGACGGGAGGTCGATCACCTGCGCGTCGCCCAGCCCCGCGTCGCGGAACCAGCCCTGGAAGGTCTCGCGCGTCGCGAGCCCCGTGCCCTGAAACACCTCGTCGAGCTGAACGCCGGCGACGAGCTCCCCGTGCCGCGTCCGGAACTCGTCGACCGTCGAGGGCATCGCCCAGTCCATCACGAGCACCCGTCCGCCGGGACGAAGCGACGCGGCGGCTGCGCGGAGTGCCGCCGGCGGGTCGGGCAGCTGGTGCAGCGCGTACTGGAAGTAGGCGAGGTCGACTTCAGTCTCGCGCGTGCGCTTCGCGATGTCGGCCTGCTCGATCGCGATCCGGTCGGCGAGGCCCGCGGACTCGACATTGTGCCGCGCCCGCTCGACTGAATCGGCTTCGAACTCGATCCCGACGAGCTCGAGATTCGGGAACCGCCGCGCCATCGCGATGAGCCAGCGACCGCCGCCGCAGTGGATGTCGACGACCCGCGGGCTCCCGCGGCCCAGGTCGGCGACGAGTTGTGGCAGCGCCGCCAGCGCCTCCTGGAAGAAGACGGCCACGTCCTGCACCGTCAGCCGCTCGATCGCCACACGGTAGCGGTCGGGCCGCTGGCGGACCGGCGCGCCCGTCCGGAAGAAGTCGAGCATCCGATCCCAGTCGAGGCTCGCCACGACGGCGTGGACGATCTGGCCGCCGAGGAACTCCGGCGCGCGGTCGTCGAGCAGGACGGTGGCGGTGTCGGGATCGGACGTCAGGCGGCCGTCGTCGAACGTCACGAGCTCGTGCGCATCGGCGGCCCAGGCCCAGACCTCGATCGGCCCGACGGCACAGCCCGTCGCTGCGGCGAGGGCGTCCGGCGTCAGCCCACCGTCGGCCGCGTCGCGAAGCGCCGCGAACAGTCCCAGCTCGATCCCGATGTAGACGAGCCACGTCCGATAGAAGCCGCCGAGGCTCGCGGCGAGGTCGTCGAACCGGTCGTCCTGGCGCATCCGCGGGATTGTCGCACGCGGTTCCCGCCGCGCCGCGGATGCAACCGCGCGTGGACCAGTGGTGTTTCATGAACCGATGGACCTTCACGCAACGCCGCCGACGAGCACGAGCAGCGATAGCGCACTCGCCGCAGCTCTCGCCGCAGACCTCGACACGACGTTCGAGCGGCTCGTCGTCGAGCAGCAGGATCGGCTGTACACGATCGCCCTGCGGATGCTCGGCGACGCGCGGGATGCCGAGGAGGCGGCGCAGGACGCGTTCGTCCGGGCGTATCGGGCGCTTGCCGGGTACGGCGCAGAGAGGACGCGGGAGCTTCGGCTTCGCGGCTGGCTGACGACGATCCTCCTCAACGTCTGCCGCAACCGCGTTCGCCGCCCAGGCCCCGCGCTCCTCGCGATCGACCGCCGCGGTCCCGGCGACGAGCCCGCTGCGTCGGATCATTTGGCCTCGACGGACGTCGGCGCGAGCCCGCACGACGCCGCGCTCCGCCGCGAGGCGGCTGTTCGCTGGGCGCGCCTCGTCACGGCGTTGCCCCCGCTCTATCGCGCGGCCGTCGTCCTCCGGCATGTCGACGGCCTGTCGTACGCCGAGATGTCGGTCGCTCTCGGCAAGCCCGAGGGAACGCTGAAGGCGCAGGTGCATCGCGGCATCGTGATGCTGCGCGCCGCCGCGGAGCCATTCGAAGACCTCGATACGCCGCGAGCGGCCCGCACGAACGTACAGGAGATGACGGCATGACCGCCCGAACCGCCGCTCCCGCGGCGACCACCGAATTCGCCGCCATCGAGGCGGCCCTCGCCACGCTGTCGGCGCGCGCTCCCGCCACGCTCGCCCCCGCGACGCTGGTCGCCGTCGGCCTCGCGGACGAGTACGTCGCGATGCCCTCGCCCATCGGCGACGTCTTCGTCGCGTGGAACGGCCGCGGGGTCTCGATGGTCGCGGGGGCGACGGAGGCCGCCGAGTTCGAGGCCCGCTTCCGCGACGACGTCGGCCGTCCGATTCGCCCGGCCGCGGAAGTCGCGCCGCGTCTCAGGCGCGCGCTCGAGCGTCGGCTTGCCGGGGATCGTCGCGCGGCACTGCCGCTCGACCTTCGGCATCGGACCGAGTTCGAGCGGGCGGTCTGGGCGAAGGCACTCGAGATCCCACGCGGAGAGGTTCGGCCGTACGGCTGGATTGCCGCGGAGATCGGCCGTCCCAAGGCCGTCCGGGCAGTGGGTTCGGCGCTGGGCCACAACCCGGTGCCGCTCGTCGTGCCCTGCCACCGCGTCGTCCGGAGCGACGGGATGATCGGCCAGTACTCGCTCGGCGGGCCGGAGAACAAGCGCGCGATCCTCGCCGCGGAAGGGCTCGACCCGGACGGGCTCGAGTCGCTGGCCCGGGCCGGCGTCCGCTTCATCGGCTCGGACACGACCGGCATCTACTGCCTGCCGACGTGCCACAACGCGAAACGGATCACGGATCGCCACCGCGTTCCGTTCCGGTCCGCGGCGCAGTCCGTCGCCGCGGGCTACCGCGCCTGCCGCGAATGTCGACCGCAGTCCGCGGCCGCCGCCTGAGGGACGCGATACACTCCTCGTAACTTGGACCAGCCCGCTATGCCAACAGCCGCAACGCATCTGCCGCCGCGCCGGCTCGCGATCTGGGCCGGGCTGCTCGTCCTGTACGTCGTGTGGGGCTCGACGTACCTCGGGATCCGAGTTGCGGTCGAGACGATCCCGCCGTTTCTCATGGCCGGGTCGCGGTTCCTCCTCGCCGGGGTGATCCTCCTCGGCTGGTCGATCGCGCGCGAGGGCCGCACCTTCGTCTGGCCGACGCGGCGCGAGTGGCGCGACACGACGATCGTCGGTGCGCTGCTCCTCGGCGGCGGTATGGGGATGGTCGCGTGGGGCGAGCAGACGGTTGCATCGGGGATCGCCGCGCTCCTCATCGCGCTGATGCCGGTGTGGGTGGCGGTGCTCGGTCGGATCTTCTTCCGCGAGCGCCTGCCAAAGGTCGCCGTTGCCGGCATCGCCGTGGGGCTCGTCGGCGTAGCGACCCTCGTCGGGCCAACGCCGGGCGCGGAGGGCCTCCCGCTCGCGGGCGTCGCGGCACTCATCCTCTCCCCGATCTGCTGGTCGTCGGGCTCGCTCTTCTCATCCCATCGCGCAAACCTGCCGCCCAAGCCGCTCGTCGCGACCGGCACCCAGATGATCGCCGGCGGCACCGTCCTGAT
>DATFPL010000173.1:0-17109 GCA_035264845.1 Candidatus Limnocylindrales bacterium | reverse complement strand
GATCGACAAACCCGGCCATCGAGGCATCGCGCTCGTTCGAAGCCTTGACAGGTGCATCGCGGCCGCACCCGGCGCGAGCCCCGGCCCATCACTGCCGTCGCTCGAGGATCGCGAGTGCGTTCTGTCCCGGGTCGACGATCCACGCAATCCGGGCGAAGGCAACGTCGGCGCTGCCGTTCTCCCCGAATCCCGGTTCCGGACGCCATACGCTATCGAGCACGTCGACGCAGGACCGAATTCGAGGCGATCGTGGATCAGCGGGTTCCGCTACGTGCGGCGGAAACTGATCGGGAAGTCGAGCTCCCACTGGTCGCCGGCGTCGCCCATGCCACGCTCCCATCGGCCCTCGATCGTGGTGCCGTCCGCGGAGATCTCGCCGAAGAAGCGCTGGTTGAAACCGGGGCCGTCGGGGCCGTTCCAATCCTCACCCGGCGCGCGCCAGATCGTCCACGTCGAACCCTCGACCGTCGTCGCGAACATCCGCTTGACGCCGCGACTGTCGAAGTAGTGCATCGGCTGCGGCTCACCCTCATTGGCGCCACCGATGATCGCGATCGCGTCCGGGATCGTCGCGACGTCGCTCACCGACGTCCACACGACGAACGAGCCGAGGCGGTCGAGCTTGTGAATCCCGGAGACGTGCATCGGAGGCTCGATCGGGATGTCGGCTTCCGCCTGCCACTCGCCGATCAGCGCGTCGAACTGGGTCATTGCGCCGGCGGGCCGCCGCGCGTTGCTACCGCGTCCGCCGTAAGCCGGACGACCGGGATCTGGCGATCCGTCGCCTGCTCGTAGCCGCCGAACTGCGGCACCTCGGTGACGATGCGCTGCCATGCGGCCGCGCGCTCGTCTCCGCGAAGAAACTCGGGCCTCACCTTGAAGCGACCGCGCCCCACCTCGATCCAGACCTTGTCCGGCTTCTGCGGCGGTAGCTCGATCGTCATGTCGCGTCAGCTTGCGCAGGAGCGACGTTGTGGTTTCGCCGAAACACGTTCTCGGGATCCCACGTCCGCTTGAGCCGCGCGAGGCGGGCGACTTTCGCGTCGCCGTAGATTGCGCGCGTCTCCTCGGGGCCGACGTCGGTGTTCTCGTTGGCGTACCGTCCGATGACCGCATCGGGCTCGACGATCGCCATCGCCCGCCGGACCCAGTCGCGGTTCGCTTCGTCGAGGACCGGGTCGTCCCACGTCGAGTCGGCACTGAAGTCGAACCGGGCGGCGCGGCCCGTGTACGCGGTGGCGTCCTCCTCGACGCGCGCGATCGCCCCGCCCTGCGCGGTCACCGATACGGACGCGTCGCCCGGCGCTCCCCACGCCACCAGCTCGACCAGCTCGTCGAGCGCGGTGGTGCGGACGTCGTCGCAAAGAAGCCCCTTGATGAACGAGCGGTGTCCCCACCCGAGGACGAGGTCGTGCGCGGTCTGGATGTCGAGGTACGGCCGGCTCTCCGCCGTCGCCACGACGGGCTCCGGCCCGCGTCGAAGGCCCGCGGTGTCTCGCTCGACCGCGTCGGCGCCGCCGCTGTGGTTGTAGGCGATCAGGGCGATCGGGCCGCCGGCGATTGATTCGGGGTAGTCGGAAGCCGGGGACGCCATCGCGATCGAGAAGATGAACGCCATCGTGTCGGGTGCATTCGCCGCGTACTCGCGGAATACGTCCCAGACTTCGCGGACCTGAGTCGCGGGGTACATCAGCACGCCGCGTTGGAGGTTCGGGCCGAACTGCTGGAGCCGGAAGTCGAAGCCCGTGACGATGCCGAAGTTCCAGCCCGCGCCCCGGACGCCCCAGAACAGATCGGGCTCCTCCGTTTCGCTCGCGCGGACGACGCGGCCATCCGCGGTGACGAGCTCGACGGCCGCGAGGTTGTCGATCGTCAGGCCGAACTGCCGCTGGAGGCGGCCCACTCCCCCACCGAGCGTCAGGCCCGCAACGCCGGTGTGGCCGATGACGCCGGTCGGGCAGACGAGGCCGTGCGCCTGGGCCGCGACATCGAGCTCGCCGAGGAGCGCGCCGCCGTTGGCGTGGGCCGTGCGGCGCTCCGCGTCCGCGGTGACGCCGCGCATGGCGGACATGTCGACGACGAGGCCGCCATCCGTGGATGAGTGGCCGGCCGGGCTGTGACCACCGGAGCGGACGGCGAGCTCGAGGCCGTGGTCGCGCGCGAATCCGATGGCAGTCGCGACTTCGGTCGTCGTCCGTGGGCGAACGATGGCCGCGGGACGGAGGTCGTGGACCGCGTTCCAGAGCCGACGCGCGGCGTCGTATTCCGCGTGGCCGGGCGTGACGATGTCGCCGCTGAACGATCGACGGAGCTGGTCGAGCTGGGGATCGGCGAGCGCTAGTTCCATGCGAAACATCGTACCGAGGCCCACCTCTATGTCGAATCGTGGCGCAAGGCGGGGAACGTCGTCCTGACGATCCCGTAGTCGCGTCTTGCGTCAGCGGCGCCCCGTCTCAGGTAATGCCAGCAGCGCGGCGCGCCTGCCCACCCACACTCCCGTCGCCCCGCCGAAGAGCACCACCACGATCAACAACGGAAGCACGAACATTCCCTGGACACTCGCTATGACCGCGGCGAGAGCGCCGATCGATCCGATCGCGCCGCCCGCCAGCTCGATGAACCCGCGAAGGACCGCCGCGCGCGCGGGGAGCCCGGCTGCGGGATCTGACGCCGTGTCGCTTCGTCGCCACGAAGTCGCGCTCAGCCGCAGGCCGGCGGCCGCGAGCGTGACCACGCCCGTGGCGCTGAGCAGCGGGCCAAGCGGTCCATCGGTGCGGATGCCAAGGTCGAGCGGGTCCTTGAGGAAGTTGCCCAGGTCGCGCCACGTCTCGAGCCAGCCGAGGACGAGGACAACCGCCAGGATTCCGGGCAATGCCTGAAGCGTTCTGACGCGCGTCTCCGACACGGACCGGTTGAGAGCGGCCGGGACGAGGATCAGCGTCGCGACGACGAGGATCGGGCCGGTGTTCCTGACGATCGGAGTGAATGTCACGTCGTCGAATAGCCCCGGCGCGCTGGCCCAGCTGATACTCGATCCGATCAAGGTCAATGCGCCGGCCGTGACGACGGCGGCGCGAGCAGGGTCGCGGATCCACGAACGATTAGCCGCGTTACGCACGACCCGAGACTACGTGGTCCGCGAGGTCGATGCGGACCGCGTGGTGTCGTCCCCTCGGGTGCCCTCTCCTCCGGCCAGCACGGGTTCACGCGCAGGCTCCGCCGCAACGTGCGGCGCGAGCGACGCGGCGGACAGCGCCTGCACACGCGCGAACGCCACCCCGAGCAGGACCATCAGCGCTCCCATGATCCCGACCGTGGCCGTGCCTCCGACGGTATCGATGAGGACGCCGGCGACGAGGCTGGCGGGCGGCATCATCCCGAGCGCGATCACGCGCGCGGTGCTCGCGATTCGGCCGACGAGCGCATCCGGCGAGTTTGCGGCGCGAACGCTGACGTAGACCACGACGAACGCGGCCTCGGCCGCGCCGGACACGGCCATCAGGGCGACGATCACCGGGAGCGACGGGACGAGCGCGACGCCGAGGAGGGTGGCGCCCTCGACCACGACGGTGACGACGAGCACCCGCGCGACATTCGTCTGTGGACCGAGGCGCGTCGCGACGACTGAACCGACCAGCGTTCCGATCCCGAGTCCCGTGAGGGCCAGGCCGAACGCGCCCGGCGGCTGCCCGAGGTCGCGCACGATCCTGAACGTCATCGCGGCGTAGGCCCCGGTGAGAGCAGCCGATGCCGTCGCGAACAGGAGGATCACGGTCCGGAGCACGGGGTACCGGACGACGAACAGGAACCCATCGCGGATGTCGTCGACGATGCGGGACGGCGGGCGGTCGGCCGGGGCTTTGAGCTCGCGGCCGATGAGGAACAGGCCGACTCCGGAGATCGCGAACGACGCCGCATCCACCGCGAGGGTCGGGCCCGGGCCGATCACCGTCACGAGGAATCCCGCCAGCGCCGGCCCGGCGATGTACGCGGTCGAGTACGCCGTCTCGAGAATCCCGTTGCCGCGCGCGAGCTGCGACCTCCCGACGAGGTTCGGCATCGACGCGAGGTAGCCGGCCCGGAAGAAGCCGCGGAGGATCGCGAGCGGGGCGGCCGTGACGACGATCACGACCATCGTCGGTCCGTGGACGAGCTCGGACAGCGGGATGAGCGCCGTGAACAGCGCCCTGCCGAGGTCCGAGACGAGCATCATGAGCTTCCGGTCGCCGCGATCCGCGTACGCGCCCGCGACGGAACCCAACAGGAAGTCGGCGCCGCTGTTGACCGCGCCGACGATCCCCATCGCGACGCCCGATCCGGTAAGCGCCAGGACGAGCAGCGGCAGCGCGACCTGACTGACCCCGTCCCCGAGGACCGAGACCGTCTGGCTCGCGAGGAGGGTCCGGAAGTCGCGATTGCGCCCGAGCGGCTCGTCCTGAGGCGGCGTCACCACGCCCGGATCATGGCGCGGCGAACCACTCGAGCACGCGCATCGCGCGGAGCGTGTTCCAGCGGCTCGGCGTTCCCTCGCCCTCTTCCATCTCGAAATGCGACTCGCCTTCGTAGACGTTCTGGAGCGGCCAGCGGCCGTCGGCGTCGCGGTTGCGCCCGACGACCTCGATCGCTTCCGCGGTGCGCTCGTCCGGCCGAACGTTTGCGTCGCGGAGGTAGTCGAGCGCGCGCAGGACGTCGTAGTGATACCAGTGCGGGAACGAGAACTGGAGCCAACGGGCGTCGATCACCTCACCGGTCGACTTGCGGCGGAACAGCCGCCGCTCGAGCAGATATTCCTCGCCGTGGCGTCGGGCCTCCCCCACCCTGTCCGAGCCGCCGATCGCCCGCTCGTGCTCGAGCAGGCCCTCGAGGACGTTGATCGTCGTCTCGAGGGACGACACCGTCGCGCCGTTCTCGACCTCGCAGTTCCAGCCGCCATCAGGCAGCTGTTCGCCGAGGAGGCGATCGACGAGCGGCGTCATGTCGACACCGAAATGCGCGCCGCTCGCGACGACGTTGCCGTTGATGCAAGGCTCGACTTCGCCCTCGAAGAACCGGTTGTCTGCCCACGGTGTCTCGTCGGGGGCGCCGCCCCGCCAGACGATGTTGTCGCGGACGAGGCCGACAGCGCGCCGGGCCTGCTCGCTCGTTGGATCGAGCCCCAGCCGACGAAGCAGCTCGAGCACGTGGAACGTGTCCGTCCAGTCGTGCGACCACGGTTTGCCGCCCCACTGACCGTTTGGTGCCTGAAGCGCGAGCAGGCGAGCGCCCCAGCCTTCCGTGGCGACGCGCGAGCGCTCGGCGGCGACGACGTTCGCCGGCTCGTGCGTCAGGTCGCGCATGACCTGCCAGCGGATGGATGGGTCGGAATCGAGGAGCCAATCGATGACGTTCATGCCGATATCTTCGGTCAGGACTCCGTCGGGTACTCTCGGGCGATGCCATCGCCGCGGAGCTTCCGCCGGGAAGGGACATCGTGACTGTCGACATCGCGCCCGCTCGCGCGGCGTCGGACCGACCCCGCGACCGATCACTCGCCATCGACGTCCAGGGGCTCGTCAAGCGCTACCGCAAGGCGGATCGCAACGCCGTCGACGCGATCAGCTTCGAGGTGCGCGCGGGCGAGTTCTTCGCGCTGCTCGGGCCGAACGGCGCGGGCAAGACGACGACGCTGTCGATCCTCACGACGACGCTCGCGCCGAGCGGCGGGCACGCGCTGATCGATGGCCTCGACGTGGTCGCCGACGCCGCCGCGGTGAGGCAGCGGGTCGGGATCATCTTCCAGCGCCCCAGCCTCGACAAGAACCTGACCGGCGAGGAGAACGTCCGCTTCCACGCCATCCTCTACGGTCTCTACCCGTACGCGCCGTCGTGGCGGCTGATGGCCCCCGGCTACCGGCGGCAGGTCGAGGAGTGGTCGCAGCTGCTCGAGCTCGGGCGCGACATCCATCGCCCCGTCCGGACGTACTCCGGCGGGATGCTGCGCAAGCTCGAGATCGTTCGGAGCCTCGTCCACCGGCCTCGGGTGCTGTTCCTCGACGAGCCGACGACGGGCCTCGACGCACCGAGCCGACGCGCGCTGTGGCGCTATCTGCGGGATGTCCGGGCGGAGCTCGGGACGACGATCGTGCTGACGTCGCACTATTTGGAGGAGGCCGAGCAGGCCGACCGGATCTGCGTGATCGACGCCGGGAAGATCGTGGCGACGGGGTCCCCCGGCGAGCTGACCGCGGCGCTCGCCAGCGAGTACGTGCTCGTTGACGCCCACGACCGCGGGGCGCTACGCGCTGAGCTCCAACGGCTCGGCGCGGGGCCCAGCGGCGACGGACCCTTCCGGATCGACGTGTCGACGGCGCGGACACACGGTCTGCTCCGGTCGATCGAGACCCCACTGACGCTGGTCCGGACCCACGCGCCGTCGCTCGAGGACGCCTACCTCGAGATCGTCAGCCGCGCGGAGCTCGGCGTCGAGGCCGTCGCGGGCGCCGAGATTGACGAGGCGTCCGAGGCCGCCGAACGCAGCGAGGAGCGCGCCGATGGCTGAGACGACCGTCGAGCACGAGCGCGCGACAGCCCGCCCGGTCCCCCGCCGTCTGCCCGCCGAGCTGTCCGCCGTTGCGGTCATCGCGCATCGCGACTTCGTCAAGCTGCTCCGCGACCGGACGCGGCTCCTGTCCGAGCTCGCATTCCCGCTCGTGTTCGTGCTCGTGCTTGGTCCCGCGCTCCAGTCGGGGTTCGGCAACCCGGGCGGCTTCGATCTCATGACGTTCGTCTTCACCGGCGTCCTCGCCCAGACGGTGTGGCAGTCGGCGACGCTGGGGCTCGTCTCGCTGATCGCCGACCGCGAGGAGGACTTCAGCCAGGAGATCTTCGTCTCGCCGGTGTCGCGCTACGCGATCGTGTGCGGGAAGATCATCGGCGAGGCCCTCGTCGCGCTGCCGACCGGGCTCGGCATCCTGGTCGTCGCCTTCCTCGTCGGCGTGCCGTTGTCGCCGCTCGTCATCCTCGCGCTCATTCCGGTCTCGTTCATCGTCGCGGTCTACGGCGGCTCGTTCGGGCTGCTCCTGCTCTCGAGGCTGTCCAGCCAACGAGCCGCGCAACAGATCTTCCCGTTCGTCCTGCTGCCCCAGTTCTTCCTGGCAGGCGTGCTGAACCCGGTCCACAACCTGCCGCTGCCGCTCGCGATCCTGTCGGCGCTCTCGCCGATGCGCTACGTGGTCGAGCTGACGCGGAACGTCGTCTACGGTCTGCAGCCGGGCGTACCCGCGCCAGAGATAACGCCTCTGCCCGTGAACGTGGCCGTGATCGGCGCGTCGTTCGTCGCGTTCGTCGCCGTCGGCACGTTCCTGTTCGTCCGCGCCGAGCGCAACCGCTGAGCCTGGAGAGCATCCGATGTCGATTCGCCTGTTCTACGACCGCTGGCCGCAGTACAACCGCCGCCTGACCGAGGTCATCCGCGCGATGACGGACGAGCAGCTTGCGATTCGGCCGGCGCCGGATCTGTTGCCGATCTGGGCGACCGTCGGCCATACCGCCGGTGGGCGGGCGTACTGGCTGTGCGGCGTCCTCGGTGAGCCCGGCGCGGAGTCGACGCCGTTCGCCGACCCGCTGGGTTGGGACGGCTGGGAGGATCATCTCGATCAGCCGCGGACCGCCGCCGAGCTGGTTCAGGCGCTCGACACGACCTGGGCGGTCATCGACGGCGTTCTCGACCGATGGACGCCGGAGATGCTGAGCGAGGAGGTCGAGCGCCGGATGGGCGAGCAGCGCCAGCTCCATTCCCGGGCGTCGATCCTCCAGCGGCTCCTGACCCACGACGCGTACCACTGCGGCGAGCTGTCGCAGACGCTCGGCATCGAGGGGCTCCCGCAGATCGACCTCTGGCGTCCGGACTGACGCCAGCCGCGGCGACCTTCAGGCCACGTCGTCGCCGAGCACCGCCGCAGCGATCCGTTCGATCGGTCGATGCGGTTCGGCGTCCTGCCCATCCGGATCCTCGATCAGGTCGACCGAACAACACGTGGAGATGGCGGACGATCGCCGGCTGTTCGAGCTGCCCCCTGTCGACCAGAACGTCGCCTAGCCGCGCTTCGCGAGCGACGCGAGCCAGGCGTCGCGCTCGAGCGCGAGCGAATCCGTCTGGGTCGTTCCGGCGTCAACGCTGCCGACGTTTGCGATCGCGCCGGCGGTGAAGAGGAGTCGCTCGGTGAGGGTGGCCTTACCGGCGTCGACGTGGGCGAGGATGCCGAGATTGAGCGTGCGCATGGAGCCTCATGTCGTGCAAGGAGGTAGTCACCTTCCGGCGGGACATGGGTGCTCGCATTTCGCTCCTTTCTCGTCGAGGCACTGCCGTGCACGAGTAGGGTTGCACGCCGCATCAAGCAGCATGATGAACCGAGGAGGATCCGATGACGCACGACGACCACGAGCACGCGCACGGCCACGAACACCACATCTCGTACGAGGACGCGGTGCGGCAGTTCCGGGCGGAAAAGGACGAGTTCTTCAGGGCGGCCGAAGGGAGCCCGATCCCGGCGGACCAGCGAGCGTCGTTCACCGGACTCCCCTACTTCGACGTCAATCCGCAGCTCGTCGCCGACGGCCTCAGCCTCGAGCCGTACGGCGGGACCGAACCGACGCAGTTCCAGATCCCCACGTCCGACGGTCAGCTGCGGCCCGCGGAGCGAGCGGGCGTGTTCCGATTCGAGATGGCCGCGACGCCGCTCACCCTGACGGGATATCGGATCGCAGGCGGCGACGCCGAGTCCGTGTTCGTCCCGTTCCTCGATGCCACGAGCGGGACCGAGACCTACGGTGCCGGGCGGTACCTCGACCTCTTCGCGGAGGACGACGGCACGTGGACGCTCGACTTCAACCTCGCCTACCACCCGTCGTGCGTGTATGACGCGCGGTTCTCGTGTCCGCTGACGCCGGCGGAGAACCGGCTGCCGATCAGGATCGAGGCGGGTGAGCGCCTTCCGGCGGGCTGAGGCGCGGCGCGCTACCGCTGCACACCGGGCGAGCGAACGAGCGAACGAGGCTGCCTCGCGCCCCCTCTTCCTGCCCACGTTGCACGCCGGGAGTGCAGAACGGCGTCAATGCACGCCGTGCGTGCAGGACGAGGGACGAACAACGCGGATTCGGCGCGACGGAGCCTCGCCATTCGCCGGGTTGCACACGTGGCGTGCAACGGGGCAAGCGACTCTCAGGAGCGGGGCGTCGCCGCCGCTGCCTTCAGCTTCCGCCAGCCGCCCGCTCGGTTGTTCGCGATGATCGCCTTGAAGATCGCCGTGAGGGCGCCGCGGTTGATGGCCTCGCCTTCGCGGACCGCGATCATTCGGCCGGTCTCGTTGCCGTGGCCGCCCGTGATGATGCCTTCGGGGTCCGGCGCAAGACCGCCGTCGTAAAGGAACACCGTGACGTGGTCCTTCGCCGCGAGCAGCGCGGCGACGTTGCCATCGAGCACGAAGTAGGGCTGGACGGTCCGCTTGATCGTCTCCACGACGTCTGGATCCGCGGCGTGGACGATGTCGCGGACCTCCTGGCAGATTTTCTGCTGCCAGGCGGGCAAGGCGTCGATGTAGGAGTCGACTCGGGTGTCGGTGGCGTAGGTCATAGTCCGGCACGATAGACCGATCGTCGGGCCAAGAGATTGCGGCGCCCGCGACTGAGCTTTCCTCGAACGATGGAGCTGCCACGTGACCGCCGAGCTCACCAGGGACGAGCTGGAAGGCGCCTGGTGCTGGGATCCGTCCGACCGCGTTCCCCGCCGACCGGCGATGACGCTGTTCCGGCAGTCCACGCGGCTCCATCAGGCGCGCTGGCGGGAAGCGCACGGCCACCCGATCGGGTCCCAGCCGTTCGTGCCGCGGTCCGGGATCGATTCGCGCCCCGTCGGCAACCGCATTCCATTCGACTACGGTCTCGACACGGGCGCGACGTTCGTGACGCTCAACGCGCTCGCGGCCGCGCGTGCGAGGACGTCGCTGGTGGAGCGACATCAAAGCTTCGACCGCCAGCGGCTGTGGGCGGAACTGCTGTCGTCCGAAGCGCTCGCATTCAACCTGTTCGGCGATCTCTGGGCGGACCGGCGACGGGCGGACGACGCTCTCCGCGCGTGGTGGCCGGACATCGGCGGTCGAGTGTCGGAGGTCCGCTTTGCGCACTCTCCCGGCCGCCTCGACGCCGAATGGCTCAACAGCCTCCGCGCCTTCGACGCCGCGTTTGTCGTCGATCGTGGCAACGGGACGCATGGCGTGCTGGCCGTCGACGTGACGTACCACGAGCGGCTCACCAGAGAGCAGCCGAAGCCGACGAACCTCGCGCGGTATCGAGAGGTTCACGAGCGGTCCGTCGCCTTCCGGCCCGATGCGTTCGATGCAGTCAGTGGTCGGACCGACCTGTGGTCCCCGTGGCTCGAACACCTGTTGCTGCTCTCGATGCTCCAGCATCCGAGTGGCGACTGGACGTGGGGGCGGTACATCGTCGTGCACGCCGCGGGCAACACCGACATGGCCGACATGTGCGCGCGGTATCGCGAGCTGCTCGCCGATACGTCGACCTTCGACTCGATCACGATCGAGGACCTTGTCGGGGCCGCCGTCCTGCCGCCCGCTACGGTCGCTCGCCTGCGTGAGCGTTACCTGCCGTAGCGGGCGGTCCGTGCGATGTCGGCCGTTGCCGTTGCGAGCCGATCGCGACTCAGCAGACGTTCCGGCGCGTCGCGACCGATTTCGAGCGTGCCCCCGGCGCGTCGAGCGCGACCGGCGCTGTAACCTGCGCGCAAGCGTTTCAGCGTTGTCCTCCGGCAACCCCGCTCCCATCGCCCGCGGAAGATCGCTGCCGATGCCCGAGCAGCCCGGCGCCCGGAGGCGATCCGAGTCGATCGACCTGCGCTTCGTCGCGCTGTTCGTTGTGCTGACCGCCGCGCTTCTCGCGCCCGGCGCGTGGCAGATGTTCGCCCCAACGGATCGACAGGACATCGGCGACTTCGTCTCGTCACTCACCAGTCGCGTGAACGAGGCGGCAACGATCATCGATCGGCGACAGGCCGTGACCGCGCAGTATTTCGCCTCGGAGCTCGAGAACCTCGCCGATGCGACGGACCAGGAGCGCGGGTCGTTGCTCCATCACCCCGTGGAGCCCGGCGCGCGGTCGATGTTGTCGGCCGCCACCGACGCGGCCGAGACGTTCACGCAGGTCGCCGAAGAGGCAGCGCTCGGCTACGACGACGAGCCGACCCTGCGACGGATACGCAGTCGGCTCGACGGCCTGCGAGACAAGCTCGACGGAATCGCCGGATGAGCCGCGTCCTCGCGGTCACGCTCGGGATCGTTACTGCCCTCGGCGGGTTCGTCGACGTCGGTGAGATCGTCTTCGCCACCCAGGCCGGTGCGCGGTTCGGCTACGGGCTCCTCTGGCCGATCGTGATCGGCGCCCTCGGGATCGCGTTGTACAGCGAGATGTGCGGCCGCGTGGCGATCGTCGCGCGAAAGCCCGTCTTCGTCCTCGTGCGCGAGCGTCTCGGCGCCGGCGTTGGATTGGGCGTCCTCGTCGCGTCGACCGCTGTTACGGCGCTGACGTGCGCCGCCGAGGTCGGTGGCGTCGCGATCGTTCTGCGGCTCGTCACGAACCTGCCGTACGGCCTCTGGCTCGCGATCGGCCTCCTTCTCATCATCGCGACCGTTTCCCTTCTGCCGTTCGAAGGGCTGGAGCGCGTGTTCGGCCTGATGGGTCTCTTCATGCTCGTGTTCGTCGCGGCAGCGGTCGCGCTCGGCGTCGACTGGGGGCAGGCCGCGCGCGGACTCGTCCCACACGTCGAGGGACTCGGCGACGGGTCGGCGGCGTCGTACGGCTACTTCGCTGTCGGGCTGATTGCCGCAACTGCGATGCCGTACGAGGTGCAGTTCTACTCCTCGGGGCAGATCGAGGAGGGCCACACGCCAGACGACCTGCCGATCAACACGTTGACGGCGGGCGTCGGGATCGCATTCGGCGCGGTCGTGGTGGCTGCGCTGATCGTCCTTGGCGCCGAGGTCCTCCAACCTCGCTCGATCGTCCCCGACCAGGTTGGCGCGGCAATGATTGCTCCGTTCGAGGCGTTCGCCGTGCCGGGCCTGCTCGCAGCCCTCCTCGGCGCGCTGTTCGCGATCGGAGGCGCCGCCGTCGAGACGAGCCTGGCGGGCGCCTATGGCATCGCGCAGTTCTTCGGGTTCGAATGGGGGAAGGAGGAGTACAAGCTGGCGCGAGTGCCGCGGTTCACGTTGTCGTGGCTCCTGATCTTCGGTCTCGCGCTTCTCATCCTCGCGACGAACGTCGACCCGGTCGAAGTCACCGAATATGCCGTCGTGTTCTCGGTCGTCGTGCTCCCGTTGACGTACCTGCCGATCCTGCTCGTCGCCCGCGACCGGGACGTCATGGGCGAGCACGCAAGCAACCCCGTCCAGACCGCGCTCGCCTGGGTGTTCCTCGCCGTGATCGTCGTCGTCGCGCTCGCCGCCGTACCGCTGATGTACCTCAGCAGGATGGGTCAGGCGTAGCTGGCCGGCGCGCCGAACGCGGCGTCGACGCGGGTTTTCGGTCAGGCGGCCGGCGCAAGCTCCTCGAGCGGCTCGCCCTTGTCCGCGAGACGAGCCCGGTCGATCGCAACCTGCGAGCGGACGATCCGCTCGATCGCCGGCGCGACGTCCCAGACGTTGACGTTCATCCCCGCGACGACCCTGCCCTCCGCGAGCCAGAAGGCGATGAACTCGCGGCTGTCGATGTCGCCGCGAACGACGACCTCGTCCCACCGCGGCGCATAACCCGTGTACTCCATCCCGAGGTCGTACTGGTCGGAATAGAAGTACGGGATCCGGTCGTACGCCTTCCCGTTGCCGATCATGCTCGCCGCGGCGGCGCGACCCTGCCGCTTGGCGTTGTCCCAGTGTTCGACCCTGAGTCGATGCCCGAACAGCGGGTGCCAGGCATCGGCCACGTCGCCGGCCGCGAAGATGCCGGGAACGCTCGTCTCGAGGTGCTCGTCGACGACGATGCCCCGCTCGAGCTCTAGCCCCGCCGCGGCCGCGAGCTCGGTACGCGGTGCGGCACCGATGCCGACGACGACGAGACCGGCGCGCAGCACGCCGCCGTCCGCCGTGACAACGGCGTCGACGCGCCCACTGCCGCGGAACGCCGCGACGGTCGTCCCGAGCACGAGGCGAACGCCGTTCTCGGCATGCGCGGCGCGGTAGACCTCGGCGACTTCCGGGCCCAGCACGCGCTGGAGCGGAGCGGCACCCGGTGCGACGAGCGCGACGTCGCGCCCCAGCTGGCGGAGCGACGCCGCGACCTCCGAGCCGATCCATCCCCCGCCGACGACGACGATCGACTGCGCCGCCTGAGCCCGCTCCCGAATGCCGTCCGCGTCGCGCATCGTTCGCAGGGAGACGACGCCGTCCAGCTCGGCACCCGGCACTTCGAGCGCTCGCGGCGCCGTCCCGGTGGCGAGGAGAAGTCGGTCGTAGTGGTACGTCGCGCGCGCCGTCGCGACCTCATGCCGACGCGGGTCGACGTGCTCGACCCGCGCTCCCGTCACGAGCTGAATGTCCTGGTTGGCGTAGAAGTCGGCGGGGTGCACGAAGACGTCGGTCCCGGGCTCGCCCCGGAGGTACTTCTTGGACAGCTCCGGTCGCTCGTACGGCCGCTCGGGCTCCTCGCCGATGAGGACGATTCGGCCGTCGAAGCCTTGCTTGCGGAGCGCCGCCGCGGCACTCGCTCCGGCGAGGCTCGCGCCGACGATCACGTGGGTCTGGTCAGTCATTTCGAGGCTCCTGTTCGTCGACGCCGGTACGGCGGTACCGAAGGAAGAGGTGGTTGTCGGATCGTCTGACTGATGCGAGGTCATGCCATCGCGCGTCACGTGGCGGGAGCGCAAGGCCCTCGACCAGGCCGATTCGCTGAGGTCCGCCGCGGCCCACGAGCTGCGGCGCAACGGTCAGAAACAGCTCGTCGAGAAGGTCCTGTTCGACGAGCTGGGCGAGCAGGTGGGGTCCGCCCTCGCAAAGGATCACCCGGGCTCCCGCTGCCTGGGCGACGGCGACGATGTCGCTGCCCCTGAGCGGTCCGTCAGTTTCCGAGGCCGCGACGGACACATGCGGCGCGATGCGCGTCGCAAACAGGCGGCGAGCGCCGGAGGCCGTCGTGGCGACGACCACGGGGATGGCGGCATCGTTCAGCCCCGCGTGCTCGACCGGAATGTCGCCACTGGCGGTGACGACGATCGTGGTCGGGTGGCGGGCGAGTCCCATCGCCGACCGCCAGTCCGCGAACGCGTCCGCCAGCTTCGGTTGGACGTGATCCGCGACCCAGCGGTGGCGCGTCGACCCGCGGAGCGTGCCCGCGCCCACGACGACGACGTCGGCGATGCCGCGAAGGAGCGCCATCACGAAACGGTCGGGCTCGTGGAAGCCGCTGATGAGCCCGCCGCCGGTGAGATCGCCGGAGCCAAGAGCGACGACGCCGTCGAGCGTCGAGACGAAGTTGGCGAGGACGGTCGGACGGCCCGTCCCCACCGGGACGAGCAGGGGTCCGCCGTACCGCTCTTCGAGGACGGGCGGCATTCCCGCGCCTCGCAGCGGCCGATCGCGGGCCTGCGCCCGGTCGAACAGCGTTTCGATCTTCGGCGCAGCCACGTTCACCTCGCGCGCCCCGACGGCGGCCGTCATCGATCCGCCCGGCGAAGGCCGCTGATGTCGAAGAACTCGCTCCGCAGGTCGGCGTTCTCCGCGTACACGCCACGGTAGGCCGTCGTCCGCGTCTTCGGGTGGATCTCGCGAACGCCGCGCATCTGGGTGCAGAGATGATGGGCCTCGAGATAGACGGCGACGCCGTGTGGCGCCATCAGTCGGTCGAGCTCGTCCGCGATCTGGTGGGTCATCCGCTCCTGGACGCCGAAGCGGCGGGTCAGGACGCGAACGAGCCGGGTCAGCTTGCTGATGCCGATGATCCCCTCGTGTGCGACGTACCCGACGTACGCCTGCCCCGCGAACGGAAGCGCGTGGTGCTCGCACAGCGCGAAGAACGGGATCGGACCTTCGATCACCTGGGCGAGCTCACAGTTGGCGCCGCCGTGGCATTCCGTCGGAAAGGCCGTCAGCAGCTTGGGATCGCCGTCGTAGCCGTCCGTTGCGTCGAACATCGCGCGCAGGAAGCGCTTCGGCGTCGAGGCGGTTCCCGGGGTATCGAGCTGCATTCCGAACGCGGAGAAGATCTCCGCGATGTACCCCTCGTAGCGGGGCCAGTCGGCATCCGGGATTTCACGGGCGGTCGGGACGCCGACTATTGCGTCGTCTTGGGACGGCAGGTCCCCGAGGTCGTGGTGATGGTCCGTGGTCAGTGCGGTCGAGCTACTCACTCGTCTCCCCTGGTCGTTCGTGGTCTTCTGTGTTCGCTCTAAAACTAACGCACGCTATTTATGCTGTCAACGGCACGCCGTTACGTCGACGCGGCGGCCGGGGCCGGACGCCACAATCGCTACATGCGTCTTACTGCTCGTCAGTTGAACCGCGCCACGCTCGCCCGACAGATGCTGCTGCGGCGCGAGCGGGCCGGCGTCGTCGAGGCGTTCCGTCGAGTCGCTGCCGTCCAGGCGCAGGAGCCCGCCTCGCCGTATATCGCGCTCTGGAACCGGGTGCAAGGGTTCGACGCAACCGAGCTCGACCGGGCGTTTGCGGAGTACGCAATCGTCAAGGCGACGCTGATGCGGATCACCCTGCACGCCGTCGACGCCGCGGATTACCCGGCTTTCCACGAGGCGATGCAGCCGACGCTCCGCGCAGCGCGCATGAACGACCGCCGGTTCACCCGAACGGGGCTGACAAAGGCCGACGCCGATGCGCTGGTACCGGCGGTGCTGGAGTTCGCGTCGAAGCCGCGCACGAACGCCGAGGCCGAGGGCTGGCTCGATGCGCGGCTGGGTGTCACGCCGAAGCCGGGCGTGTGGTGGGCGCTTCGGCAGGCGGGGCCGCTCGTGCACGCCCCTACCGGCGGCCCATGGTCGTTCCGTCCACGACCGTCGTACATCGCGGCGCCGCGCCAGGAACGGTCCGGCGACATCACGACCGCGCAGGGGCACCTCGTCCGGCGGTACCTCGAGGGCTTTGGACCCGCGTCCGTTCACGACATTGCGCAGTTCGGGCTGGTCGGCCGGTCGATGCTGCGCGACGCTGTTCAGTCGCTCGGTGACACGCTCGTGCGGCTGGAGGGTCCGGACGGCAAGGAGCTGCTCGATGTGCCGGATGGCACCATCCCCTCCGAAGACTCGCCTGCCTCGCCACGGCTGCTGCCGATGTGGGACAGCGTGCTGCTCGCCTACGCGGACCGCAGCAGGATCGTGCCCGCTGAGTACCGGCGGGTGGTCGCGCGCAGCAACGGGGACACGCTGCCGGCGGTCCTCGTCGACGGCTACGTCGCGGGCGTGTGGCGGCCCGCCGATCGCGGGATCGAGCTGACTGCGTTCCTCGCGCTCGACGACGATGCGTGGGCGGACCTCGATGCGGAAGCCCGGGCCCTTGTCGCTCTCCTCGCCGATCGCGAGCCCGCCGTTTACCGCCGCTATGCCCGCTGGTGGGGCGACCTCCCGCAGGCCGCGGTTCGAATCGTCGGCGGTTGACGCCCGCGGTCAGGCGACGAGGCGCTTGTACCTGATGCGGTGCGGCTGGTCTGCGTCGGTCCCGAGCTCCTTGTGGCGGAACGCCTCGTAGTCGCTGACGTTGCCCTCGAAGAAGCGGACCTGGCTGTCGCCCTCGAACGCGAGGATGTGGGTCGCGATCCGGTCGAGGAACCAGCGGTCGTGGCTGATGACGACCACGCAACCGGGGAACGATTCCAGGCCGGCCTCGAGGGCACGGAGCGTGTCGACGTCGAGGTCGTTCGTGGGCTCGTCGAGCAGCAGCACGTTGCCGCCCGACTGGAGGAGCTTCGCGAGGTGGACCCGGTTCCGCTCGCCGCCCGACAGCGTCCCGACCAGCTTCTGCTGGTCCGTGCCGCGGAAGTTGAACGACGAGACGTAGGCGCGGGCGGGGATCTCACGGTTGCCGACCTTGATCGTTTCGACGCCGTCGGTGATCTCCTCGA
>DATFPL010000172.1:0-1908 GCA_035264845.1 Candidatus Limnocylindrales bacterium | reverse complement strand
CGGGCCGTCGCGGGCAAGGCGAGGACGGCGAGCGCACAGACGCTGATCCCGACCGTGCGAAACATCGTCCACTCACTTTGGCAGGCGATCCGGAACGTGCAAAGCGGTCAATCGAAAGTGCGGATACGATCCGCGCGGTTGCCGGCGTGGGGGCGCCGGCTCGAGGGGGAGAGGGGTCTCTGCATGACGTTGCGCTTCGGCTTCGCACTCGTCGGCCTGACGTTCCTAGCCGTTCTCTGCGTCGGAAGTGCCGCGCCAGCGGCCTCCAACACGAAGGACCAGCTGGGCCCGCCCTCGGTGCCGGGCGAGCTGATCGTTCGGTACGAGGCCGGCGTGGGCGAAGCGAAGCGCGACGCGGCTCTTGCCGAGGTAGGCGCACGCGAGCGGCGTGATTTCGGGCGGCTCGGCGCCGAGCTCGTCGCCGTCGACGCGGCCGACACCGCGCAGGCGCTGGCGACGCTCAACGACGACCCGCGGGTCGCGTACGCGGAGCCGAATTACCTGCTCCACGCGGACGGCGTTCCGAGCGACTCCTCGTTTCAGGAGCTATGGGGGCTCCACAACACCGGTCAGACGGTTGCCGGCGTGGCGGGCACACCTGACGCCGACATCGACGCCGTCGAAGCGTGGGACGTGGCGACCGGCTCGCCGTCGACCGTCGTCGCGGTCATCGACACCGGCATCGATTTCAGCCATCCCGATCTCGGCGGGAGCGCGACGTCCAGCCCGCGGATGTGGACGAACGCCGGCGAGAGCTGCTCCGGCTGCCGCACCGACGGGATCGACAACGACGCCGACGGCTACGTGGACGACTGGCGCGGCTGGGATTTCGCCAACCGCGACTCGAGCCCCGCCGACGATCACGGTCACGGAACGCACGTCGCCGGGACGATCGGGGCGGTGGGGGACGACGGCGTCGGGGTGACGGGGATCAACCGCTCGGGCGTCAGCCTGATGGCGCTCAAGTTCCTCGACGCGCAGGGCTCGGGCACCACAGCCGACGGGGTCTCCGCGATCCTCTACGCGGCGACGCACGGCGCCGATGTGATCAACGCCTCCTGGGGCGGCGAGGCGTACTCGCAGGCGACCGTCGACGCGATCGCCGAGGCCGACCGGCTCGGGACGCTCTTCGTTGCCGCGGCCGGCAACGATTCGCGCGACAACGACTCGCAGCCGCACTACCCGTCCTCGTACGACGTGCCGAACATCGTGTCCGTCGCGGCGACCGACGCGAGCGACGGACTCGCGAGCTTCTCGAACAGCGGCCGGGAGAGCGTCGACCTGGGCGCGCCGGGCGACCACATCTACTCGACGCTGCCCGGCGGAACGTACGACTGGTGGAGCGGGACCTCGATGGCGACGCCGCACGTTGCCGGTGCCGCAGCCCTGCTCCGTTCGGTGTTCCCGTCCGCGAGCGACGCGGCCACGAAGGCGCTGTTGCTGCGAACCGTGGACGAGCGCTCGTCGCTGTCCTGGATCGCCACGAAGGGGCGGCTCAACCTCGATCGGGCGGTCCGCTGCTCCAAAGCCGGCGCGGCCTGGATCGAGTCGCCGCGTCCCGGGTTCACCTTCTCGGTCGGCGAGCCCGTGGCGATTCGCGCGATCGGCGCGACCTGCGCTGCGCCCGGGCCGCTGACCGTGACGGCGAACGGCGAGGCGGTGACGCTGACCCCGCGCGGCGACGGCCTCTACACGGGCACCTACGTCCCGCGTGCCGTCGGGTCGCTGTCGATCGCTGCCTCCGCGGGCTCGGACGTCCAGACCGCTGCCGGCAGCGTCGTCGACAACTACCGGTTCGAGGACGGGTCGTACTCCTGGATCGACGCGACAGCCGGCGGGACGCGGTTGACGCTGGCGGACGACGCCTCGGCGAACGTGACGCTGCCGTTCGCGTTCCGCTTCTTCGGC
>DATFPL010000171.1:0-11902 GCA_035264845.1 Candidatus Limnocylindrales bacterium | reverse complement strand
CCTCGACGATCCCGCGCGTCGAGCGACCCTTGGCCGCGCCGCGCGTGAATGGGTCGCCGCGAACCGCACCTGGCGGCAGAACGGCCGACGATATCGCGAGCTGTACGAGCGCCTCGGGGTTCCGATGCCGTGAGCTGACCCACACACCGCAACGCCCGGAACCACCGCCGCCCCTGGGACGACCGGTCGCGACGCCGTAAATCCCCGATCCCCGACCGCCGACTATCCTTCCGCCGATGCCTTCCACGATCCACGCGACCCTGGCGCCGACGGGACCCAGTGGCCGACGGTAGTAGCGACTCGAAATCGAGACCCGCGCGCGCGTCCGGCGTGACGGGCTCGCTCAAGGGCGCGGTCAGGAAGGTCGCCGATTTCCTGCCGCCGCCGCGCGACGAGGCGCTCGTGCGACTCGCGCGCGATGCGTACTCGCTCGTCTCGGGGTCCTCGCCGTCCCCGGGCGGCGCAACACGGCGGCGCTGGACGCCCGCCGAGCGCGGCCAGCGTCTCGACCCGTGGCAGGACCCCGTCGCCTGGCGGCGCGCTCGCCGCGCCTTCGAGCGACGCTCTTACGAGGAGGCGCTCGAGCAGGTCGACGGCCTCCTCGCCCGGCACCCCGACAGCCGAAAGGCGCTCGCCTTCAAGCGGGAGATCCACGCGAGGCGTGGCGACCTGACCGAGGTGGTGTTGACGATCAGGCGGATCCGCGCGCTCGGCGACGATCAGCGGCTGGCCGATCAGGAGCGATTTTGGCTCGGCCGCCTCGTCGAGACGGATCCACGATGGGTGCCGCGAATCCCGGGCGCGCCCCGGCCTGTCGAGCCGCGCGGGGACAACGTCGTCATGCACCTGCTCAAGGAATCGGTCCCGTACCTCCAGAACGGCTTCACGATGCGCAGCCGGTACACGCTCCTCGCGCAGCGCGACGCCGGTCTCGATCCGTTCGTCGTGACCTCGCTCGGCTTCCCGCGCAAGGAAGGCGTGACGACCTTCCCGACGACGGAGGTCGTCGACGGCATCGTCCATCATCGCCTCGACCTGGGGCCGGGCTACCCGGCCGAGGTGCCGTTCGACGTGCAGCTGACTGATTACGCGTCGCTCGCCGCGCGCGTCGGGCGCCAGGAGCGGCCGGCGATTATCCACGCCTCGTCCGGCTTCCGGGGCTTCGAGACCGCGCTCGTCGGCGTCGCTCTCCGCGAGCACCTTCGCCGCCCGCTCGTCTACGAGGTCCGCTCGTTCTTCGAGACGACGTGGTCGGCCGACCACGACAGGGCGGAGGCCGGCGAGCACTACGAGCGGCGGTTCGAGACGGAGAACCGCTGCATGCAGGCCGCGGACGCCGTGGTCACGATCGGGGAGGCGATGCGAGACGACATCGCGGCGCGCGGCGTCCCGCGCGATCGCATCTTCCTCATGCCGAACGGCGTCGACCCGTCGTCATTCGAGCCGACGGAGCCCGACGCCGAGCTTCGGCGGCGCTACCACCTCGACGGCCGCACCGTCTTCGGCTACGTCAGCACCCTCGACCATCCTCGAGAGGGCCACGAGCTGCTCATCGAGGCGACGGCAAAGCTGCTCATGCGCGGGCGCAAGGTCGCCTGCCTGATCGTGGGCGACGGGCTGCGGCGTGAGGAGCTCGAGGACCTGGCACAGCGCTCCGGCGTCGGCGAAGCCGTCGTGTTCACCGGTCAGGTGCCACACAGCGAGGTCCGCGCGCACTACGCGCTGCTCGACATGTTCGTCGTCCCCCGCCGGAACGACCGCGCTGCACGCTACGTCACGCCGCTGAAGCCGTTCGAGGCAATGGCGATGGGCAAGCCGCTCGTCGTGTCCGACCTTCCCGCGCTCATCGAGATCGCGGCGCCGGGAGAACGCGGCGTCGCGTTCGCGCACGACGACGCTGACGCGCTCGCGATGGAGATCGAGTCACTCATCGACAACCCGGAGCTGTGCCGCGCGTACGGCGACGCGGGGCGGCGGTGGGTCCTCGCCGAGAGGACGTGGGCCGCGAACGGGAAACGGTACCGGGACGCCTACTCGTCATTGCTCGGCGGAGGCGGGGCCGCGCGACTCGAGACCGCGACGGCCGGCGTCGGCGGCGGCGGGCGATGAACGGCACGTTGCGTGGGCGCCGCCCTGAGCCCGGGCGCCTCGTCGCTGATGCCGCGGCGGCGGTCCGCGAGCTCGAGGGCCTCGGTCACCGGGACCCGATCCTCGTCGCGTACCACCCGATCGCGAGGATGAACCCCTACCAGGCGCTGCTCTACGCCGGAGCGTGGAGGCAGGGAGTCGCGAGCGTTCCGCTGTTCGACCTCGAGGAGCTGGACCACCTCGTCGCGCTTCGCGACGCGACCGGAGCGCGCCTCGTCCTGCACCTCCACTGGACGAACAGGATCCTCGAAGGCGCGGCGGACCCGGTGGACGCGCGCGCACGCCTCGACATGTTCGTGGCCCGCCTGGACCGGTTCGTCGCCGCCGGCGGCGCGATCGCGTGGACCGTCCACAACGTCCTGCCGCACGGCGCTGCCATGCCCGCGCTCGAGGCGGCGCTCCAGCAGGCGATCGTCGACCGCGCGACCGTCGTCCATGTGATGTCGTCGAACGCGGCTGCCGAGGTGGCGGAGTGGTTCACGATCCCCGCGGACAAGCTCCTCCACGTGCCGCATCCCAATTACATCGGGGCGTACGTCGATTCGATCTCCCGCGAGGCCGCGCGCTGGGAGCTGGACCTTCCGGTCGACGACACGGTCTACGCACTCCTGGGCGCGATCAAGCCCTACAAGGGGCTCGACCAGCTGCTTGGCGCGTTCGCCGAGATCTCCGCGCGCGAGGGTGGACGGCGACGCCTCGTGGTCGCCGGGATGCCATCGAACGAGCCCGGCGTCGACGACTTCCTGGAACGTTGCGAGCTCGATCCGTTTATCTCACTCTACCCGCGGTCCATCCCCGGCGACGACATGCAGGTCTTCCTCCGTGCCGCCGATATCGCCGTCCTGCCGTACCTGCGGTCCCTCAACTCCGGCGTCCTGATGCTCGCGCTGTCGTTCGGTGTGCCGGTGGTCGCCCCGCGTGTCGGCGGGATCGCGGAGATCGTCGGCCCGGAGGTCGGGCGGCTCTATGACCCGCTCGAACCGAACGGGCTCATCGCGGCGATGCTCGCCGCGGACGAGCTGCGGACGCCGCAGGCGCGCGACGCCGCCCGGCGGGCGGCAGAAAGGTACGACCCGGCTCGTCTCTCATCCGAGTTCGCACGCGGCATCGCCGACCGTCTTGCGACTCCGGTGGGAAGTGTCGGCGAGACGAGCGTTCCCGCCGGTGGTGCGTGATACCCTTCCCCGGCGCATGAGGGGTTCCCAAACGGAGGCACTCGTCCCGCCCCGCCCGACGACCTCCCGGCGCACTCCCGTGTCGCTCGCGGCGCAAGGATTCCGCGACATGCTGGGACGCCAGCGGCTCATCCGCTACCTCGTCGGGGCGGACCTGAAACGCACTCATGCCGACACGGCGTTCGGGCAGCTCTGGTGGGTCATCGACCCGCTCCTCCAGATGGCCGTCTACGTCGTGCTCGTCCAGGTCATCTTCCAGCGGAAGACGCCGGACTACCCGCTCTTCATCTTCGCGGCGATCCTGCCGTGGAAGTGGTTCAGCACGACGCTGAGCGACGCGACGTCGTCCGTCGTCAACCGACAGGCGCTGATCCGCCAGGTCCAGTTCCCGAAGGTCGTCCTCCCCGTCGCGGCGATCACCGCGGGGACGCTCAGCTTCCTCATCGGGCTGATTGCGCTCGGGATCGTCTACCTGTTCTACCTCGACCGGCTGAGCCCGTGGGTGCTCCTCATCCCGGTCATCGGCGTCGTCCAGTACGTGTTCACGCTCGCGCTCGGGATCCTGCTCGCCGCGGTCGACACGTTCTACCGCGACGTGCAGAACATCCTGCGGCACATCCTCCGACTGTGGTTCTACCTCTCGCCGGCGCTGTACTCGATCGGCGAGGCGACGGCTGGCGGCAACAGCCCGGTCCGGGCACTCCTGCGACTCAATCCGTTCGGGCCGCTGTTCGAGTCGTACCGCGCCGTCATCTACTCGGAGACGAGCCCCGACTGGATCGGCCTGCTCGTCGTCCTCCTCGTGTCGCTCGTGCTCCTCGGCATCGCTCTCGCGGTCTTCAAGCGAGTCGAGCCCGCGTTCGCCCGGATCCTGTGATGGCCGCACGCGTCGCGCCGAAGCCGAACGTCCTCGCCCAGTCGGCGCCGATGCCGTCGCCGTCCACGCGGCCGCCGGCGATCGCCGTCCACGAGCTCGGGATCCGGTACAACCTGCGGCTGACGCGTCGCACGACGCTGAAGGACTCGCTGCCGGGGCTCGTCCGTCGAGACGACGGCGTCCCGAAGCATTTCTGGGCGCTCCGCAACGTCACCTTCCGACTCGAACACGGCGAATCCCTTGCCGTCATCGGCCCGAATGGCGCCGGCAAGAGCACGCTCCTCCTCGCGCTCGCGGGCATCCTCGAGCCGAGCGAGGGATTCGTCGAGACCGACGGACGTGTCTCGACGCTGCTGACGCTGGGTGCCGGCTTCGAGTCCGAGCTGTCCGGGCGCGACAACATCGACCTCGTCGCCGCGTTCCTCGGCATCGACCACCGGGAGATGGCCGCGCTCACGCCGTCGATCATCGAGTTCGCCGACATCGGCCAGTTCATCGATGCGCCGGTGAAGACGTACTCGACCGGCATGAAGGCCCGTCTCGGGTTCGCAATTGCAACGGCGATCACCCCGGACATCCTGCTGCTCGACGAGGTCCTCGGCACGGGCGACCAGACGTTCCGGGCGAAGAGCCAGACGCGAATCCGCGAGCTCGTCGGGAAGGCCAAGGCGATCGTCCTCGTCACCCACGACCTGACGTACGTGACGGAGTTCTGCAATCGCGCGATCCTCATTGAGCGAGGCACGATCGTCCGCGAGGGCGAACCGCAGGAGATCGTCGACCTCTACCGGACGCGCGTGGAGGAGCGGAAGCTGCTCGCCGAGGCCAAGGCGCGGAGCGTCGCGAGCACGGCGAGCGCCTGATCAGGACGGGACCGCAGCGACGACGCGGACCGGAGGCACCACCGCCTCGCGCGCGTACGATCAGAGGCCACGCAGGCGAGGGATCACGCTGACGATTTTGAAACGCTACGCGGCGTCATCGGGACTTCGCCGGTCGGCGAAGTCAGTCATCGAACGCCTGCCGTTCGGCCGCACCGTCGCGCTCGGAGCGGGACGCCGTGTCCTGCGGGTCGTTGCGACCGTGCGAATGACGCGCGCGGTGTCCGCGGCCCCGCCGACGGCTGCGACCGAGTTGGTCGCCGGCGTTCCGCCGCGGCGATTCGTGACCGACCCGAAACCGGCCCCCGTGACCGACGACTGGCCCTCGCCCCCGGCCATCGACGCACCGTTCGCGGTCGTCGGGACACGCTACCCGGACGATCCCGGCCGGGAGCCCGTCTTCGACATCGACCTGTTCGAGGCGCTCAACGCGGAGTACTCCGAGCACCGACTGGTCGCCGATCCCCCGAAATACGACGAGGCGTCGATGGCGACACGAGCACGCGACCGCGTCGTGCGCGTCCACAGCTCTATCGGCCTCCGCGATCGCCGCGTCCTCGAGTTCGGCTGCGGCGCCGGCTTCGAGGTCTGGCTCCTCGGCCATCATTTCGGCGCCGATGCGTGGGGCGTCGACGTCCAGAAGCGCGCGTCGTGGGCGGCGCTCGCGGGCGACCGGACGCACCTGGTGCTCGCCGACCTCGCCGTCGATCGCCCGTTCGCCGGGAACTACTTCGACCGCGTCTACTCGTTCTACGTCTTCGAGCACGTCGAGCACCCGCACGCAGCGCTGGCGGAGCTGTACCGGGTCATGAAGCCGGGCGGGCTCGCGTGGATCGCGGCCAACCTCCACCGTGGCCCGATGGCGTCGCACCGTTACAGGGACGTCCATTTCCCGTTTCCGCATCTTCTCTTCGGAGACGAGGTCTTCCGGGAGTTCTACCGCCGCCGAAGCGGCGAGCCCCAGGGCGCGGCCTGGGTCAACCGGCTGACATGGGCCGAGTACGAGGACCACTTCGAGCGGATCGGCTTCCGGACGAAGGCGCTCAACTTCCGCGAGACACCGCTGGACGAGCCGTTCTACCGCCGGTTCGAAGGGGTCCTTGGCCGGTACCCGAAGACGGACCTGACCCGCGACTTCTTCGAGGTTGTCCTCGAGAAGCCGCGGCGGCCGAATCAGCCGCGGGCGACGAGGTCCGCGTAGACGTCGAGGAGCGCCTCGACCTGGCGCTCCCAGGCATACGGACCGCGCGCCGCGGCCAGGCAGGCCGCCCGTAACGCGGCCCGGCGCTCCGGCCGCGCGTCGACGACCTGGCGGATCGCGCGGGCGATGTCCGCGGGGTTCGTCGGGTCGCACACGATCCCGCAGCCGGTATCGCGGACGATCGGCGCCATCCCCGGCAGGTCGCTGGCGACGACGGGCACGCCGGCGCCCATCGCGTCGAAGAGCTTGGTCGGCGTCGTCAGGCGATGGTTCAGCGTGCTGGGCTGGATCGGCATCGCCGCGACGTCCGCGCTCGCGGTGAACGGCAGGATCTCGTCCGGCGGCACGGCCGGCAGGAAGAAGATCCGGTCCGCGGCAGGGGATCGGGCCGCCAGCTCCTCGCATGCGACCTTCCGCGGGCCGTCGCCGAGGACGACGAGCGCCGCCCGGTCGACGAGCGTGATCGCGGCGATCAGCTCCTCGACGCCGCGGTGCGGCGCGACGGACCCGAGATAGAGGATCACGGGCGTCTCCGGCGAGAGCCCGAGGCGATCGTGGAATCGCCGCTCCGGCGGGTCGGGCGGCTGCCACGGGACGGGGCCGTTCATGACGATCGCGGGCTCGACGCCGAGCGTCCGTCGCAGCACCGCCGCGTATGGCTCGCTGACGGTCACGACGGCATCCGCGGCCTGCGCCCAGCGGCGCTCGCTCTGCGCGAGCACTCGTCGCCACGGTCCCGGGAGCCGGGCGAACCGCGCGCTCTGAACATGGATGTCGCGCGAGTCGTACACCACCCGGCCGCCGGCGAGCGAGCGGAGCCGGAGCGCGACCGGCAGCGTCACCAGGCCCTCGGACTGCCAGACATCGGCCGACGGGACGACGGCGCGGATCGCGGCCGCCCACGCACGGGCGAGCAGCAGGTAGCGGATTCCCTGCGCGGCTCGACCGGCGGTATCGGCGACCAGGCCACGGCTCGTGGCGATCCCATCTGCTCCGCTGCCTGGTAGCCGGGGCGACGGCAGCCATCCAGGCGGGCGCGGCTGAGCGACGCGGACGACCGTGAATCCATCGCGTGACTCACGGCCGGGGAGGCTGCCGTCGGCGCGGGCAACGACCGTCACGTCCCAGCCGGCCGCGGTGAGTGACGTCGCGAGCTTCCAGGAGCGCGAGTCCGCAGCGAACGGATTGTTCAGCAGGAGCGCGATTCGACGACCGCGCGGTTCCGGATCGCCGTCGGCGCGCGTGGCACGGCGCGCTCCCACGTCGATCGCGAGCGCACGGAACCGCGCGACGAGTGCCTCTCGCTCGACCTCCCAGTTGTACTTCCGCAGGGCCTCGCCGCGGATCGTCTGCCGCAGCTCGTCGTGCTGCGACGGCGCGAGCGCGCAGAGCTCCGCGATGGTTGTTGCGATCCCGGCCGACGTCCAGGGCTCGACCACGCGGCCAAGGCGAGCCTCGGCGACGAGGCTCGCGGTGTACGTCCCGCCCGCGACAACGACCGGCACGCCGGCCATCGCCGCCTCGAACAGCTTGTTCGGCGTGGTCAGCCGCTGGTTTCGGGTCACCGGCGGCGCGCCGACGAAGACAACCGATGCGCCGGCGACCCAGTCGAGGAGCTCGTCAGAGGGTACGGCCGGCAGGACCACGATCCGCGTCGGATCGCTGGACGCCGCGGACCGCAGCTCAGCTTCGAGCGGTCCGAATCCCACGAACGCGGCGGTCACCGGAGCGTCGCGAAGCGGCGGCTCGGCGAGCGCGGCGACCAGCTCCGCGATGCCCTGGTCGGGCCGGAACGCTCCGTGGTACAGGACGATCGGTCGATCCGTTGGCGCTCCCGCTGCCGCGACCGCTGTTGCCAGGCGGTCGGACCGCGGAGCGGGGGCATCTGGATCCCACCGCGGACGGACGTTGAGGACCGCGGTGGGACGCGGCACCGGGTGGCGGCGCGCGATCTCGTCCGCCATCGCCGGGGTCGACGCGAGAAGCGCGGACGCGCCGCGAAGCAGGCGCGCCTCGCTTGCCGCGATTCGCGCCTTGAGTGGCCCGGGAAGCGAGGCGAGGCGGCCGGACTCGACGTGGAGGTCGGCGACGTCGTAGACGTAGTCGCCGTGGCGTTGACGTGCTGCGGCCGCGACGACGGGGAGCGCAACGAGGGCCTTGGCGACGAAAACGCTCGCGTCCGGCGCTGCCCGGAGGACCGCGTCCGTCCACGGACCCGTGCGCCGGCGCCAGGCAAGGATCTCGATCGCGCGGCGAGCGATCGCGCGACCGCGGTCGGCCGCCGTCGGGCCGCGCGGCGGGAGCGCGGTCGCGTCCCGGTCGAGGCCGACGATCCTTCCAACGGCGCCGCGGGCAACGCCTGGCAGCGGTCGCAGGGCGGTCAGGATTCGCCGATCGACCGGCGGCCGCCGAACCACGACGCCGCTCACGCGGCGCTCCTCCGCGGGCAGATGCGGCGCCGCGAACGCGACCACCGTGACGTCCCAGCCGTCGGCGGCCAGCGCGTCCGCCGCCCGGGCGGTCCGCGAGTCGAACTCGAACGTGTTCGCGGTGACGAACGCGACGTGCCCGCGCCGCGCGGCCCTCACCGAAATGCCGGCGACCCAGCCCCGGCGGGCTGCGCCTCGTCGATGGCGAGGCGTCCCGCGATCGCGTCCGCCGCTCCTGCCGGCGCGAGGGCAAGCGTCGCCGCGCGCCGGATCGCGAGGTTCGCTGCGGCATCGAGCGGCGCGAGTCGCGCCAGCTCGCGGACCGCGCGATCGGCATCGAGTCCGATCACCGCCATCCGCCCGCCCGATGTCTCGACGGCCTCGACCCACTCCGTCGTCGAGCGCAGCACCAGGCACGGCGTCCCGAGCCACGCCGCCTCTCGCTGGACCCCGCCGCTGTCGGTGAGCACTGCCGCGGCGTGGAGCTGGAGCGCGAGCGACGTCCGGTAGCCGAGCGGCTCGACGACGACGACGTCGGCGCCCAAAGTGTCAACGTCGCGATCGAGGACGGCGCGCGTGCCGGGATGGAGCGCGAGGATCACCGGCCGGTCCGGTGCCGCCACCGTGCGGAGGAGCGCGGTCCAGCGCCGAACGGATTCGGGGAGCCGGTTCTCCGCCCGGTGGATCGTCGCGAACAGGAAGCGGCCGGGTTCGAGCGCGGCGCGCGCGACGCCGTCGAGGACCCGCGGGTCGCGGACCTCGCGCGATACCCGAGCCGCCAGGTCCTGCATCAGGTCGCCGACGAGCTCGACGCCATCCCTGAGGCCTTCGGCGGCCAGGTTCGCCACGGCCGTCGGCGTCGGGGCGAACCGCCAGCGCGCGAGGTGGTCGGCGACGATCCGGTTGACCTCTTCCGGCATCGACCGGTCGAAGGATCGCAGGCCGGCCTCGACGTGAGCGACCGGCGTGACGAGCTTCGCCGCCGCGAGGGTCCCGGCCAGCGTCGAGTTCGTGTCGCCGTAGACGAGCACCGCATCCGGCCGCTCGCGCAGGACGACCTCCTCGACCCCGCGCAGCATCCGGGCGGTCTGCTCGGCGTGCGTCCCGCCGCCGCCGTCGAGCGAGACGTCGGGGCGCGCCAAGGCGAGCTCCGCGAAGAACGAGCCGGCGAGCGACTCGTCCCAGTGCTGCCCGGTGTCGACGAAGACCTCGTCGTGGCGTTCGCGTAGCACCGGCGACAGCGCCGCGGCCTTGATGAGCTGGGGGCGCGTCCCGACGACGCTCACGATTCGCACGGCTCGCAGCGTACCGGCCGCGGCGGCTCAGCGGATGGCGGACGCCTCTGCTCGGGGAGCCCGGACAGGAACGCCTACCCCCTGGTACGTGACGCCGGGCGGCAGCTCGACGCCGCGCAGGCTGTTGCGGCCGTCGAACAGCAGCTCCAGCTCCGGGAAGAGACGGAAGTCGAGGTCGCGGAAGCGCGCGTCCGCGGTCTGGGTGACGATCGCCCGGAACGGGGCGGCCTCGCCCCAGCTCCACGGCGTCGCGCAACAGCGAACCGTCTCCGCCGCGTCGAGAAGTGGATCCCATGCCGAGACCACTGCGCCGTGAAACGACAGTCGGTCGATCAGCGGGAGTGCCCGCGAATACGCCAGCTCCTTGACGCCGTCGCGATACGTCAGGCCGAGCACGAGAATCGGCACGCCCTCGAGCCCCCCGAGGATCCGCTGGATCGCACGGATCGCAACGCCCACCTGGCCGTCGTTGATTCGCCTTGCCGTCGGCACGAGCTCGAGCTCCGGCGCGCGGGCGACGAGGAACTGGGGATAGACCGGGATGCAGTGCCCGCCGACCCCGAGCCCCGGTTGGTGGATGTGGCTGTACGGCTGGCTGTTGGCGGCGCCGATGACCTCCTGGATGTCGACGCCGGCGCGGTCCGCGTAGCGCGCCAGCTCGTTGGCGAGGGCGATGTTGACGTCGCGGTATGTCGTGTCGGCGAGCTTCGAGAGCTCCGCCGCCTCTGCCGTCGACATCGCCACGATCTCGGCGTCCAGGACGGAGTCGTAGAAAGCGGCGGCTCGCGCCGTCGACGCCGGCGCGAGCCCGCCGACGAGCTTCGGGTACGTCGCGAGGTTGCGGAGCGTCGCGCCCGAGAACAGGCGCTCCGGCGAGAACGCGACGAACAGCTCGTCGTCGAGCGGCAGCCCCGTCGCGTCCTCGAGGCGCGGACCGTACCGACCCCGCGTGTCGCCGGCCGGCAGGGTCGTCTCGAAGATGACCGTCGACCCGGCGTGCAGTCCCGGGGCGGTCGATGCGACCGCGGCATCCATGTGGCGGTAATCGGGCTGGAGCTCGTCGTCGAGCATCACCGGGACGATGAGGACGACCACGTCGGCGTCGCGCGCGGCCGCCGCGCCATCGGTCGTCGCGCGAAGCCGGCCCGCCCTGTGCGCGTCCGCGACGAGCGTCGCCAGCCCCGGCTCCTCGCCGAGGTGCGAGCGGCCCTCGTTGATCGCGGCGACGACTGCCTCCTGCACGTCGACCGCGACGACGCGCCAGCCGTGCGACGCGAACTGGGCGGCGAGCGGCAGCCCCATCTTCCCCGCGCCGACGACTGCGACCGTCCCGACCGTGCCCGGCGCCCCCACCCACGGCGAGACGAACGTCGGCTTGTCGTGGAGGCATGGATTGGGCGGCAGCTCGATCGAGCCGCCCAGGAGGCTCGGGCCGGTCGTCGTGGGTCGCGTCGTGATGGTCATGGGATCGCGGGCCTCGCGCTGAGTTCGGGGATGGTGACGGAGCGGCATTCGGCCGCGGACTGGAGAAGTGCGTCGGCGACGG
This sequence comes from Candidatus Limnocylindrales bacterium, assembly GCA_035264845.1. Classification (GTDB taxonomy): domain Bacteria; phylum Chloroflexota; class Limnocylindria; order Limnocylindrales; family CSP1-4; genus JACDAV01. Next base: position 350 of record DATFPL010000171.1, on the reverse strand, counting down.
CGACCGCCCACAGCCCGTCCTCGGCGTCGACGGGCGGAGCGATGTCGTCGCGGACGACGCGGATGAACGCGTCGAGCTCGGCGGCGAGCGGCTCGGACGCCGTGACGGGCAGCTCGACGACCTCGCCCTCGAACGTCGGGGCGAAGCCCCCGATAAGCCGCGGGTTCGTCGTGTCGGTCGCCCGCGTGAACGTCAGCCGCTGGCTCAGGTAATCGAGCTCGAACATGCCCTCCTCGCCGACGACGAGGAGCTGCCGCCTTTTGGCCGGGGTGAGCCAGTTGACGTCGAGCATGCCGCGCGCCCCGGACGGGAAATGGAGCAGACCGAAGAGCAGGTCCTCGTGCTCGGCG
>DATFPL010000170.1:0-3511 GCA_035264845.1 Candidatus Limnocylindrales bacterium | reverse complement strand
CGATCTACGTCGACGTACGGGAGGGCGTCCGCCATGTCGCGTAGGCGTCAATACCCTCCGCGCCGCGGCGTAATGCTCGGTGTGGCCCAGGCTCTGTGCGATGCCCACGGAGCGCGGCGGCGCCCGCAGGCACCGAAGCGCGCGCGCCGCGGGTCGTCGCTGCTCGATGCCGCGTCGACCCCGATGGTCACTGAGCCACGATTGAAAGCCCGGGCGCCGCCGGGGGAAGCGTCTTCGCGACGGCACCCGCGCGGCGGTGGGTCGCGCGTTGCGGCTAGAAACAAGGGTCGTCGGAACAGGGCCGCCGGCCCGGACCCGGCGTCAACGGCGCACGTCCTCGCAGTTGGGGTCGACGACGTCGTCGACGTCGGCGAACACGACGTCGACGCCGTCGCCGCAATCGATCCGGTCGACGCTGCCGTCGACGGCCTGGATGCGGTCGTTGCCCGGGCCGCCGGCGATGATGTCGGGGTCGAGGCCGCCGTAGATCTGGTCGTTGCCGTCCTCGCCGTTGATCGTGTCGCGGCCGCGCTCGCCGAACAGGCGGTCGTCGCCGGCGTTGCCGAGCAGGACGTCGTCGCCGTTGCGGCCGTGGAGCTCGTCGTTGCCGTTGCCGCCGTGGAGGATGTCGTTGCCGTTCTCGCCGTCGACGTAGTCGTTGCCGTCGTTGCCGAAGAGCTCGTCGTTGCCGTCGCCTCCGAACAGCGAGTCGTCGCCGGGCGTCCCGAACAGGACGTCGTTGCCGGCGGTGCCGAAGATGTTCGACGCCGTCGACGGCGCGTCGTTGGCCGACTCGGGGGGCACGAGGATCACGGTCTCGCATCGCGTCAGCTGATCGCGGTCGGGCGCGGTGCTCTCGGTGTAGACCGTGTCGCGCCCCGGGCCGCAGTCGACGACGTCGGCGTCGTTGTCGGCGACCCGGATCTGGTCGTTGCCCGGGCCGCTGTCGACGCGATCCCGGCCGGGGCCCGCGGTGATCTCGTCGGCGCCGAAGCCGCCCGAGATGGTGTCGTCGCCCGAGCCGCCGTCGAGCGTGTCGTCGCCGGCGGCGCCGAAGATCGTGTCGCGCCCTTGGTCGCCCTTGATCGCGTCGTCGCCGTCGCGGCCGAAGAGGCGGTCGCCGCCGGGGCCGCCGTCGATGGTGTCGTTCCCCGGCCCGCCGTCGATCGTCTCCGAGCCGGGGCCGCCGAGCAGCGTGTCGTCGCCCTCTCCGCCGTTGATGCGCCGATCGCTGCCGCGCCCGCCGTCGATGAAGTCGTTGCCCGGGCCGCCGTCGAGCAGCAGGTCGTTGCCCAGGCCGGCCTCGACGATCTTGTCGTCGCCCGGTCCGCCGAGGATCGTGTCGTCGCCATCGCCGCCATCGATGAAGTCGTTGCCGTCACCGCCGTCGATGCGGTCGTTGCCGGTCCCCCCGAAGGCGGTGTCGTTGCCCGGACCGCCGAGGATCTGGTCGTTGCCCGCTTGGCCGAACAGGCGGTCGTCCGCGTCGCCGCCGTCCAGGATGTCGTCCTCCGTTCCGCCCGTGAGCAGGTCGTTGCCCGGGCCACCGAGCAGGACGTCGTTGCCGCGACCTCCCGACAGCACGTCGTCGCCCGCCAGCCCCTCGATCCGGTCCTGGCCGCGGCCGCCCCTGATGACGTCGTTGCCCGGCGTGCCGATCACCACCGCGACGCCGGGCTGCACCGCGATCGACGACGGGCGGGCCGCACCGCCGAGGCGCTGGACGGTCAGCCGCCGGAACGACAGCCCGCTGAGCACGGAGACGGTCCCGTCGGCGCGGTCGCCGACGTAGATGCGCGTGCGATCCTGCGACCACGCGGGGTAGCCCGGGCCCTCGCCGGTGCGGATCCGCCGGACCGGCCGGCGCCGGCGCACGTCGAAGACCACGGTGACGCGCTCGCCGCGGTTCGCGCCGACGACGGCGAAGCTCCCGGTCGGCGAGAACCCCAGCCCGCCGCCGCCGACCGCGCGCCCGACGGAGAAGCGACCGCGGAACTGCCCCTCGGGTCCGAAGCGCACGAGCCGTCCGCCGCCTGCGGCGGGCGAGGAGACCCACACGTCGCGCTGGCCGGGCGGGTAGGCGACCGCGCTCGGCGCCGTGACGCGGACGCGCTTGACGAGCGTGAAGCGCTCGAGGCTCACGATGGCGACCTGGCGGCGGTCGATCACGACCGCCGCGCGCGTCCCGTCGCCCGATACCGCCAGCGACGTCGGCCGCGATGTGCGCGGCAGGCGGATCGACGCGAGCACGGCGAACGTCGCCGCGTCGATGACGTCCAGCGCTCCCGGCCGCGCCGCGTACAGCCGCAGCCCGTCCGCGCTGACGGCGAGCGCCGCCGGCACGCCCGGCACTACGGCCGCCCCCACCGGGAGCCGCGTGCCCAGGTCGAATCCGACGACCCGGCTCCCAGCCGCGACATACCCACGCGAGCCGTCCGGCGCGACGGCCACGCCCCGGCTCCGGCCACCCACCGGCACGCGCGCGACGACCCGGTTCGTCGCCACGTCGGTCAGCGTCGCAGTCCCGTCGCCGGTGGCGACCAGCACAACGCGCGCGGACGCAGCAGCGGGCACCAGCAGGCCGAGCACGACACAGACCGCCGCAGGGATCAGACGCATTGCTGCCTTCAACCAGCGGCAGCGATCGCGGTTGCGGCCGAGCGCGACGTTCGCGCCCGCGACCGCCGCGCTCACGCAGTTCAACGGAGCCGACCCGGCTGCGCTCAAGTCGTTCGCTGAGCAACCATTGGGGCACGGATTGGGCCACGAGGGCCGAAATCGAGGTCGGCGAACGCACAATGACCCGCGATCCGAGGCCGAAATCCTCGCGAGTACGGTCACGGATCCAAGCGACGACTTCGTCGTGGCAACGGGATGGTCGGGTGGTGACCTTCGACACCTCCGACCCCCCGACAAACTTCGGCAACGTCGGCCAGGCGATGCTCACGATGTTCGTGCTGCTGTCGCTCGAGAACCTCCCGACGTACATCCAGGCCGGGCAGGAGATCAGCGACTGGACGGTCCTGTTCTACGTCTCCTACGTCCCGGTCGCGTCGTTCCTGATCCTCAGCCTCTGATCGGGCTCGTCATCAATTCGATGTAGGCGCGCGACCTCGAGCACCAGCGCGAGCTCGAGGCGGAGGGCGCCGCGGCGGGGAAGACGCCGGACGCCGAGGACGATCTCGCGGTCACCGTCAAGGATCGCATCGACGAGCTGCGGGCGGCACTCGAGGAGCCCGAGCACGAGCTCAACGCCCGCGCGCTGTCGCGGGCGCGCCGATGTCGCCGGAGCGCCTCGCCGCGCCGCCTGGTATTGGTGCGTCGATGGCGAGCAGCGGAGGGGGTCACCACGAAAGCGGCGGCGCGATCCTCGCGGCGTTCCTGGCCAATGTGGGCATCGCCGTCACGAAGTTCGTCGGGTTCTTGATCACCGGCTCCTCGGCGCTGCTGGCCGAGTCGATCCACTCCGTCGCCGACTCGAGCAACCAGGGGCTGCTGACGCTGGGCGGCC
>DATFPL010000169.1:0-6188 GCA_035264845.1 Candidatus Limnocylindrales bacterium | reverse complement strand
CGCTCACGTCCGCCGACGTCGACCACGCGTTCTTCGTGCCGATCTTCCTGTTCAAGCGCGACGCCATCCCGGGCCGCGAGTCCAGCTTCGAGTTCACCGTCGAGGAGGCCGGCACGTACGGCGGCCAGTGCGCGGAGTTCTGCGGCATCTACCACGCGCGCATGCCGTTCACCGTGCGTGCCGTCGCCCGCGCCGAGTACGACCAGTGGCTGCGCAGCCAGCCGCGGTCGAGCGCGCAACCCTCCGGGGCCGGCCCGGCGGGCCCGGGCTCGGCCGCGCCTTCGGGATCCGGCCTCCAGACACTCCCGGCGGCGGCACCCTGATGGCCGTCGGAACGATCGCCGTCCATCGCGAGGAGCGCGGCACGACGCTCCTGACGTGGCTGACGACGACGGACCACAAGCGGATCGGCGTCCTCTACATGGTCGCCGCGTTCGCGTTCTTCTTCGTCGGCGGCCTTCTCGCGCTCGTCATGCGCGCGGAGCTGACGGCGCCGGGCCTCCAGGTCGTGAACGAGCAGACGTACAACCAGCTCTTCACGATGCACGGCACGATCATGATGCTGCTGTTCGGCACGCCGATGGTCGCGGCGCTCGCGAACTACCTCGTCCCGCTCCAGGTCGGCGCGCCGGACATGGTCTTCCCGCGCCTCAACGCCCTGTCGTTCTGGCTGTTCCTGTTTGGCGGTCTGATCGTCATGTCCGGCTACGTCGCGGCCGGTGGACCGGCGGACGTCGGCTGGACGGGCTACCCGCCGAACAGCGAGCTCCAGTACTCGACGACGACAGGCACGGATCTCTGGATCGTCGGGCTCGCGCTGACGGGCGTCGCGAGCATCCTGGGCGGCCTCAACTTCGTCGTCACGATCTACACCCGCCGCGCGCCCGGGATGTCGATGCTCCGGGTACCGATCTTCACGTGGACGATCCTCGTCACGTCGATCCTCATCCTGTTCGCATTCCCGGCGCTGACGGCGGCGCTCGCGATGCTGCTCCTCGACCGCCGGTTCGGAGCCGACTTCTTCGGGCCGTCGGGCGGCGGCGACCCGATCCTGTGGCAGCACCTCTTCTGGTTCTTCGGTCACCCCGAGGTCTACATCCTCGCGCTGCCGTTCTTCGGCATCCTGTCCGAGGTCATCCCGGTCTTCTCGCGCAAGCCGCTGTTCGGCTACCGCGCGTTCATCCTTGCGACGATCCTCATCGGCGCGTATTCGATGTCGGTCTGGGCGCACCACATGTTCACGACCGGCGCGATCAACCTGCCGTTCTTCGCGCTGACCTCGTTCGCGATCGCCGTCCCGACCGGGATCAAGATCTTCAACTGGATCGCGACGATGTTCCGCGGCCGGCTGTCGTTCGAGACGCCGATGCTGTTCTGCACCGGCTTCATCTACCTGTTCGCGCTCGGCGGCATCACCGGCGTCATCGTCGCTTCGCCGCCGCTGGACTTCCACTTCCAGGACACGTACTTCGTCGTCGCCCATCTCCACAACGTGCTCGTCGGCGGCAGCGTCATGGCGCTCTTCGGCGGGATCTACTTCTGGTTCCCGAAGATGAGCGGACGGCGCCTCGACGAGCGACTCGGGCGGCTGCACTTCGCGGGTTGGACGATCGGCTTCATCCTGACGTTCCTGCCGCAGTACCAGCTGGGTGCGAACGGGATGCCGCGCCGGTACGCCGACTACGCGGCGAACGCCGGCTGGACGGGGCTGAACGTCGTGTCGACGATCGGCAGCCTCATCCTGGGCCTCGCCACGATCCCGTTCCTGATCGCGGTGTTCCGGGCATTGCGCCGCGCGCCCGACCAGCCGAACGACCCGTGGGGCGGCAACTCGCTCGAATGGTGGACGTCGTCGCCGCCGCCGCACCACAACTTCGATTCGCTGCCGGCGATCCGATCGGAACGGCCGGTCTTCGACGCGCGGATGGCGCTGCTCGCCGCCGAGGCCGCGGACGCAGATGGTGCCGAGGCCGCCGTCGCCGCGGCGGCACGGCGGCGCGTTCGTCGCGCTCGAGCCCCGCGGGACCGCGGATGAGACTCGTCCGCCGCCTGCTCCTCGCCGACGAGCCGCAGGAGGCGCGGTTCTTCGCGCTGATGTCGGCGTTCGGGCTCGCCGTCGCGGTCGTCTACTGGTTCGTCTCGTACGAGGCGGCCGGCACGGTGCTGCTCATCGGGTTCGGCATCGCCACGGGCGTCATGGCGCTGCGCCTCGTGCTCGATCCGTCGTCGCGGCTCGTTCGGCGGCAGGCGCGCGGCGACGACCCGACGGAGCGCGAGGGTCCGGGTGGCGGGACCGGCGACGTCGACCGTCCCTTCCTCGACGAATCGGGGCGGCTGCCGGACGAGACGATCGCCCCGTTCGCGGTCGGTCTCGGCGTCGCGCTCGCCGCGACGTCCCTCATCTTCGGCGCGGCCCCGGCAATCGTCGGGCTGCTGCCGTTCGCGTGGGGCGCGTGGGCGTGGCTGTCGGGCGCGGGCGCGGAGCTCGAGGCGCAGGAGGGCGCCGACGCGCCCGTCGTCGCGGAGCCGACGGTCGTCCGGGGCGGGACCGGGTCGCCGCCACGAGGCGGGGCGGCGACGACGGGCGGGCAGGGGACCACGTCGACGTAGCGCGCGCGGCGTCGCGTCCTTGGGGCATCCCAACGACACAACGCTGCAAGAGTCGAGCCGGATTCGACCGCCGTGCACGGCACGCCTCTGGGCCGACACTCTCGCCGGGTCCCGCCGCCAGATGCGGTTGCGGCGGGACTCGCCAATACATCAGCCGAGAGGGCAGGCGCTGCGATGACGGACGGAGCCGGTCCCGCGACCCGGCAGCCGGCTGTCTCCGTGCTCGTCCCCACGTACGGCCAGGCGGCGTTCGTGCGCCGCGCCCTCGACAGTCTCGTCCGCCAGTCGTTCCCCGACTGGGAGGCGCACGTCGTCATCGACGGGTCGATCGACGACACCCCCGCACTCGTCGAGCCGTACCGCGACGATCCCCGCATCCACGTGAGTGAGCTCGAGTGGAACAGCGGCATCGGCGCCGCGCTCAACGTTGCGCTGCACGCGACGGCCGCGCCTCTGGTCGCGTACCTGCCGACGGACGACGTGTGGCACGCGGACCATCTCGCGACGGCCGTCGCGACGCTTGCCGCCAACCCGGATGCCGCGCTCGCGTATGCCGGGATCCGGCACCACTACAACCGGACGTCGCTCGAGCCGCTGCCCGACGGGATCCAGCTCGTCCAGGTCGTTCATCGCCGCACGAGCGACCGCTGGCTCGAGCGGTCGGAGCTCGTCACCGACGACCTCGAGCGGATGTACTGGGGCCGGCTGCGCGAGCGCGGCCCGTTCGTCGCCACGGGGCGGGTCACCTGTGAGTGGGTCGACCACCCGCTCCAGCACTCGAAGGTCGTCCGCGAGCCGATCGGCGGCATCAATCCGTACCGGCTCCGGTACCGCGTCCGCGAGCCGATGCGCTACGACACGACCGTCGGCGACCGAATCGACGAGGTGGAGCGGTATCGGTCGTTCCGCGATCGACCGGACACGCCGCTCGCGTCCGACGGGCTCCGCATCCTCCTCGTCGGCGAGCTGTCGTACAACCCCGAGCGGATCCTCGCGCTCGAGGAGCGCGGCCATCGGCTGTTCGGCCTCTGGACGCCCGATCCCTATTGGTACAACGCCGTGGGACCGCAGCCCTTCGGGCACGTCACCGACGTCCCGACGTCGGACCCGCGGGCCGCTATCGAGGCGGTTCGGCCGGATGTCATCTACGGGCTCCTCAACTGGCAGGCCGTGCCGTTCGCGGCCCGCGTGCTGCGCGCGAGCGGCGGCACACCGTTCGTCTGGCACTTCAAGGAAGGCCCGTTCATCTGCCTCGAGAAGGGCTCCTGGGCCGACCTCATCGAGCTCACGAGCCGCGCCGACGGCGTGATCCACTCGAGCGCCGAGATGCGCGACTGGTTCGCGACCGTCGTCCCGGACGCCGCCGATCCCGATCGAGAGCTCGTCCTCGACGGCGACCTGCCGAAGGCCGACTGGTTCCGCCGGCCGTTCTCGGGTCGCCTGTCCGACACGGAAGGCGAGATCCACACCGTCGTCCCGGGCCGCCCGATCGGGCTCCACCCGGAGACGGTCGCCGAGCTGGCGGGGGAGGGGATCCACCTCCACTTCTACGGCGACTTCACCCAGGGCCAGTGGCGCGCCTGGATCGAGCGCTCGGCGTCGCTCGCGCCCGGCTACCTCCACCTCCACCCGACCGTCGACCAGCGCGGCTGGGTCGAGGAGTTCTCGCGCTACGACGCCGGCTGGCTCCACGTCTTCGAGAGCGCGAACGGCGGCGAGCTCCACCGCGCCAACTGGGACGACCTCAACCTGCCCGCCCGGATGGCGACGCTCGCCGCGGCCGGGGTGCCGATGATCCAGCGGGACAACTCGGGCTCGATCGTCGCCGCACAGGCACTCGCCGAGCGGCTCGGGGTCGGGATCTCGTTCCGGTCCGCGGAGGGGCTCGGGGCGGCGCTCCGGGCCGAGGTTGCGGACCGTGCGATCGCCACCCGGGTGCGAGACGCCCGCGACGCGTTCGCCTTCGATACCCACGCCGATCGCCTCATCCGGTTCCTTCGGACGGTCGTCGACCGACGGGCGCCGGCGGTCGTTCCCGCGATCCGGGCCTTCGGCGGTGGTCGAAGGCGCGACACGAAGTTGCAAGACGCCCGCGGAACGTCCCCCGGATGAGGATCGCGCAAGTGGCCGTAACCTCAGCGGACCGTTACGACCACGTGGAGCGATCAGTTGGGCATGAGCGGCGCCGGCCAGCCGGGCGAAGGACAGGACACCGCGGCGAGGGAGGACCTCACGGCGGACCTCTTGCGCTTCGCCGCGGCAGCCGTCACGCTCGTAGTGGCGATCGCCCTGGGGCTCGTCCGCTGACCCAGCTCGGGAGGGGAGCGCATGGAGAACCGACCACTCATCCTGGTTGCGGATGACCAGCCGGAGATCACCAAGCTGGTCTCGCTATCCCTCGACAACGAGGGGTTCAGGGTCATCACCGCGTCGGACGGCGCGTCCGCGCTCGAGCAGCTGAGCGAGTCAAACCCCGACGTCCTCCTGCTCGACATCATGATGCCCGGCATGTCGGGGCTCGACGTCCTTCGCGAGGTCCGCGAGCACCACCCGGTGCCGGTGATCATGCTCACCGCTCGAGCCGCGACGGCCCAGGTGTCCGAGGGCCTGAACCTCGGGGCCGATGACTATGTCGTGAAGCCGTTCCACCCGGGCGAGCTGGCGGCCCGAATCCGCGCCGTCATGCGCCGATCGCGCCGCGGGATGGTCGCCGGGAAGCATCGGGTCGCGCAGGCGACGGTGGACCTCGATCGACGGCGCGTCGACATCGACGGGCGGCCCGTCCGGATGAGCCGCAGCGAGTGGCTGCTCCTCGAGCTGTTCCTCGCCAACGAGGGCCGGATCCTGCTCCATCACGAGATCCTCACCCACGTCTGGGGGCCCGAGTACCGCGACGAGATCGCGTATCTCCGGCTGTGGATCGGGCAGCTGCGGCGGAAGCTCGGGATCCCGCCGTGGGAAGAGGGCGCGATCCGCACGATCCAGGGGCTCGGCTACGCGTTCGACCCCGAAGAGAAGCTGCCGCGGATGCAGTCGCGGCGCCCGCGCGGCGAGACCCGCACCGAGGCCACGGCCACCAGCGCGTAGGGGAGCGGAGCGCCGGCGCCCCTCCGGGGCCGCGCGTTGCGTCGGACGCACGTACCGGCGAACCAGGCCGGTCTCCGGCGCTTTCCGTTGCGTCCGGCGCACGAAATGGCGCGCCGATCGCTTCCTCGTGCGTGGGACGCAACGTTCGTTGGAGGAACGCGCCGTTCTTCGTCCATACGTGCGTCCCACGCAACAAGGGCGAGCGAAGGCCACGACGAGGCAACGGCGGTAGCGGGGGCATGACCGCGCCACGAGGGGGCGCGCCGGCGCACGACGACGCAGTCCGACCGCGCGGCGGGCGGCGCCGGCGGGGGCCCCTCCGGGGCCGCGTGTTGCGTCCGACGCACGTATCGGCGAAGCAGGCCGGTCTCCGGCGCTTTCCGGTGCGTCCGGCGCACGAAATCGCGCCCCGTTCGCTTCCTTGGTGCGTGGGACGCAACGTTCGTTGGAGGAACGCGCCGTTCTTCGTCCATACGTGCGTCCCACGCAAC
>DATFPL010000168.1:0-7085 GCA_035264845.1 Candidatus Limnocylindrales bacterium | reverse complement strand
TGCCATCGGGTGCGCGATCGGACGAGCCGCGCAGGTAGGTGACGGGCGACACGACGATGTCACCCGCGTCCGATACGAAGACGTTCTCGTTGTTCTCCGTCGCTGTGCCGCCGGTCGAGTGGAACAGCGTGTCCGCGACTGCCGTGCCGTTCTTCACCACCAAGTCCTTCGTCGCGCTGATCGCCGCATCCGTCGTCGACTTCTCGTTCTCGAAGCCCAGGTACACCTGCGACGACGTGTCGTCCTTGACGTCGTACGTCCCGATGCCAGGCTTGATCCGCCTGTCTGCGTAGCCGCGCGCGACGACGGCCTGCGACTTCAGGGCCTCGGTCGCCCACGCCGCCGGCATCTCCGACGGAACGACGCCGCGGAGGTACGACTCGAGCGGCAGCGTGTTGACGACGGTGACGGCGGCCGACGCGGACCCCGCGATGACGCGCAACGTCCCGCGATACGTGTCGAACGACGACGGCTTGGAGTTGAGCTGGAGCAGGCTCGCCGCCTGGGCGGGGCTGACGATGAACGCCCCGGTCGACGAGGCGTCGTGAAGCACCGTGCCGTCGACGGCGAGGACGCGGAGGCGCCACGAGACGGAGCCGCTCGCGAGGGTCGGGATCAGCCGGAGGACCGCGTCCTTCGGAAATGTCTTCGCCACGCCCGACACCGTCCATGTGCCGCCGCGCCCGTGCATCGTCAGCGGAGCGGCTGCCGTCGCCGGGAACTTGTCGAGGACGAGGACGCGGATGACCGGGTTGGGCGTCGACAGCGGGCCGATCGTCGTGCCCTGGTAGTAGTGGGCGAGGATCGTCGGCATCAGCTGTCCCGCCGTCGCGCGGCCGCGGGCGCCGTACTGCGACATTCCTACGCCGTGACCGAAGCCGCGGCCGTAGAACGTGACCGCGCCGGCGACAGGTGTCGGGCCGCGTCGCCCGACGATCGGCGTCGGGCCCGGCACCCAGCCCGCGGCCTCCGCCTGCGCGGCGCCAACGACCGCCATCACGAGGAGAGCCAGCAGGAGCGCCGCGGCGCGGCTGGGTCGAGGGTCGAGCTGAGCCATTGAGGACGGCCGACGGTCCCGCATCACGACAGCGTGCGCGCGAATCGGCCACTCCCGCATCGGTCAAAGGGACCATTTCCGATGCGTTTCGCACCGCGGCGGCGCGGCGCACGTACGCTCTCCCCGGGATGGCGCTCCACATCTATCTCGGCCACGGCGCGAGCGGCACGGCGGCGAGCATGACGGCTCACGTGGCGGGGCTGCGCGGACGGGGGTTCGCTGCCGACGCAATCGACCTCCCGGTCCGGAAGGCCGAGGATGCCGTGCGGGCATTCCACGCCGTCGTCCCGCGAACCGCGGAGACCGTCGTCGGTGGCCAGTCGTACGGCGGCCGCGTCGCGAGCCTCGCGGCCGCCGAGGCCGGTTCCCCGTACGCCGCGCTCGTCCTGCTCAGCTACCCGCTGCACCGTCCCGGCCACCCCGGCCAGCTCCGGACGGACCACTGGCCGGCGATCCGCTGCCCGGTCCTGCTCATCAGCGGTGAGGCCGACCCGTTCGCGGGGATCGAGCTCCTTCGCGAGGAGGTACGACGCCTCGCCAACGGCGAGCTCGTCACGTACCCCCGCCTTGGTCACACGCTGAAGCCCGTCCTCCCGGACGCCCTCGATCAGGTCGCGTCCTTCCTTCGGGGCCTCGAAAATTCTTCGTAACGGTCCATTCCGGACCCCCACGGACCCCACCGGACGGGGTATTGCCCGGTCCCAGGGTCGCCCATATCCTTGCCCGGCCTCAGCGCCTGGCGAACGGGGACGCCGGCTCATCTCGAACCCCCCGATCAAGCGGGGGCGCTCGTTTCGCGGTCGATCGCCTCGCTCGATCGCCGGCGCAATCGCACCACCCGGCGTGCTCAGCACGTCGGTCCGGGGACAAAGGAGCTGGATTGCCGGAGCCGTTCGGCCGCCGTCGTGGAGCCGTCGCCGCGCTCATCGCGGCGACGGTCCTCGTCGGCATCGTCCCGGCCGCCACCGGGGCGGCGACCGCCCCGCCCAGGCTCGATCGCTTCATGTACGCGATCGGGCAGGTCGAATCCGGCGGCCGCTATGACGCCCGGAACCCGACGAGCGGCGCGTACGGCAAGTACCAGATCATGCCGGCGAACTGGCGTGCCTGGGCGAGGACCTACCTCGGCAACGCGAGCGCGCCGCCGACGCCCAGGAACCAGGAACGAGTGGCGCGCGCGAAGTTCACGGCGCTGTGGACCTGGCTCAAGGATTGGCGGGTCGTCGCCCACTGGTGGCTCACGGGGTCCAAGGACCGCAACTCCGCCCACTGGTCGCCGTACTCGCGGCGGTACGTCAACAACGTCATGGCGATCATGACGCGCGACGGTGGCGGCGACGGCGGAACGGCTGCCCCGGCGCCGGCTGCCCGCGCGATTCAGGAGTCGAGCCCGCAGATCGTCTACGCCGGCTCGTGGTCGCTCGCCCGGCACCCGGGATACGCGGGTGGCGCCGCGAGGTATTCGACGAACCGCGGCGCGATTGCCACGCTGACGTTCCGCGGCCGCTCCGTCGCCTGGGTCGCGCCCGTCGGCCCGACCCGCGGCCGGGCAGAGGTCAGCATCGACGGCAAGCTGATCCGGACCGTCGATCTCTTCGCCTCGAGGTTCGTCGCGCGGCGGACCGTCTTCACGATGGCGGTCCCGTCGCCAGGACAGCACACGCTGACGATCCGCGTTCTCGGGACGCCGGGACGGCGCAACGTGTCGATCGACGAGTTCGGCGTCGCGGCGTAGCCGAGGACCCGTAGCGGTCGCACGCTACCGCGTCGCGATGACCTCGATCTCGACCCGGAAGTCGCTCGCCAGCCCCGTGACGCCGACTGTCGCGCGGGTGGGCGGTTCCGACGGGAAGAACTCCCGGTAAACCTTGTTCATGGCCGCAAAGTCGTCGAAGTCGCGGAGATAGACGGTCGCCTTGACGACGTCGCGGTAGTCGAGGCCGGCGGCGCGGAGGAGACGGCCGACGTTCTCGAGCATTGCCCGGGTCTCCGCCTCGATGCCGCCGGCGACTGCGCCGGGCGTCCCCGGCACGTCCCCGACCTGCCCGGCGAGGAACACGAACCCATTGGCCTCGACGACGGGGCTGAACGGAAGGCTCCCCGCCGGGATCTCCGGCCCTGTCAGAACGTGCTTCGCCATCACGACCTCCGCTCCTGCGAGTACGCTGGGCCCGTGGATGCCATCTCGACACGCGGGCTGACGAAACAGTACGGCCACGCGGTCCGCCCCGGTCTGCCAGGGAGGCGTCGCGCGGGCAAGGCGCTCGTCGCGCTCGACGACCTCGCGATCGATGTTCGCGAGGGCGAGATCTTCGGGTTCCTCGGGCCGAACGGCGCGGGCAAGAGCACCACCATCCGGCTGCTCCTCGGGTACCTCCACGCGACGGCCGGGTCGGCGACGGTTCTCGGCTTCGACACCGAACGGAATTCCGTCGAGATCCGGCGCCGCGTCGGCTACCTCCCGGGGGGCATTGCGCTCTACGACTCGCTGACCGGCGAGCGGCAGCTCGACTACCTCGGCGGGCTGAGCGGCCGGCCTCCCGTCCGCCGCGCCGAGCTGCTCGACCGGCTCGAGCTCAGCCACGCGACCCTCCGGCGGCCGGTCCGCGATTACTCGCGCGGGATGCGCCAGAAGATCGGGATCATCCAGGCGCTCCAGCACGACCCGCAGCTGGCGATCCTCGACGAACCGACGGAGGGGCTCGACCCGCTCATGCAGCGCGCGTTCTACGAGATCCTCGACGACCTGCACGCCGCGGGCCGAACGATCTTCTTCTCGTCGCACGTCCTGTCCGAGGTCGAGCGCGTGTGCGATCGCGTCGCGATCATCCGGGACGGGCGGCTCGTCGCGCTCGAGGAGGTCGCGTCACTGCTGGCCCGGCGGAAGCGGCTTGTCGAGATGCGGCTCGCGGGTCCCGCGCCGCGCCTCGAGGGTGTCGCCGGAGTGTCGTCGGTCGCCCAGACCGATGGCCGGCTGACCTGCTCGCTCGAGGGCGACGTTGCGCCGTTCCTCGCCGCGATCGCCGGCGCGCCCATCACGGACTTGACGATCGAGCCCGCGCACCTCGAGGAGGCGTTCCTCGAGTTCTACGCGGACGACGAGACGCTCGCTCGCCATCGCGCGCCCGCACCCGCCGAGGCGCCGGCGGCATGAACCGGACGTTGTTCGTCCACACGCTCCGCCAGAACCGCGTCCGCCTGCTCATCATCACGGTCGCGATGGCGCTGTGGGGCTCCCTGATGCCGATCATCTACGCCCAGTTCGGCGTCCAGTTCCGGTCGATGATGGAGAGCGGCCTGATTCCCAAGCAGTTCGCGGAGTTCGGCGGCGGCGACATCTTCACGCTGCCGGGCTCGATCGCGCTTGGCTTCATCCACCCGATCTCGCTGATCCTGTCGTCGGTCTTCGCGGTCGGGTTCACGACGTCGGCGATCGCGGGCGAGCGCCAGCGGGGGACGCTCGAGGTGCTGCTGTCGAGGCCGCTGCCGCGGCGGGTGGTCTACGCGACGCTCCTCGTCTGCGCGCTGCTGTTCGTCGCGATCGTGATGGCCGGCTTCCTCGTCGGAACGGTCGTCAGCGCATCGATCAACGGCGTCGCGTCGGAGATCGACCCGGCGCGCATCGCGCTCGTCTGGCTCAACGGCGTGCTGCTCTTCGGCGCGGTCGCAGCGATCGGGCTCGCGGCGTCCGTGTCGTTCGACCGGTTGTCGCCGGCCCTCGGGATCACGGTCGCGATCGTCATCGTCTCGTACTTCCTCGAGATCCTCGGCTCGCTGTGGCCCGACGCGGAGCGGCTCCAGCCGTACTCGCTGTTCCACTATCTCCAGCCGCGCGACGTGCTGTCGGGGACGGTCGCGGCGTTCAACTTCGTGCTGCTGGCGATCGTCGCCGGCGTCGCGATCGTCGCCGCGCTCGCGATCTTTCCGCGCCGCGATCTCGCCGCGCCCAGCTGATCGCCGGCTAGAGTCGTCGCGCGGCCGCGACGGCCCGCTCGCACCACAGCGCAAGGTCGTCGGCGCCGGTCATGCCCGACGCGAACGCCGTCCCGGCCTCCGCATCGAGGCCCTTCCGCCAGCCGCGGAGCAGGAGGCCGACGATCCACGCGAGGTCGAGCCCATCGGCGCCCGAACCTCGTTCGCGCGCCGCCCGCGCATACCGGCGAAGGATTTCGTCGGGCGCGACCGGCAGGGTCGCCACGTTCGAGGCGAGGAACCAGCCGAGCTCGATCGCGGCCGGAGCGAACATGACCATCTGCCAGTCGATCATGTCGACCTGGCCGTCGGCTGCGATTCCGACGTTGGCGAGCTTGAGGTCGCCGTGGAGCAACGTCGCCGGGAGCGCCGCAAGGGCCGCCAGCAGGGGGTCCGGGTCGCCGGCGAGGTCGCCGATCAGATCGCGCGCCGCGGGCGAGGCGAGTCGATCGAAGGCGTCCCAGCCCGGCAGGAGCCGACTGGCCACGGCGTCGTGCACCGGCCCCCGGCGTTCCACCGATGGCCGCGAGATGAGCAGCACTCGCTCACGCACCGGGCACCACGGTCCCGTCGTCGGCCCCGTGCCGACGGCCTCCCAGTCGAAGGCGTGGAGTGCGGCCATCGCCTCGATGACGTCCTCGAGCGTCAGCTCGTCGATCGGTCGTTGCCAGTCGAACAGGACGCCCGTGAGATCCGGCATGACGATCGCGAAGTCGTCTCCGTCGACCGCGGCGCCAAGGTACGGCGCCCGGACTGGCGGCGGCAGCAGGGGATTCCGCGCCGCGAACCACGCCTCGCGGAGCACCGGCCCGTCGAGGGTCGCCTGCGCGATCCAGTCGGTCGCTGTCGAGTCGCGCTTGATGACGAACCGACGGATGCCGCGGCGGATCGACGTGAGTCGGGCGCCAGACCAGCCGTCGTGTGCGAACGGTTCCTCGGGGTGCGCGTCGAGGCGATGGGCGCGCAGGAGCTCGGCGAGGCTCGGCAGCTCCGACGTCAGCACGGAGCGGGGACGTCGCCCTTCCCGTCGCGCCCGCCGTCGACGTAGACCACGTGCGAATCGGGGCAGTTGCGGCTGAGCACGACGACGAGCGGTTCGGTCGCCGACGCGTTCTCCTCGACGTGGATCTCGCCGGCCGGGATATAGACGAAGTCGCCCGCGGCCGCCGTCATCGCGTTCTCGAGGCCGGTCGCGCCCCACGTATAGCGCGCCTCGCCGGACACGATGTAGATCGATGTCTCGCACTCGCCGTGGTGGTGGATGCGAGTCCTGCCACGCGGCGCGGTCGTGACGATCGAGGAGTAGAGGCGCTCCGACCCGACCGTCGGGCGCGAGACGGCGATCGCGCGCTCCATGTCGGCGTTCTGGCCGGTGCCGGTGCGGAACTCCGCCGGCGTCACTCGCTTCGCCATCGGCCGATTCTACGAACCCCTCAGGCCCATGCGACCCGCCAGACGCGCCACAGCGCCGCGGGGTCGCTCAGGGGATTGCCGTGGACGAGGAAGAAGTCCGCCGGTCCGCCTTCGCGAATCGTCCCCGCGCCGCCCTCGCCAAGCAGCTCGCCGCCGCGCCACGTCGCTGCGCCAAGCGCCTCCCAGGGCTCGAGACCCGCGGCGACGAGCGCCTCGACCTCCCACGCGAGCTGGTTCGCGCGAAGCGAGCCGCCGCCGAAGTCCGTGCCGGCCGCGATGGCGACGCCGGCGACTCGTGCGATGCGGACGCTCTCGTCGGCGCGGTCCTGGCGCGCGGCGATGCGTTCCCGACCCTCGTCGCTCGCGAATCGCGGGATCGTCGTCGTCGCCCCGAACGTTCGCCATGAGCGCATGACGGCGAGTGTCGAGACGAGGAACGTGCCGCGGCGCTTCATCTCCGCGGCGACATCGCTGTCGAGCTCGAAGCCGTGCTCGATCGAATCGACGCCGCCCGCGACGCCCTCGCGCGCACCCGCGAGGTCGCTCGAATGCGCCGTGACCTTCGCGCCCCGGGAGTGCGCCATCTCAGTCACTCGCGTGATTTCCGACGCGGTCCACGGCGACGTACCGCGATCCGGCCCGT
>DATFPL010000167.1:0-2962 GCA_035264845.1 Candidatus Limnocylindrales bacterium | reverse complement strand
GGACGCGCCGTGACGTTCGTGATCGTGAACGAGGACCCGATCGACCACGAGTGGATCGTCGGCGACGCGGCGGTGCACGAGGGTCATCGGACGGGCAGGGAGCCGTACCACGCGTCGCGGCCAACGGAGGTCTCCATCGATGCCGGGGCGACGAAGCGCACGACGATCACGTTCGATGCGCCGACGGCGCTGACGTACGTCTGCCACCTCCCGGGGCACGAGGCGTACGGGATGGTCGGCGCGCTCGTCGTCGAGGCCGACTGACACCGGAATTGCCTTGACGCGGTAGCGCGCGCCGAACCACACTGCGGCGTCGACGCCGATCGTCGACTTCCGTCCGCCTCCCGTCACGTCCCCGCACGAGGTGGTTGGCCGCAGGTATGGGACTGATCGTCCGCGACGCGAGACTGCATCCGACGGGTGGCGCACGCCCCGAACCCGTCGACGTCCTCGTCGACGGCGCGCGGATCGACCGGATCGCGGGGCGCGGCACGATTCCCGCCGGCGACCACACCGAGCTCGACGCCGAAGGCCGCCTCCTCTCCCCGCCGCTCGTCGACCCGCACGTTCACATGGACGCGGTCCTCACGGTGGGCGAGCCGCGGCACAACGAGAGCGGCACCCTCATCGAGGGCATCCTCACGTGGGCGGAGCGGAAGCCGTCGCTGACCCACGAGGACGTGAAGTCACGTGCGCGAGAGGCGATCCGCTGGGAGGTCGCCCAGGGCACCGGGCTGATCCGCAGCCACGTCGACGTCTGCGACCCGTCGCTCACCGCGCTCCGGGCGCTCATTGAGCTCCGTGATGAGGTCCGCGACATCGTCGACCTCCGGCTGATCGCGTTCCCCCAGGACGGGATCCTGTCGTTCCCCGACGGCAAGGAGCTGATGCGCGAGGCGATGCGGCTCGGGTGCGACGTGATCGGCGGCATCCCGCACTACGAGTGGACCCGCGAGGACGGCGTCGAGGAGGTCAACTTCATCTTCGACCTCGCGCGTGAGACCGGCGCACCGATCGACCTCCACTGCGACGAGACGGACGACGAGCACTCGCGCTTCCTCGAGGTCGTCGCCGCGCGGACGATGCGCGACGGCATGCAGGGCCGCGTCGTCGCGGGACATACGACAGCGATGGGCTCGTACAACGACGCCTACGCCTTCAAGCTGCTTCAGATCCTCAGGCGCGCCGGAGTCACGATCGTCGCCAACCCGCTCGACAACATCGTCCTCCAGGGACGCTTCGACACGTACCCGAAGCGGCGCGGCATGACGCGCGTGAAGGAGCTCGACGCGGCCGGCGTGAACGTCGCCTGCGGCCACGACTCGATCATGGATCCGTGGTACCCGCTCGGGCGCGGGTCGATGCTCGATGCCCTGTCGATGCTCGTCCACGTCGCGCAAATGACCGGCCGCACGGAGCTGTACCGTGCGTTCGAGATGGTGACGACGAACCCGGCGCGTGCGGCCGAGGTTCCCTGGGGGGTGAAGGAGGGGCTGCCGGCGAACTTCGTCGTGTTCGACTGCGAGGACGAGGCCGAGGCGATCCGCCTGCGGCCCGCCGCTCGCTGGGTGGTTCGCAACGGCCGCGTCGTCGCCGAGACCCAACCCGCACGGAGCGTCGTCCACGACGCCGGCTCGACGCGGGAGGTGACGTACACGAAACCATCGTCCCGTCTCGTACCGGAAGGAGTGGAGGCATGACTACAGGCGTGGTCGCTCGCGAAGGGATGCCGACGCACGAGGGCGACCTGTCGATCGAAGCCCGAGGGATGGAGCCGATTCCCGAGGACGCACGCTACGGCTCGGTCGGCCGGATCTTCACCGTCTGGTTCACCCCGAACCTCGTCCCGGCGGCGTTCTTCATCGGGACGCTTGCCGCGGCGAAGTTCCTGCAGGTCGGGTTCCTGACCGGCGTCCTGGCGATCATCGCCGGCAACCTCATCGGGTCCGTCCTCGTCGGCGCCCTCGGAACGATGGGACCCGCGACCGGCATGGCGCAGATGCCGCTCGCGCGGCTGCCATTCGGCAAGAGCATTGTCGTTCCCGGCTTCCTGAACTGGCTCAGCTGCATCGGCTGGGACGGCGTCAACAACGTCTTCGGCGCGGCGGCGATCACCCTGCTGACGGGGCTGCCGTTCCCGATCTCGCTGCTCATCATCGTCGTCGCCCAGGGGCTCCTCGGCGTCGTGGGCTATGAGGCCATTCATACGTTCGAGCGGTACATGGCGATCGTGCTCGGCGTGATGTTCGCCATCCTCACGGTGTCGATCATCGGGCAGGCCAGTACCGGTCGCGCGGATGGCATGACGGGCCTCGACGGGATCGGCGCGTTCGTCCTGTACACGGCGATCGTCGCGAGCTTCGTCGTCGCGTGGGCGTTGTACGCGTCCGACTACAGCCGCTACCTCCCGGTCGATGCATCGCGCCCGCGAATCTTCTGGTGGACCGTGGCGGGGCTGACGCTGTCCGCGGGCTGGATCGAGATTCTCGGCCTCGCGGTCGCCGACAAAGCGGCCGGGCCCGCCGTCGGAACGATCAACGACATCCTCGGCAAGGGGCTGCTCGGTGCGCTGGCGATGATCGCCATCGCGATCGGGACGGTCGCTGTCAACGCCATGAACGACTACACGGGCTCGCTGTCGCTTCAGGCCGCCGGCGCTCGCGTCCCCCGCGTCTACTCTGCCGTCGCGGTCGCCGTGCTGGGGTTCCTGTTCGCGCTGTACCTGAACGCGGGTGACCTCGCGGCGAAGTTCGAGAGTTACCTCCTGTTCATCCTCTACTGGGTCACGCCGTGGGCCGGCGTCGTGCTCGTCGACTGGGCACTTCGCGGGCGGCCGCGGCGGCTCGACGTGCGCGGTCTCGTCGACTTCGCACGCCTGCCATCCGGCGTGGTCGCGCTCGTCGCGCTGATCGTCGGGTTCATCGCGTCGCTGCCGTTCCAGACGTCGGCGTTCGGCGACGAG
>DATFPL010000166.1:0-9827 GCA_035264845.1 Candidatus Limnocylindrales bacterium | reverse complement strand
GCCGCGAGCGCGGTGGCCGGCGCCCCAGAGCCGTGCCGCGCCGCCGCGGCGAGAGCGGCGCCGGGAGCGGCGGCGGGGGCCGCGAGCGTGGTGCCGGGGGGCGCGGTGCCGGCGACGCGGCGCGACGACGCCGCTGCCCTGCTACCCGAGATCCCGCTGAACTGACTGCACGTCCTTGAGCTGCTCGATGCGGCTCATCACGCGGGCGAGCTGCGCAACCGACGAGACCTGGAGCGTCGCGATGACGATCGCGGTGTGGTCGAGGTTGACCGACACCGCCGCCGACACGATGTTGACCTTGTTCTCCGCGACGACCTGGGTGATGTCGTTGAGCAGCCCCGTCCGGTCGTAGGCCTCGACGCGGATCGCGATCGGGTACGTCTCGGCGGGCGCCGCCTCCCATTCGACCTCGATGAGCCGGCCGATCTCGCGCTCGTTGATGACCGTCGGGCACGAGTGGAGATGGACCGTGACGCCCTTGCCGCGGGTGATGAACCCGACGATCGGGTCGCCCGGGATCGGATGACAGCACCTGGCGAATCGCACGAGGAGGTCGCCGACGCCCTTGACCCGGACGCCGCCCGTCCGCGCCGGCGCGACGGGCGCGATCGTCGGCAGCGCCGTCTGGCCGTCGTCGACCACGCCGAGTCGCATGACGACCTGCTGCGCACTGATCGCGCCGTAGCCGATCGCCGCGAAGAAGTCGTCGACCTGCTCGAAGTTGTACTGCCGCGCGACCTCGACGATGCGGTCGCCGCCAACTGCCGAGAAAGACGTCCGCGCCAGCCGCCGGAGCTCGCGCTCGAGGGATTCCTTGCCGTGGACGATGTTCTCGTCGCGGTCCTTGCGCTTGAACCACTGGCGAATCTTTTCCCGAGCGTGCGACGTTCGGACGACGTTCATCCAGTCGCGCGACGGGCCGTGCTCGCCCTTGGTCGTCACGATCTCGACGATGTCGCCGTTCTTCAGCCGGTAGTCGAGCGGGACGAGCCGGTTGTTGACCTTTGCGCCGATCGTCCGATGCCCGACGTCGGTGTGGATGCGGTACGCGAAATCGAGCGGCGTCGCGCCGGCCGGCAGGTCCTTGATGTCGCCCTTCGGGGTGAACACGAAGACCTGGTCCTGGAAGATGTCGAGCTTGATGCCCTCGACGAACTCCGTCGCGTCGCTGACGTCGCGCTGCCAGTCCATGAGCTGGCGCAACCAGGCGAGCTTGGCGTCGTATTCGCGGTCGCTCTTCGAGCCTTCCTTGTAGCGCCAGTGCGCGGCGATGCCGACTTCCGACACCTGGTGCATCTGGTGCGTCCGGATCTGGATCTCGAGCGGCTTCCCGTCGAGCGCGATGACGGCGGTGTGGAGCGACTGGTAGAGGTTGTTCTTGGGGACGGCGATGTAGTCGTCGAACTGGCCCGGAATCGGACGCCACAGTGCGTGGACGATGCCGAGCGCCGCGTAGCAGTCCTTGACCTCGTCGACGAGCACGCGGATGGCGTAGACGTCGTAGATCTCGCCGAACTCGGCGCCCTTGCGCTGCATCTTCTTGTCGATGCTGAAGATGTGCTTCGGTCGGCCCTGCAGATCGGCCTCGATGCCGGCTTCGCGCAGCCGCGGCTCGAGCTCCGCGATCGCGCGTTCGATGTAGCCCTCGCGGCCCTTGCGCCGCGTGTCGAGCAGTCGCGCCAGCTCGCGGAACCGCTCCGGCTCGAGCGCCTTGAAGGCGAGGTCCTCGAGCTCCCACTTCATCTGCCAGATCCCGAGGCGCTCGGCGAGCGGCGCGTAGATCTCCATCGTCTGGCGGGCGATGCGCTGCTGCTTCTCAATCGGCAGCGCACCGAGCGTCCGCATGTTGTGGAGCCGGTCGGCGAGCTTGATGAGGACGACGCGGATGTCCTCGGCCATGGCCAGGAACATCTTCCGGATGTTCTCGGCCTGCTGCTGCTCGTGGGTATGGGTCGAGAACTTCGACAGCTTCGTGACGCCGTCGACGAGCCGGGCGACCTCCGCGCCGAACCGCTCCTCGATGTCGGACAGGCTGTACTCCGTGTCCTCCGGCACGTCGTGGAGGAGCGCGGCCTCGATCGCAACCGGGTCGAGGCCCAGGTCGGCGAGGATCTGGGCGGACGCGATCGGGTGGACGACGTACGGCTCGCCCGACGCCCGACGCTGGCCGGCGTGGGCTTCGACCGCGAGGTCGAGCGCCCGCCCGACGGCGTCGAGGTCCGCCTGCGGGTAGTGGCGGGCGAGGGTGGCGAGGAGCGCCGAACGGAGCTCGTTGAGGTCCGGCTCGAGCCCGACCGCCGCCCGAACGGCGGCCAGCGCGCGGCGTGGTCCTCGCTTCGCGGGCGCTCGATCTTCGGTTTTCGTGCGCGGTGTCGCCATGTGCGAACAGGATATCAGCGGGTGGGCGCGGCTCTCGATGGCCCGTTCGGCCTTCCGGAGGCTCGGCTAGTGGACGGCCTCGAGGAACCGCCGCGTCCGGTCGTGCTTCGGGTGGTCGAAGAACTCGTCGGGCGGCGCGTCCTCGACGATCTGCCCCTCGTCCATCATCGTCACAAGCGAGGCGGCGCGCCGGGCGAAGCGGACCTCGTGAGTCACGACGATCATCGTCATCCCCTCTCGTCCCAGCTCCTCCATCACGACGAGGACCTCGCCGACGAGCTCCGGGTCGAGCGCCGACGTCGGCTCGTCGAACAGCATCACCTTCGGGCCCATGACGAGCGCGCGGGCAATGGCGACGCGCTGCTGCTGGCCACCGGATAGCTCGCTCGGGTAGAAGCGCGTGCGGTCGGACAGGCCGACGCGGGCGAGCATGTCGGCGGCACGGTCGCGCGCCTCGGCCTTCGGTCGCCGACGGACTTCCGTGAGCCCGAGCATCACGTTCTGGAGCGCCGTGAGGTGCGGAAACAGGTTGAACTTCTGAAACACCATCCCGATGTCCGACCGTTGTGCGGCGAGCTGCGATTCGGCCAGCGCGACGACACGGCCGCGCGAGTCGCGAACGCCGAGCCGCCGGCCCTCCAGTCGCACCTCGCCGCCGTCGACGGGCTCGAGCAGCGCGAGACAGCGAAGCATCGTGCTCTTCCCCGAGCCCGATGGCCCGAGCACCGCCCGCACGTCGCCGCGCCTGACCTCGAACGTCACGCCGCGCAGCACCTCGTTGCGGCCATAGCGCTTGTGGATATCGACGGCCTCGAGGAGCGGCCCGGCTGCCGCCGGCGGCCGCGACACGTCGTCGAGGATCTGTCGCTCGAACGTCACCGCCCGCCCAGCCCTGTCAGCCCGCCGACCACGCCGACCGCGCGGCCCTGCGACGTCCAGCGGAACCGCCGCTCCAGCCAGTTCTGCACCACCATGAAGATGCTGACGATGACGAGGTAGTAGATGGCCGCGGCCGCGTAGAACTCGGCGAACTTGAACGTGATCGAGATGTTCCGCTGCGTCGTGGTCAGCAGCTCCTGGAGCGAAATTGCGCTCGCCAGACTGGTGACCTTCAGCATCGTGATGAACTCGTTCGCAGTCGGCGGAATGATCACCCTGATCAGCTGCGGCAGCGTGACGCGTCGGAACACGCTCCACGGCTTCATCCCGAGCGCCCTGCCGGCGAGCTTCTGCCCCTCGTCGATTGCGAGCAGCCCGCCGCGCGTGATCTCGGCCATGTATGCGCCCTCGTTCATCGACAGCGCGACCCACGCCGCGAGGAACGGCGAGAACCACTCCTCGCGCAACGCGGGGAACAACTGGGGCAGCGCGTTCCAGACGAAGAACAGCTGGACGAGCGTCGGGATGGCGCGGAAGACCCAGACGTACGTCCAGCTTGCCCCGCGCAGCAGGACGTTGCCGCTCTCGCGCATTGCCGCGAGAACGAGCCCGATACCCACTGCCGTAAGCTGCGCGGCGGTCGTCAGGAGGATCGCGACGATCGCGCCCTCACGGAAGGCCGGCGACGTCAGTGCATCGAAGAAGACCTTCGGATCGAACTCCATCCGCTGCCCCGCCCAGGGTCAGGCGCTACGGATTGGCGCTACTTGATCACTTCCAGGTTCGCGGGATCCAGGTTGTACTTCGTCGCGATCCCGGCGAGCGTCCCGTCGTCCTTGAGCGCCTTGAGGGCCGCCGTGATGGCGGTTCCCACGTCAGTCTTGCCCTTGCCGAAGTAGACGCCGTACTGGAAGTCGCCCGGCACCGTGTACGCAATGTCGTACTTGCCGGGGTTCTTCAGGCGGAAGTCCGCCACGCCGGTATCGGTCTCCCAGACCGCGTCGACGCGGCCGATGACGATCTGCTGCAGCTCGTCGGGGACCTTCGCGTAGCCCTGGATCTTGATCGCCGGCTGCCCCGCCGCGGTGCACTTGTCGCTGGCCGCCTTCGAGGCCTCCTCGACGAGCCCGCCGCTCTGGATCGAGATGGTCTTCCCGCACAGGTCGGATTCGGACTTGATGCCCTTCGGGTTGCCCGCGGGGACCATCACCTGGTGGCTCGACTTGAAGTACGGCACGCCGTCCGCGACCTTGAGGCGCGTCTCGTTCAGGTAGAGGGCCGTCCACACGATGTCGCATCGGCCGGCCTGGAGCGCGGGGATCAGACCGTCAAAGCCCGTGTTGACGATCTTCTCGGTCAGGCCCAGCTTCTTGACGACCGCCTGGTACGACTCGACGTCGAAGCCAACGGGTGTCGTCGGCGCGGCGGGATCGAAGAACTCCATCGGCGAGTACTCGATGTCGACGCAGTTCGACAGCTCGCCCGGCTTGATGAGCGACGTCGGCGCGGCGATGGACGACGCGCTGGGCGCGGCGCTCGAAGCTGCGGGTGCGCTCGCCGCTGCCTGCGAGGCGGGCGGGGACGCCGTCGCCGGCGCTCCGCCGGTCGAGCAGCCGATGACGAACGATCCACAGGCGAGCAGCGCCGCGAGGCGCTTGATGGTGGTGCTCACGGCTATCCTCCTCGGTGCGTCGGCACGGCCGCGACTCCCGCTCGGCGGGACGACGCCCTCCCCGGGCCGATCGCATCGCCGACACTTGTACCACCTTTGAGCGACGGCGCAAGCACGCGGCGCCACTTCAGGAGTCCCGATGGCAACCGCCAGCGACGGCATGATCTTCATCAACGGCCGCGTCGTGCCCGTCACGGGTCCGGTGCGCGCGGCCGACGCCGTCGCCCTGCGCGGCGAGCGGATCGTCGCGGTCGGGAGCGAGGCCGAGGCGCGCGCCGCGGTCGGGCCGGCGGCAAGCATCGTCGATCTGGGTGGCCGCACGCTCGTCCCCGGCTTCATCGACGCCCACAACCACTTCCTGTCGACGGCCGAATCGTTCTCGGCGATCGACGCGCGCGATCCGTCGGTCCATTCCGTCGCCGACCTGATGGCGCTCGTCGACGCGGCGGCGGAACGGACGGAGCCGGGCCGGTGGGTTCGCGGGTTCGGGATGGACTGGACGCGCTTCGAGGACGGCCATCGGCCGACGCGCTGGGACCTCGACAAGGTGACGTCCGATCACCCGGTCGTCATCCTCCACGTATCGGGCCATTACGCGCTGGTCAACTCGCGCGCGATGGAGGCGCGCGGGATCCGCGACGACGTCCGCGATCCCGTCGGTGGATCGTTCGAGCGCGACGCCGCGGGCCGGCCAACCGGTCTGCTCCGCGACACCGCGACCAATCTCGTGCTCCAGCTGTCGGTCGACATCGGCAGCCACGGCCCGAACTTCCACACGGACGTGCCGCTCGACGACATGGTCGCGATGCTCGAAGAGGGCACGTCGCGCTACCTCGAAGCTGGGCTGACGACGATCTGCGACCCGCAGGTGACGTCGCGCGAGATGCGTGCGTATCGCGCCGCGCGCGACCGCGGCGTGCTCGGGATCCGGACCGTCTGCCTGCCGCTCTCGTCGCAGCTCGATGCGTTCGACGAGGTCGGGATCGCCGGGCCGCTCGGCGACGACCGCCTCCGGATCGCGGGCATGAAGTTCTACACCGACGGCGCGATCACCGGGGGCACAGCCGTCTTTAGCCGGCCGATGGGACGCGACGGCCAGTTCGCCGGGACGCTGTACCACGAGCCAACCGAGCTGCGTGATCTCCTCGTCCGTGCTGCCGCGTCCGGCTGGCAGCTCGCGATCCACACGATGGGCGACCGGGCGATGGGGATCATGCTCGACGGCGTCGAGGCCGCCCGCGGGTCAGGCCGCCCGGCGCGGCGAACGGACGCCGATCACCGCGACCGGATCGAGCACTGCACGTGGCCGACGCCGGACCACATCGCCCGGATCGCGCGGCTCGGCATGATCCCCGTCACGCAGCCGGGGTCGATCCGCGAGCTCGGCGACATCTGGCGAGAGCAGCTCGGCGATCGGATCGAGCGCGCGAATCCGCTCCGGGAAGAGCTCGCGGCCGGCATCCCGGTCGTCATCAGCAGCGATGCGTTCGTCCAGAGCTACCGCCCGCTCGACACGATCACGGCGGCCGTCAGCCGCGTCACGCCGTCGGGTGTCCACGTCGGCGCCGACCAGGAGCTGACCGTCGCCGAGGCCCTCGCCGCACACACGATCAACGCCGCGCGGGCGCTTCGGATGGAGGACCGCATCGGCTCGATCGAGCCCGGCAAGCTCGCGGACCTCGCCGTCGTCGACGGCGACCTCATGGGATCGACGCCAGAGCGCGTCCGGGAGCTGCGAATGTGGATGACGGTTCTCGGCGGCGAGGTCGTCTATCGCCGCGATGGCGGCGGTGCTGCCACCGCGGGCTGAAGCGCTACGGCGCGAGGCCGGCCGCGACGTCGAGGGTCCCGACGAGCACGACGTCGGACCCGTCCACGACCGCCGAACGGAGCCGTAGCGGATCGCCCGCCTCGACGATCTTGAACCGGGCGTGGCCGACGATGCTCACCACGACGTAGAGGGCGCCCGCGCCGTCGACCTCGAACCGCCCTTCGGCGGGAATCCCGGCCACGTTGAAGCGGATGAGATCCGGCGCGACGAGCGTGACTTCGCTCGCGGCAAGCCCGATCTGCGTGCGGATCGCCTCGCGCGCGAGCGTCTCGACCACACTCCCCGCGATCGTGACGGTCGCCGTTGCGTCGGTCGCGGGACCGAGGAGTCGGATCGATCGCGCGTCGACGGTCGAGCCGTCGGCCCCGTGCAGCGCGACGCCGTCGAGCCGCCCATCGACGTGGCCGAAGCGGCGCGCGAGAAGATCGACGTCGGTGAGCGAGACCGCGAGCCGCTGCGCGTCGAGCTGACCGATCCGGGCGTCGCGCGACCGGACGTCGAGCCGGTCGACGTGTCCCAGGAGGAGCTCGAGTGGCGGATCGGCTGTCACCGTCACCGAAGTCGCACGACCCGCGAACCCGCTCCCGGCAAGCGCGCGCTCGACGATCGCGCCCGCGAGCGGCGGTCCGGCGAACCACGTCACGACAAGGACGAAGACGAGCCCGAGAACGAGCACCGACAGGCAGCCGCGCATCGGTCAGCGCGCGTCGCCGCCCGAATAGCCGAGCGCGGCCAGCGCGTCGAGCGCCGCCTGGCGCTCATTCCACGGCGTGTCGCCGTCGGGGCCCAAAATCGAGCGCTCGTGGCCCTTGCCCGCGAGCAGCACGACGTCGCCCGGTCGGGCCCGCTCGAACGCGGCGTCGATGGCGTCGCGCCTGTCGGCGATGACGAGGAGGTCGTGACCGCGTCGCTTGCCGACCGCCTGTGCGCCCGCGGCGATCTCGTCGAGGATCGCCTCGCGGTCCTCGCCGCGGGGGTCCTCGTCGGTCACGACGACCAGCCGGCACCGCTCGCCCGCGACCCGGCCCATCACCGGGCGCTTCGCCGTGTCCCGCTCCCCTGCCGAGCCGAATACCGCGATCAGCTCGCCACCGCGTGCAGCCGCCGACGGCGCGAGCACGTCGAGGACGGCCTGAAGCGACGCGGGGCTGTGCGCGAAGTCGACGACGACACCGAACGGCTGGCCGACCTCGATTCGCTCCATCCGGCCCGGCACCCCGTCGACGGCCTCGAGTCCGGCGCGAACGGCCGCGGCGTCGAGCGACAGCGCCTCCCCGAGCGCGACGACCGCGAGCGCGTTGTGGACGTTGAAACGTCCGGCGAGATGAAGCTCGAGTGTCGCGGCCCCGCTCGGTCCTGTGTACGAGATGCGGAGTCGCCGCGCGTCCTCCTCGACGCGGCCTGCCCGGACATCGGCCGACGCATCGGTGCCGTACGTCACGACGCGCGCGCCGGCCTCCTGCGCGACCCCAGCGAACAGCCCCGCGGACGGATCGTCGACGTTGACGATCGCGCTCTTCGGCCAGTGCTTGACGGGATTCGCCGGCCCGGAACGAAGGCGCTCGAACAGCGACAGCTTCGCGTCGCGATACGCCTCCCACGTTCCGTGGAACTCGAGGTGCTCGTGCGTCAGGTTCGTCAGGATCGCCGCGTCGTACGCGACCCCGCCGACGCGGTCGAGCGCCAGGCCATGCGACGTGGTCTCGACGACGGCGGCCGCGTTGCCGTTGACGACCATCGCCCGCAGCGCGAGCTGAAGGGCCGGTGCGTCCGGCGTCGTCGCGTGCTCAGGGTTCGATTCGCGGACCCGCCCGATCTTCGTGTCGACGGTGCCCATCAGCCCGCTCGCAACGCCGGCAGCCTCGAGCGCCGCCACGGCGAGGAACGATGTCGTCGTCTTGCCGTCGGTGCCGGTGATGCCGACGACACCGAGCTCGTGGCTCGGATCCGCGTACCACCAGCACGCGGCGGCGGCGAGCGACCGCTGGCTCGAGTCGACGACGAGTTGCGCGATCGCGACGTCTTCGACCGGGCGCTCGACGATCGCGACCGCCGCTCCCCGCGACGCGGCGGACGCCACGAACTCGTGGCCGTCGACGTGGCCGCCCGGCACGGCGACGAAGATCGCGCCGGCTCCGGCGTGCCGGGAATCGTTCGTGACCCCCCGCGCCGCCAAATTTCCCAGTGCCCGCGGCCCGATGGGACGCCCACCGTCGCGCGCGCCGCGCAGGCGGCCCTCGCGCTCGAGCCGCTCGACAAGGCCGGCGAGAGACTTCGATTCTGTCGGCTCCGCGGCGGCGAGCAGCTCCGCGACCGTCGGCGCGGGCGCCGTCATCTCGCGATCCGCGAGACCGCGATCTCGCCGATGCGCGTGGCGCGCGACAGGAGCGTGCCGGCGCGGTAGCGGTTCGGCCGGATGACCCGCTCGTGCGCCCCGGACAGCGCAAGCCAGCGCGCCCCGAACGACAGCTTGTGCTGATAGAGCCCGTACATCGGCTCCCCTTCGGCCGGCTCCCGCCGCGCCCCGGCGACGTCGACGCCGCCGAGGTCCATCTCAGTGCACCCCTCGTGGATCGCGAGCTCGATCGCGCGCCAGCGGAGGAGGTGGAGCGCGCCGGGGTGCGTTCGGCGGCTGACCTCGAGGTCGCCGGAGTGGACCGTCGACAGCCGGCCGCCATGGCGGTACAGAACGAGGCCGGCGAGCGGATCGCCGTGCGGGCCGCCGGCTCGCGCCTCGAGATAGACGAGGTGGCCGGCGGCGAGCGCCCGCGACCACCAGGCCACGAAATCGCCGCGTGGGCCGAACGAGAAGTGCCGCCGTTCCGCGGTGTCGAGCAGCAGGTCGTAGAAGCGGTCGAGCGCGACCGAGGACGATTCGGCCGGCGGCCGGAACCCGTCACCGACGCCCGCCGACGCTCGCGCGTCGTGCCGAACGACCGTGATCTGCTCGCGCTCCGCCTTGCGGATCCGCTGGCGCGTCGACTTCGAGATTCCGGCGAGGACCGTCTCGTCCGTCGCACCCTCGCCGAGCGGCAGCGTCAGGCGGTGCCTCGACGGCTGGATCTC
>DATFPL010000165.1:0-1913 GCA_035264845.1 Candidatus Limnocylindrales bacterium | reverse complement strand
AGCGGGGTCGAGATCCTCGTCGCGACGCCCGGTCGGCTGCTCGACCACGTGGGGCAGAAGACCGTCAACCTGTCGGCCGTCGAGATCCTCGTCCTCGACGAGGCCGACAGGATGCTGGACATGGGGTTCCTGCCGGACATTCGGCGGATCATCGAGCTCCTCCCGAAGCGTCGCCAGAACCTCATGTTCTCGGCGACGTTCTCCGACGACATCCGGCGCCTCTCCTCGACGATCCTGAACGACCCTGCGACTGTCGAGGTCGCGCCGCGCAATACGGCCGCTGAGGGCGTCCGCCAGCTCGTCTACCCGGTCGACCGCGACCGCAAGGAAGCGCTGCTCGCGCACCTCGTCCGGAAGCACGACCTGCGACAGGTCCTCGTCTTCACCCGGACGAAACTCGCGGCGTCACGGCTCGCCTCGGTTCTCGACCGCCAGGGCCTCGAGGCCGTGGCGATCCACTCCGACCGGACCCAGCCCGAACGAACGCGGGCGCTCGAGGGGTTCAAGAACGGGACGATCCGCGTCCTGGTCGCCACCGACGTCGCCGCACGCGGCCTCGACATCGAGGAGCTCCCGCACGTCGTCAACTTCGAGCTGCCGTGGAACCCGCAGGACTACATCCACCGGATCGGCCGAACGGGCCGCGCCGGGCTCAGTGGCGACGCGATCAGCCTCGTGTCGATCGACGAGGTCGACCTCCTTCGCGGCGTCCAGCGGCTGCTGAAGCGGGCCATTCCGTGGACCGTCGAGGAGGGCTTCATCCCCGACCGCAACGCGGAGCCGCGGCCGCTCGGCCACGGTCGGCAGCCCGATCGGGAGCACCACCCGCACCGCAAGGTCGTGCGGCGAACGGGAGCGACGAGCCGCCGGTAGCGGCCGGCGCGGCACCTCGCGGGCGCCGTTACGAAATCTCGGTCGGTCTCGTCCGGTTCGGCGCGACGACTGCCGTTTGCGCCCGCCGGGCGGCCGCGACCGCGGGCGCGGCCGGCTGGAGGATCCCGGGCCCCGTCGAAACCTCCACGGGCTCGGCGACGACGGTCGTCGGCTCAACGGCGGGCGCGGCCGGTACGTGTGCTCCCGGAAAGAAGAACCCGAGCATCAGCTCGGCGTCGACGCGATCCACCGAGTAGCGGTTGACGAGCGCTACCTCGTGCGTGTTCTCGCCCGCGCCGGCGTTCCCGAGCAGGGAGATCCTGACGTCGCGCAGGAGCACGAATGAGCCCGTCGGCCGAGTCAGCGCCCGCCCGGGATCAAAGCCCGGCAGCGTGGGGAGCTCGCCGTCGACGACGTACGGGCCCGCTTCGAGGCGCAGCGCGTGCCACGCGGCGTGGACCGGACCGGGTTGCTCGTCGTCGCCGACGGCCACGACGAGATCGTCGATCGCGATCTCGCGGCTGCCACCGGAGCTGGGAGGCGATCCGTCAATCGGAGCCCAGGACGCGTCCTCGACGAGGAGCTCCGGCGCGCCCTCGAGGACCTCACGGAGGTGACCCGGGCGCGATACGACGCCCGTCAGGATCCCCCCTGTCGTGTACGCCTCGACGCGCAGCGGCATGTTCGTGCCCCCGAACAGGCGGTCAGCATCGCTCGCCCGGCGTGGAGATGCCAGAACGAATCGGTACCCGGGGCGACGGGACGTTCGTACCGACTCCACCGTCAGTCTAGCCCGCGCGGACGCTCCTGACGGTCGGGACGCGCGTGGGCCGAAGCCCGGCGCGGTGGACCGCCCCGGCGAACCGGGCCGCGTCGCGCGGCGCGCAGCCGCGTGGGTCGTTGTTGAAGTAGACCCAGCACTCCTCGTCCGCGGTCCACGTCTCGCGGAGGCGCCGCGCCCACGCCGCGAGCGCCGCGCCGCCGTAGCACGGCGCCGGCGCGGAGCGGCCCTCGTGGAACCGGAGATAGGTCCAGTCGGT
>DATFPL010000164.1:0-12041 GCA_035264845.1 Candidatus Limnocylindrales bacterium | reverse complement strand
GGGTGGGCGATCCCGAGGACCGTCGGCTGGACCTGCATCTCGCCCCAGTCGCCGAAGGCGATCCCGGGGAGCAGCGTCCGCGCATACACGACGAACGCGATCGCAGCGGTGACGGCGGCCGCGACGGCTGTCGTGTGCCCTGCGAGCGGCGCCGCGCGGCGCCGAACCAGCGCGGTCAGGCGTTCGCGGCGAGCATCGCCGCGATCTTCGCCCGGCGGTGGCGGTAGAACTCGACGGGCTCCGGGGCGAGCGGCGTGTTGCCCATCACGAGGTCGGCGGCCTTCTCGGCCAGCATCATCACCGGCGCGTAGATGTTGCCGTTCGTGACGTACGGCATCGCCGACGCGTCGACCACTCGCAGCCCCTCGATGCCGTGGACGCGCATCGTGAGCGGGTCGATGACGGACTTCGTGTCGGTCCCCATTCGCGCCGTGCACGACGGGTGGAGTGCCGTCTCCCCGTCCCGTGCCACCCACTCGAGGATCTCGGAGTCCGTGTCGACCGAAGGCCCCGGCGACAGCTCGCCGGCGTTGTACGGCCCGAACGCCGGCTGGTTGAGGATCCTGCGGGCGACGTGGATCGCCTCGACCCATTCGCGGCGGTCCTGCACCGTCGACAGGTAGTTGAACCGCAGCGCCGGATGGACCTTCGGGTCCGTCGACACGATCTTCACCGAGCCGCGCGCGTCCGAGTACATCGGCCCGACGTGGACCTGGTAGCCGTGGCCGCCGGCCGGCGCCGTTCCGTCATAGCGGATGGCGAGCGGCAGGAAGTGGAACATCAGGTTGGGGTACTCGACGTCCTCGTTCGACCGCGCGAAGCCGCCGCCCTCGAAGTGGTTCGTCGCGCCCGGGCCGCGCCGCAGGAACAGCCACTGCGCCCCGATGAACGGGCGGCGCCACTTCTGCGTCGCCGACGGCTGCATCGATACGGGCTGCTTCGAGCCGTACTGGATGTAGACCTCGAGGTGGTCCTGGAGGTGCATGCCGACGCCGGGCAGGTTCGCGACCGCCGCGACGCCGAGCGCCTCGAGCTCCGCGGCGTTCCCGATCCCCGACAGCTGGAGCAGCTGCGGCGTGTTGATCGCGCCGCCGGCGAGGATGATTTCGCCCGCCTCCGCGCGTCGCACCCCGCCGCGCCCCACGTAGTCGACGCCGGTCGCGCGAGTCCCGTCGAAGGCGACGCGAGTCACGAGCGCGCCCGTCTCGACGGTGAGGTTCGGCCGGCGCATGACCGGGTGGAGATAGGCGCGTGCCGCGCTGAGCCGGCGCCCGCGGTGGATGTTTCGGTCGAACGGCGCGAAGCCCTCCTGGCGGTAGCCGTTCACGTCCGTCGTCAGCGAGTAGCCCGCCTCCTGGACTGCTTCGAAGAACGCCGTGAAGAGCGGGCTCGACGCCGGGCCGCGCTCGAGGACGAGTGGACCCGAGTGGCCGCGAAACGGATCGTCCGGGTCCGCGGCGAGGCAGTTCTCCATCCGCTTGAAGTAGGGCAGGCAGTGGGCGTAGTCCCACGTGTCCATGCCGGGATCAGCTGCCCAGCGCTCGTAGTCGAGCGGGTTGCCGCGCTGGAAGATCATCCCGTTGATCGAGCTCGACCCGCCGAGGAGCTTGCCGCGGGCGTGGTAGACGCGCCGGCCGTTCATGAACGGCTCAGGCTCCGAGCGATACCCCCAGTCGTAGAAGCGGCTGCCGATCGGGAACGTCAGCGCCGCCGGCATGTGGACGAAGACGTCGAAGCGAAAGTCGGGTCGGCCCGCCTCGAGGACGAGGACGCGCACGGACGGATCGGCCGACAGGCGACTGGCCAGCACGCAACCTGCCGATCCGCCGCCGACGATGACGAAGTCATAGCGCGCCCCACTCACGAGCCGATGCTAGCAGCGGCCGTCGCCGCGGCACGAGGCGCGCCGGCGCCGCGCGCGGATCGAGCCGGCGCCGCGCCGCGTCACGGACCGCGAGCGGCCGAACTTGCCAAACGTTCACGCGACTCACGTCGAGGACGCCATCGTTGGCGGCACGGCGGGACCCGTTAGCCCGTAGCGGCTACTTCATTGCAGAGAACGCCCGGAATCGTCCGAAATCGGCGCTCTGCGACGATTCAGCTCGACCCAAGGCGCCGCGCCGTGAACATCTGGCAAATTGCGCCGGCGAGGGGACTAGCGCTGGCGGCGCTGCGCCTGCTCGCGCGACTTGCCGACCTGTTCGCGCTCCTCGCGGAGCCGCTTCGCGACCTCACGCATGCGCGCCTGCTGGTCGTCCGATGTGGCGGGCGCGGGTTGCGATGTTTCCGCGGCCGGCGGAGCAGCGTCGGCGGCCGCCGCGGGCTCGCCGGACGCGGCCGCTGCCGGTGCCTCCGCGGCGTTCCGCTCCGCGGGCGCCGGCTTGGCAGCCGCGGCCGGCTTCGGCTTCGCCGCCGGCTTCGGCGCCGCCTTGATCGTGGGCTTTCTTGCCGCCGCGGGCGGCGGCTTCGCCGCCACGGCCTTCGGCTTCGCCGCGCGCTCCGATCCCGTCGTCTTCCCCGCCATCCTGTCTCCCTCTCGCGCTCAGCGCCCCAGGTGCCGAAGCGCCACGGCAGCGTACAGCGCGCTCCCGACCGCCATCGCGTCCTCGTCGAACACGACCCGGTTCGAATGGTTCTGCGGCGCCGTCGCAGGGTCGAGGTCGGCCGGCCGCGCGCCGAGGAAGACCATCGCGCCCGGGACGCGCTGGAGGACGTACGAGAAGTCCTCGGCGCCCATGATCGGGGCCGGCATCCGGGCGACCTGCTCCGCGCCGACGAGCTCCGCCGCGACCCCTTCGACGAACTCCGCGAACGCCGGATCGTTGACGGTCACGGGGTAGCCCGGCTCGATCTCGACATCCGCGGTGACGTCATGGGCGGCGGCGATCCCGGCCGCAACGCGACGAACGTGCTCGCGCGTAGCGACGCGGGTCTGCTCGGAAACCGTCCGCATCGTGCCCTGGATGAACGCTGTCTCCGGGATGATGTTCGTCGTCGTGCCGGCGGCGATGTTGGCGATCGTGATGACCGCGGGATCGAACACGTCGACCCGTCGCGTGATCATCACCTGGAGCGCGAGGACGATCTCCGCGGCCACCGTGATCGGGTCCGCCGCTGCATGCGGCGCTGAGGCGTGCCCGCCGCGGCCGCGAACCGTGATCCGGATGGTGTCACCGGCCGCCATCTCAGGCCCGGGCTTCAGGTTGACCGTGCCGCTCGCGTAATGCGTCGTGACATGGAGCGCGAAGGCGCCGGTGACGCCCTGCTCGTCGAGCAATCCCTCGTCGAGCATGTACCGCGCGCCGTGGAATCCCTCCTCGCCCGGCTGGAACATCAGGAGCACGCGGCCGGCGAAGTCGCGACGCCGGTCGATGAGAAGCCGCGCCGCGCCGAGGAGCATTGCGACATGCGTGTCGTGGCCGCAGGCGTGCATGCGGCCTTCGACCGTGGACGCAAAGTCGAGACCCGTCTCCTCGGTCAGCGGCAGCGCGTCCATGTCGGCGCGGACAAGGATCGTCGGGCCGGGCCTCGCGCCGTCGATGAAAGCGGTGACCGACGTCGTCGAACGCCCACGATGTCCCTCGATCCCGAGCGATTCGAGGTCCGCCGCGACGACGGCCTGCGTCTTCGGCAGCTGCAGTCCGAGCTCGGGTTCCGCGTGGAGTCGGCGGCGGATGTCGACGATCTCCGGCAGAACATCGCGCGCATCCTCGAGGAGGTTCGTCGTCACGTCGGTCGTCATCGGCGGAGTATGGCAACTCGACCGTGTCTCAGCCGCGCACCGCCCGTCGTTGACGCCGCGAGAACCCGCGCCTAGACTCAATCCCGACGAAATCACTCGGGATTGAGGGCACCACCCTGACGCAGCCCGCCAGCACCAGGCCGAGCTTCCACGGCTCCGGCGCCGTCGCCTTCTCGACGAAGGGGGAGTACGGCGTCCGGCTCATGGTCCAGCTCGGTCGTCATTTCGGCAGCGGTCCCGCGAGCCTGGCCGAGATCGCGACGGAGGAGGATCTCCCCCGCGCGTATCTCGAGCAGCTCGTCATGAGCCTCCGCGACGTCGGCCTCGTCGTGTCGACCCGCGGCGCCCATGGCGGGTATCAGCTCGCCCGACCGCCCGAGACGATCCGGATGAGCGAGATCCTTCGCGCCCTCGAGGGCCCGATCGCGCCGATGATCTGCGCGAGCGACGATCCGGAGCACGCGAACACCTGCGACCGGTCGGCGCGGTGCACGGTCAACGTCCTGTGGGTCCGCGTCCGCGACGCGATCGCGGGCGCGCTCGACGGCATGACCCTGGCCGACCTGGTCCCTCAGCGGATCGTCAACCTCGATGGGCCGATCGAGCCCGCCACCACCCTTCACGGAGCACTTTCGAACTCGTGACTTCAGACAGCGCCAACGGCAAGCACCCGAACGACCAGCACCTCGTCATCCGCGGCCTCCGTGTCGCGCCGATCGCCAACCCCGAGCGCGAGATCCTCCGCGGAATCGACCTCGAGGTCGGCAAGGGCGAGGTCCACGCGATCATGGGCCCGAACGGCTCCGGCAAGACAACGCTCGCCTACGCCCTGCTCGGCCACCCGGCGTACGTCGTCAAGGGTGGCGAGATCCACTGGAAGGGCCGCGACATCCTCAAGCTGTCGCCGGACAAGCGGGCCCGGCTGGGACTCTTCCTCGCCTTCCAGTACCCCACCGCAATCCCCGGCCTGAGCGTCGCGTCGTTCATTCGAAGCGCGCTGAACGCGAAGCTCCAGGGCATCGACAAGGCGGGCGACGTCGACCCGACCGACCCGATGAAGGGCGGCGTCTCGATGCGCGACTTCCGCAACAAGATGCGCGAGAAGATGGCGCTCCTCAGGATGGACGAGACGTTCGCCACGCGGTACGTCAATGAGGGCTTCAGCGGCGGCGAAAAGAAGCGCCTCGAGATGCTCCAGATGGCGGTCCTCGAGCCGGAGATGGCGATCCTCGACGAGACCGACTCGGGGCTCGACATCGACGCGCTGCGGATCGTCGCCGAGGGCGTCAACGCAATGCTCAACCCGAACCTGGGCGTGCTGCTGATCACCCACTACCAGCGGCTGCTGAACTACATCACGCCTGACGTCGTCCACGTCCTCGCCGAGGGCCGGATCGTCAAGAGCGGCGGCAAGGACCTCGCGCTCCGGCTCGAGGACGAGGGCTACGGTCCGATCCTCCGCGAGGCGGGGCTCGAGACACAGCTGCCCGACGAGGCGCTCGCGGTCCCCCAGGCTCCCGGCGAGGAAGGCGGCGCTGCGGCGCGGCATCCCGCGGAGACCGGCGCAAGGGGCGCCCGATGACGATCACCTCCGAGCCTCGGGCCGCGGATGGCGCGGTCGGCGAGACAACGCGCGCCGACGATCCCCGAATCCGCGACGGCCGGCTCGACGCGGCAGCCATCCGCCGCGAGTTCCCGATCCTCCAGACGGAGGTCAAGGGCCATCCGCTCGTCTACCTCGACTCGGCTTCGACGAGCCAGAAGCCGCAGCAGGTCATCGACGCGCTCGACGAGTACTACCGCGAGTACAACGCCAACGTCCATCGCGGGATCTACACGATCGGCGAACGCTCGACCGCGGCCTACGAGCGTGCCCGCGCGCTCGCGGCGCGGTTCATCAACGCGCCGGACGCCCACGAGGTCGTCTTCACGCGCAACGCGACGGAGGCGATCAACCTCGTCGCCTATTCGTGGGGTCGGAAGAACATCGGGCGCGGAGACGCGATCGTCCTGACCGAGATGGAGCACCACGCCAACCTCGTGCCGTGGCAGCTCCTCGTCCAGGAGAAGGACGCCGATCTCGAGTTCATCCCGATCACCGACGACGGCCTGCTTCGGCTCGACGTCTTCGAGGTGCTCCTCCGCCTGAAGCCGAAGCTCGTCGCATTCACCCACGTCTCGAACACGCTCGGAACGATCAACCCGGTTGCCGAGATGGTCGAGATGGCCCACGCGGCGGGTGCCCTCGTCCTCGTCGACGGTGCGCAGGCGGTGCCGCACGTTCCGGTCGACGTCCAGGCACTCGGCGCGGATTTCTACGTCTTCAGCGGCCACAAGATGCTCGCCCCCACGGGTTCCGGCGCGCTGTGGGCGCGACGCGAGCTGCTCGAGGCGATGCCGCCGTTCCTCGCCGGCGGCGAGATGATCCGGGAGGTCCATCTCCGGCGGAGCGACTGGAACGACATCCCGTGGAAGTTCGAGGCCGGGACGCCCGACATCGCCGCGGCGATCGGGATGGGCGCGGCCGCGGACTACCTGATGACGCTCGGCATGGGCCGGGTCCGGGAGCACGAGCGGGAGCTGCTCGAGTACGCCCTCGAGGCGCTGCCGCGCGAGCTGCCCGATCTGGAGCTTTACGGCCCGCTGGACCCCGGGCTGCGTGGCGGCGTCGTGCCGTTCAACGTGCCGCGCGTCCATCCGCACGACGTGGCGCAGGTGCTCGACCGGTTCGGGATCGCGGTCCGCGCCGGCCACCACTGCACGATGCCGCTCCACGAGCGCCTCGACCTCGCGGCGACGGCCCGGGCCAGCTTCAACGTCTACACGACCCGCGACGACATCGACGCGCTGATCGAGGGCCTGAAGGAGGTCGAGCGCCTCTTCGCGGGCTGACTCTTTCGCGCTCGGTTCATCGTTGACGAGCGGCGCGATCGGGCCTAGATTCAATCCCGACGAAATTGCTCGGGATTACCGGGCAGGCGCGCGTTGGAGGCGTGACGGTGGTGACAGAGGGTTGCCTTCGGCTGTTCGGGGCCGGACTGCTCGTCGCGATCGTCGTCGGCATCCTCGCCGCTCTCACCTAGATTCGGAACCGATGGACGATCTCTACCGCGACTACATCCTCGAGCACTACCGGCGGCCGCACAACTTCGGCGTGATCGAGGCGCCCACGGCGAGCCACGAGGGCGCGAACCCGCTCTGCGGCGATCGGATCACGATGATGCTCGGCGTCCGGGACGGCGTCGTCGACCGGGTCGGGTTCACCGGCCGCGGCTGCGCGATCAGCCAGGCGAGCGCGTCGCTGCTGACCGACGAGATCAAGGGCAAGCCGCTTGCCGACGTATCCGCCTTTCGCGCCGACGATCTCCTCGAACTCCTCGGGATCGACATCAGCCCCGCCCGCCTGAAGTGCGCGATGCTGTCGCTCGACACGCTCAAGGAAGCGATCGGCGACATGGACGCGTCGCCCGCGCAGGCCCAGGAATGACGGCTGTCCGGCGGTCCTGCGAGTGTCGCCGGCCGGCGTGACCGCCGGCTCCTCTCCGTCGGGCTGACGCCGACGCCCATCCACCGCCCACCCGCCCTGCCGCCCCACCGGCGACAGCACGTCGACCACCGGAGTCATTCGATACCAGATGCCGAAGTCATACGCCGACCTCCTCCGCGAGGCGCGCTCAGAGATCCCCGAAATCACCCCGCCGCAGGCCGATGCGATCCGCCAGCGCGGCGAGGCGACGCTGGTCGACGTCCGCGAGGACAGCGAGTGGGACCAGGGCCACGTCCCGGGTGCCGTCCACATCTCGAAGAGCTACATCGAGCAGCAGATCGAGGCCGCGGTGCCTGACCGTGACGCGCCCATCGTCACGTACTGCGCGGGCGGAGTCCGATCGCTCTTCGCTGCCCAGACGCTCCGCGAGATGGGCTACACCAACGTCACGTCGATGGCGCGCGGCTTCCAGGGCTGGAAGTCCGAAGGGCTGGCGTGGACGTCGCCCGTGACGCTGAGCAACGAGCAGAAGCAGCGCTACAGCCGGCACCTGCTCATCCCGGAGGTCGGCTCCGAGGGCCAGGCGAAGCTGCTCGATTCGAAGGTCCTGCTCATCGGCGCCGGCGGGCTCGGGTCGCCGGCGGCGCTCTATCTCGCGGCCGCCGGCGTCGGGACGCTCGGGATCATCGACTTCGACGTCGTCGACGTCTCGAACCTCCAGCGCCAGGTCATCCACGGCACCGATCGGATCGGCGAGAAGAAGGTCGAGTCCGCGCGACGGACGATCCAGAACCTCAACCCCGACGTGAAGGTTGTCGGCCACGAGGAGATGCTCGTCGCCGACAACGTCGACCGGATCATCGACGGCTACGACGTCATCCTCGACGGGACCGACACATTCGAGACGCGCTACCTGCTCAACGACGCCGCCGTCGCCGCGAACATCCCCGTCGTCCACGCAAGCGTCTTCCGGTTCGAGGGCCAGCTGACGGTCTTCCAGCCGTACGACGGCCCGTGCTACCGGTGCCTCTACCCGACGCCGCCGCCGCCGGAGCTCGCGCCCGGCTGCTCCGTGGCCGGCGTCCTCGGCGTCGTGCCCGGGATCATGGGGCTGCTGCAGGCGAACGAGGTCCTGAAGCTCCTGCTCGGGATCGGGGAGACGCTCGCCGGCCGACTCGTGCTCTTCGATGCGCTCGACGCCACGTTCACGGAGCTGAAGCTGAAGCGCGACCCGAACTGCCCCGTCTGCTCCGATGCGGCCGTCGCCGCGCGGAAGGCGGGCCGTCCGCTCGAGGTCGCGACTGTCGGCGCGGACCAGCCGTTCGTGCTCGGCTCCGTCGCCGGGTTCGGTGCCCCGGAGGCGCGCGCATGAGCGCGGTCTGGATCCCGCAGGTCCTCCGGTCGTCCGTCGGTGGCGAGAAGCAGGTCGAGCTCGACGGCGCGACGGTTCGCGAGCTTGTCGACGGGCTCGTCGGTCGTTTTCCGGCCCTCCGCTCGCAGCTCCTGACGACCGAGGGTGACCTGAACCGCTTCGTCAACGTGTATGTCAACGGGCAGGACGTCCGCTACCTCGACGGCCTCGACACGCCGGTCGCCGCGCGCGACGAGGTCAGGCTCCTGCCCGCGATGGCGGGCGGCTGAGCTCCGTGGCGCTTCCGAAGCCCGCGATCGTTCGCGCGGCGCTCGGCCCGCGCGCGGTCGAGGCGCATGCCGCGCACGCGCGCGCGCACGAAGCGCTCGCGCCGCACGGCGGCCGGTACGACGACATCCTCGAGGCGATCGGGCACACGCCGCTCGTGGAGATCCCGCGGATGTCGCCGAATCCCGCGGTCCGCATCTTCGCCAAGCTCGAGATGCTCAACCCGACGGGGTCGGTCAAGGACCGCGTCGCGAAGTACCTCGTCGAGGACCTCGAGGTCCGCGGCCTCCTGGGCCCGGACTCGATCATCCTCGAGCCGACCTCCGGGAACACCGGCATCGCGCTGGCGATGATCGGGCGGCGGAAGGGCTACCGCGTGGCGCTCGTCATGCCGGACAACGTCACGAACGAGCGGCGCCAGATGGCCGCGCTCTTCGGCGCCGAGGTCATCGACTCGCCCGGCGAGCTCGGGTCGAACGGTGCGATCGCCCTCGCCAAGCACCTCGTCTCGAAGGACGAGCGGTTCGTCATGCCATATCAGTACGGAAACCCGGCGAACGTCCGAGCCCACTACGAGACGACTGGTCCCGAGATCCTCGCCGACTGCCCGGAGATCGATGTCTTCGTCGCGGGCCTCGGCACCTCGGGGACGCTGATGGGCGTCTCGCGCTACCTCCGCGAGCACAAGCCCGGTGTTCGCATCGTCGCCGCGGAGCCACTCCCCGGTGAGGCGGTCCAGGGCCTGCGGTCGCTCGACGAGGGCTTCATCCCGGAGATCCTCGACCCCGCGCTCCTCGACGCGAAGTACCTCGTCTCGAACCGCGACGCGATCGCCGGCCTTCGTGACCTCGTCTTCCGCGAGGGGATCTTCGCCGGGCCGTCGTCCGGCGCAGTGCTCGTCGCCGCGGCCCGCGAGGCCGCGAAGATGTCGTCCGGCTCGATCGTCGCGCTGCTCCCCGACGGCGGGTGGAAGTACCTGTCCGCCGGGACGTACAGCCGCGACCTCGACGAGATGGAGGGAGACCTCGAGGGCGGCGTCAACTGGTGGTAGCGGAGAGCCGGCGGGCAGCGCATCCGGGGCCGGCGGCCGTCCAGGTCCCCGCGACGATCGTCCAGGCGATGATTGACCACGCGCGCGCCGAGGTGCCGAACGAGGCGTGCGGCGTGGTCATCGGCGATGCCCCGGCCGCGGAGGGCGGTCGACCCATCCGCTGGGAGCCGACACGGAACGCGGCCGCGTCGCGGTTCCGCTACGAGGTCGACCCCGCGGACCTGCTCCGGCTGACCGTCGAGACCGACGACGCGGGCGAAACCTTCTGGGCGATCGTCCACTCCCACACGCACACGCCGGCGCGGCCATCGTCGACGGACGTCGGCGCGGCGCAGTATCCGGATGCGCTCTACATCCTCGTGTCGCTCTCGTCCGACGAAATGACTGTGGCGGCGCCATCGGTGCCCTCCGTCCGCGCCTGGCGGATCGTCGACGGCGAGACCTACGAGGTCGACGTGGAGGTCGTCGCGTGACCTCTCCCGGTGACGACGCACCCGCCGCGGACGCGGACGCGAAGCGCGTCGTCGCCGCGGGCTACGACATCGTTGCGCGCCGGTACCTCGAATGGAGCGGTTTGCGGCCCTCGGCGACGCGACTTCGCGCCCTCCGCGCCGCGCTGGATCGCATTCCGCCCGGCGGCGACATCCTCGAGCTCGGCTGCGGAGCTGGGCTGCCGATGACGGCCGCGCTCGCGGAGAAGGGCCGCGTCACCGGCGTCGACATCTCGGGCGCGCAGATCCAGCTCGCTCGCGCCAACGTCCCCACTGCCACGTTCGTCCAGGGCGACATGACGACGCTCGAGCTGGCACCGTCGACCTTCGACGCGGTGGTCGCGTTCTACTCGATCACCCACGTGCCGCGCGACGAGCACGCGGCTCTGCTCGGGCGGATCACCTCGTGGCTTCGCCCGGCCGGCGTCTTCGTCGCGTCGATGGGCGTCGAGGACGACCCGGGCGGCGTGGAGCGCGATTGGCTGGGCGTCGACATGTACTTCAGCCACTTCAGCGCGAAGCGAAACCGCCGGCTCGTCGAGGCTGCCGGGATGGAGATCGAGTCCGCTGACGTGCTCGCGGAGCCCGGCGACCGGCACGACGCGCGGTTCCTGTGGGTCGTCGCGCGGAAGCCCGAAACGCCCGCGCCCGCTACGCCCGACTGACGATGGCCCGGACGGAGCGACGAGCTGCGGGCGCGTCGGATCTGCTGCCACTCGCGGTCGGTGTCGCCGCGCTCGTCGTCGGGACGCTGTTCGGATGGGACGCGCGGCTCGTCGACGCGGTCGTCACGCCCCCGGCGCTCCTTCGCGCCGCGCTCGTCGGCGCAGCCGCGGTCCTCGGTGTCGTGCTGCTCGTCGCGGCGCTCCGGCGGCTCGGTGATCCCGGCCGTGGAGCGGGCGTCGAGGCGCCACGAGCGATCGATGCGGCCGACATGCGGTCCATGGTCCGCGGCGTCCGGCTCGTGTTCCTGGCGGTCGCCGCGTTCGCGGCCGCCGGGGGCTGGGTGATCGGTCACCCGCTGCCGATCGTCATCGCCCTCGTCATCGCCGGAGTCGACGTAATCGAGACGTCGTTCCTGCTGCTCGTCGTCGGCGCCCGGCGCGACTGACCCCGCCGCTGCGCGACACGAGTTCGGGCCGAACCCGATTCGACCCGCGTCTATCGCCGCCGTCAGTTGCAGCTCAACCCGTCGGTCGGCACCGTGAGGTCGACCAGGTAGGCCTCGACGACGCGCTCGACGCAGAGGCTCGTGCCGAAGGACGTGTGCCCCTCGCCGCGGTGCTCGACGAGCACGCCTGACGACAGCTCGTGGGCGAGCGACACGGCCCAGGCATACGGCGTCGCTGGGTCGGCGGTCGTGCCGATGACGACGATGGGTGGCGCGCCCGCGGCCGTCACGGCGTGCGGCGCGCGGAGGCTCGGGACCGGCCAGAAGGCGCAGACGAGATCGTTGTAGGCCGCGAAATCCGCGAAATGCGGGGCGTCGCGGCGGATGGCGTCCGCGAGCTTCGTGTAGTCCGCGACATCGTCGGGCGCGGGGTAGTCGGCACAGGTGTTCGCGGCATAGGCATCGATCTGGTTGCGGTACGACCCGTTTCGGTCGCGGCCGTTGAGCGGGTCGGACATGG
>DATFPL010000163.1:0-16944 GCA_035264845.1 Candidatus Limnocylindrales bacterium | reverse complement strand
GGGAACGACGTAGACGCGGTCCTCCAGCTCCGCGTGGTGCTGCGCGACGTATTCAGCCGACAGTGCCTGGTTGGCGAAGCTCATGTCCATCACGGCGGCCGGGTGGCCCTCGGCCGCGCCGAGATTGACGAGCCGGCCCTCAGCGATGAGGTTGATCGACTTCCCGCCGAGGTCGAACTGCTGGACGTTCTCGCGGACCTCGCGGACGTGGCCCTCGGCCATCTCGCGGAGTGCCTTGAGGTCGAGCTCGGCGTCGAAGTGGCCGCTGTTCGCCATGACGACGCCGTCCTTCATCGACGCGAAGTGCTCGCGGCGGAAGACGTTGACGTTGCCGGTCGCAGTCACGAACAGGTCGCCCCACCCGGCCGCCTGCCCGGCAGTCATGACCTGGAAGCCGTCCATCAGCGCCTCGAGCGCACGAACGGGATCGACCTCGATGATCGTCACGTGCGCGCCGTGACCGTGCATCCGCGACGCGATCCCCTTGCCGACCCAGCCGTAGCCCGCGATGACGACGTTCCGCCCGGCGATGAGCAGGTTCGTTGCGCGGAGGATCCCGTCGACCGTCGACTGCCCCGTCCCGTAGCGGTTGTCGAACAGGTGTTTCGTCTGCGCCTCGTTGACGGCGACGACGGGGAACCGAAGGGCACCGTCTGCGGCCATCGCCTTGAGTCGGATGACGCCGGTCGTCGTCTCCTCGGTGCCGGCGAGGACGTCGTCGACCTGCTCCGGGCGCTCGCTGTGGAGCAGCGAGACGAGGTCGCAGCCGTCGTCCATCGTCAGCTGCGGCCGCGTGTCGGCAACGCTGTTGAGGTGCGCGTAGTACGTGTCGCG
Organism: Candidatus Limnocylindrales bacterium; assembly: GCA_035264845.1. Taxonomy (GTDB): domain Bacteria; phylum Chloroflexota; class Limnocylindria; order Limnocylindrales; family CSP1-4; genus JACDAV01. Next base: position 16,110 of record DATFPL010000163.1, on the reverse strand, counting down.
GTCCTCGCCGCGCCGCGCGAACACGCCGATCCCGTACTCCGCGACGAGCGCGGCCGCGACGTCGTCCTTCGTCGACAGCGGGTTCGAGGCCGCGAGGACGACGCTCGCGCCGCCGGCCTTGAGCGTCCGCATGAGGTTCGCCGTCTCGGTCGTGACGTGGAGGCAGGCACCGATCCGGATCCCGTCGAGGGGCCGCTCCTGCTCGAATCGCTCGCGGATGAGCCGGAGCACCGGCATCTCGCGCTCGGCCCATTCGATGCGCCGTACCCCCTCGGCGGCCAGACCGAGGTTCGTCACGTCGTGATCGGGCAGCCCGGCTCCGTCGGTACCGTTGGAGGTCGCGGCCGTGTCGCTGGCGGACGTCGTCATGAGCGGGGTGTCTCCCTGCGGGTGGTGAACAGTCGGCGGATCGGTCCGGTGAGGTCGGACCACGGCGTCGCGAGGCGGTGGACGAGGCGCTCCTCGAACCTGACGTGCTCCGCGAAACCCAGCCGACGGTACGCCTGAAGCGCGGGCGGGTTGTCGGCGCGGACGTTGAGGACGACGTGATCGCAGCTTCGCAGGAGCTCCGCGGTGACGGCGCCGGTTACCGCGGTCGCGTACCCGCGGCCGCGATGCTCGACATGCGTGAGGACGTTGCCCACGACCGCGAGCCGTGCCTGGGGCGAGATGACGTGCGTGCCCGCGGCCGCGACGAGCCGACCGCCGACGCGGATCCCGTAGTAGACGCCCTCGGCGATCGCCGACGACGGCAGCCACGACGCGAAGCCGAGCTGGTAGAGCCGGTTCAGCTCCCCGATCTCGATCGGCAGGAGCCGGCGGACGTCCGCGGGATACGGCTTGAAGCGCACGCGGTCAACCCACATCCGGACCATTTGCGGCCCCGGGTCCGCGCGGTAGAGCGCCTCGACGGCGGGCATCGCCTCGGTCCGCGCCGCGAGGTACGCAGCACGCGGCCGGAGCACGTCGCGCAGGATCGATTCGATCCCGTCGTTGCGCCCCATGAGGAAGAGCGGCTGCGGCGTGAGCCCGGAGTACTCCATCCCGATCGCGACGAGGTCGTCGCCTGCCCAGGCGGCCGCCCAGCGGGTTCGCGGGTACTCCCTGTCCTCGAGGTCGCAGATCGCGTACGCGGCGAAGAGCCGGTCCTGCTCGAGGAACTCGCGGACAAGGGATCGGTCCGCCGTCGTCCGCGCGACGACGCCTCGGTCGCGTCGCGCGAGGGCGACCGTCGCCATCAGCCCGCCGCTCGGACGGCGTCCGCCGCGCCCGCGGCGGCCGCGGTCGTTGCTGCCCGGCGCGCCGCAGAACGAGCAGTCGCGTCGCGCAACGCCGGTCCAAAGGGCGCGTGCAGCGATCCCTCGTCGGTGACGATCGCCGTGATGAGCTCCGCGGGCGTCACGTCGAAGGCGGGGTTTCGGGCGTCCGTTCCCGGTGGTGCGATCAGCCGGCCGCGGACCTCGAGAACCTCCTCCGCCGGTCGCTCCTCGATCTCGATCGACGCGCCGTCTTCCGTCGCGAGGTCGATCGTGCTGACCGGCGCGCAGACGTAGAACGGAATCCGGTGCCGCGCGGCGAGGACCGCGAGCGTGTACGTCCCGATCTTGTTCGCGGTGTCGCCGTTGGCGGCGACACGATCGGCGCCGACGAGGACCGCGTCGACCTCGCCGCGGGCCATGAGGAAGCCCGCAGCGACGTCGGCGATCAGCGTGTGCGGCACGCCCGCCTGCTGGAGCTCCCACGCGGTCAGACGCGCGCCCTGGAGGTACGGCCGCGTCTCGTCGACCCAGACGTGGACGGGCCGTTCGGCGTGGTGGGCGGCCTGGACGATCCCGAGAGCCGTGCCGAACTGGCCGCACGCGAGCGGCCCGGTGTTGCAGTGGGTCAGGACGCGGAGCGGCCGGTCCGGGGTCGGCGGCAGCTCAGCGAGCCCGAAGTCGGCGAGACGGCCGTGGGCGGCGGTCGATTCGGCGACGATCGCGTCGGCCTCGTCGCGGAGCGTTCGGGCGATCACCTCGCCCCCGACGTTGAGGTCGTCGAGCGCGTCGTACCGCGCCATCAAGCGGTCGACGGCCCAGCGGAGATTGACGGCCGTCGGTCGGGCGGCGATGAGGCCGGTCGCCGCGCCGCGGATCGTCGCACGGCGGGCGAACGGCAGCGAATCCGTCGCGCGGGCAGCCGTCAATGCGAGCCCGATGGCCGCCACCTGCCCGATCGCCGGCGCGCCTCGCACGATCATCTCGCGGATCGCGAAGATCGCCTCCGGCGCCGACCGCACCTGGAACTCGTGCAGCTCCTCGGGGAGACGCCGCTGGTCGATGACCATGAGCAGCTCGTCCGAGGCGAACCGGAACGGCGTGCGGAACCCGGTCGGCGGGCCGCTCGCCTCCGCCGGCCCCGGTTCCGCAGAAGAGTGGCCGTTCGCGGCGAACGTTTCCGCCGCGCGCTCCGGGTCGAGGATCGAGCTCGCCGCTTCCGCCGAGGCCCGCTGGAGCGCGGTCGCCGCCCCGGCGATCGTCGCAGCGGTCCCGACGACGTCGCTCGCGAAGCGACGGAAGAATCGCCGGCGGGCGAGGTCGGCGCCGGTCATCTCCGGCTCAGCCGGCGTCGTCGAGTCGGGGCTCGGCGACGGATTCACAGTGTCGGACAACCTGGACCTCGCGGCGTCAGTACTTGATGACGCTCGTGACCTGGCGACCCTCGAGGCGGTCGCGGCCCTTGAGGAACTCGAGCTCGACGAGGAACGCGAGCCCGACGACCTCGCCCTTGAGCCGCTCGACGAGCTCGATCGTCCCCTTGACCGTCCCGCCGGTCGCGAGGAGGTCGTCGACGATGAGGACTCGCTGGCCGGGCTCGATCGCGTCACGGTGGATCTCGAGCGTGTTCGAGCCGTACTCCAGGGCGTACTCGACGGTGATCGTCTCCGCGGGCAGCTTGCCGAGCTTGCGGACGGGCACCAGGCCGGCGTCGAGCTGGTACGCCATCGGCGAGCTGAAGATGAACCCGCGCGACTCCATCCCGACGACGATGTCGACCCGCTCGTTCTTGTACGGGGCGAGCATCAGGTCGATCGATTCCTTGTACGCCGCAGGGTCCTTGAGCAGCGTCGTGATGTCGTAGAACAGGATCCCGGGCTTGGGGAAATCGGGGATCTCGCGGATCTTTGTCCGAAGGTCCTCGGCGGACATCGGTTCGGGGCCCTCCATGGGGCTTGCGGCACGACGGTGGGGCTCCGTCGCAAGTTGGGAAGTCTACCGCAGCGACGCCGTTGCTCCCTGTCGTGACTACGCCGCGCGCCGCCGCGGACCCGGCAGCCGGCGTGCGAGCGCCGCGCCGACGATTGCCACGACGACGCCGACACCGAACGCGGCCGCGAGCCCGACCCAGTGCTCCAGCCCGGCGGCATTCCCGGCCGCGATGATCGAGCCGCCGACGCCCGTCCCGAGCGCCGTCCCGATGACATCGGACAGCTGCAGCCCCGAGGTGGCGGTCCCCTCGCCGCCGGGCGGCGCCTCGGCGAGCGCGACGAGCGAGAGTGGCGAGTACGACAGCCCCATCCCGAAGCCCGCCACGCCCCACAGCACGAAGCCGACGACGACCGGGACCGCGGGATTGAGAACGACGCTGAAGCCCAGCACGCCGAGCGCGACCGTCGTGAACCCGATCGCGACGAACCGCCGCGGCCCAATCCGCGTGAAGCGCGGCGCCTGGACCCACGCGCCGGCGGTCCAGGCGAGCGTCGCGGACGTCAGCGCAATCCCCGCCGTCGCGGCATCGAGGCCGCGCCACCGGACGAGGGCGAGCGGAACGTACGCATCGGCACAGAAGAACGCGAACGTCAGCATCCCGCGCAGCAGCACCGCGGCCGGCAGCCCCCGCTCCGCGCGCAGCGTCCCGGGCGGCGTCAGCCGGCGAAACGCGGGGACCCCGACCCCGACGCCGGCGACGACAAGGAGGCCGCCCGGGAACAGACGCGCGTCCGTCAGGCCGGCCACGATGAGGGCCGCGCCGATCGTTACGACGAGGGCCCATGGGAGCCGGCGGCGCATCTCGGATGAGGCGGCGTCGGCAGCATCGACGTCGACGTCGCTTCGGGGCTCCGGGACCGACCCCATGATTGCAGGGATCGTCATCGCCCCGGCGATGAGGATGAGCGGCAGCAGGCCGAGGAAGACGGCCCGCCAGTGGATCGTCTGCGCGACGATCCCGCTGATCGCGGGTCCGATGACGCCGGGCAGGACCCATGCCGTCGACATCGTGGCGAACATTCGTGCCCGCAGCGACTCCGGGAGCGCGCGCCCGATCGCGACGTACGCGATGGGCGGGATCGCGCCGCCGCCAAGGCCCTGGAGGAATCGTCCCGCCACGAGGACCTCCATCGACGGCGTCAACCCGGAGACCACGAGGCCGATCGAGAACAGGATCAACCCGGCGAGGAACGGGCGAACGAGCCCGCCGCGGTCGATGACGCCGCCGACGACGACGATCCCGAGCAGGCTGCCGAGGAAGAACGACGTGAAGACCCAGCCGTAGAGATTCGGTTTGCCGAGCTCCGCGCCGACGATCGGCATGATCGTCGCGACGGCCAGCGCCTCGAAGGCGACGAGCGTGACGGTCAGGACGAGGCCGACGGTCAGCGCGCGATGGCGCGGCGACCACAGGCCGGCGTCCGCGGGCTGGAAGGTCGGGGCGGCGGATGGCACGGGCGAGAAGCCTAGCGGCTAGCGGGCCGCCGGCGATCGACGCGGCCTGACCGCGGGACGACGGTCAGCCGCAGCGGATCGGGCGCGGCAACGGGTGCGAAGCCGCGTACGACGCGCTCGACCGCGATGCATAGCGCGCCGTCACCTGGAGCTTCGGGATCGTCCCGTGCGGCCCCTCCGACGTCTGCAACCAGAGCCGCTCCCCGCCACGGGCGGTGACACGGGCGAGCGATGTCGTGTGCCGGTAGACGCGATCGATCCGGTATGTCCACTCCACGCCGTCGCCGGTGAAGACCCGGACGGTCATCCCGAGCATTCCGGCGCCGTTCGAGATCCGCGACTGCGTGAGCAACGGGAGGAACATGCCGGTCCGCGCGTGCGCGTACAGGTACGTCGGGCCGCCCTGCCCGGGCTGTCGGAACGCCCGGAGGTACATCGCGACGTTGCACGCGGGGTACTCGGGTCTGCCGGCGACGACGGGGAGGTCGATCCCCAAACGGTCGATCACGACGCGTGTCGCGACGCGCGTCCGCGGGCCGTTCCGGGCGATTTCGCTCGGGATGTCGGACGGCGCGGCAGATGGGGCGGGGTGAGGTGTCGCGGTCGAGCCCGGCGTCCGGGTGGGCCGCGGTGTCGCGGGTGGTGTAGGCAAGCTCGTCGGCAATCGGGCGGCGGCGGGCGGCGAGCTCGAGATGACGAGCGGTGTCGGCGTGACTGCCGGTGTGTCGCTGCCGGGACGTGCTACAGCGGCCGCGAGAACGGCGATCGTCAGCAGCGTCGAGGCGAGCGTGGCGAGCGAGGCGGGACGAACGAATCGCATCGGGCGACTGTCGAAGCCGGAGCCCCGCACCGTCGCGACAGGGACGGCGCGGCGTGTTGCAGATTCGAACGGTCGCTACGTCCCGGCCAGCGCTCGATGACGCGGCGGCTCGCCGATGTAGCCAACCGTGCGAGGAACGGGCGGGTCGCGCATCGTCCGCGACGAGGCGTCACGCCGCACCGTGGGCGACTTGCGAGCGCGGTGATAGCCCGCCTGCCGGCGACCGATCGACGCTCGACGCGGCAGCCGCGACGATGGCAGCCAGCCCGCGCCCGACGCGTCCTCCCCTCGCCCCCGGAGACAGCATTGAAGCCTGCACTCGCCGCCGCCCCGTGACGTCGCCGCCCATCCTCGACTGCCCACGCTGCGGCGTCGCGGTTCCGGCTCGCGCGTTCTGCGCGAGCTGCGGCGAACCCCTCGCCGCGACGGCCGACGGGCGCGCGCAATCGCGCTCCTACGCGGCTGCACCCGGTGAGCGCGTCACGTCGATTGCCCTGGTGTCGACGCTGTTCCCGCACCTGCGGCGGGCCGACATGGCCGTCTTCCGCTTGGCCCTCGTCGGCGCCGCGGTGGTCCTCGTCGCGCTGGTCCTGCTTCGGCTCCATCCGGTCGCGCTGGTGACCGCCGCCGTCGTCGTGCCGATCCTGATGACGCTCTACGTCGTCGCGGTCGATCTGTACGAGGACGAGCCGCGCCTCGTCATCCTCGCGACAGTCGCATGGGGAGTCGTCGCCGGGCTCGTGGCGGGATTCGTCATCCGCCGCATTGTTCCGATCGAGCCGGCGACCGTCCTTGGTCCGGGCGACGGGAACGTCGTGCGGGTTGCGCCGCTCCTCGTCCGGGGCGTCGTGCTGACCCTTGCCGAGGCCGCCCTGATGATCGCGGGACCGCTCGTCCTGCTTCGCCACCACAAGTTCAACGACGTTCTCGACGGCGCGACATTCGCGACGGTCGCCGCGGTGTCGTTCGTCGGCGCCCGGCTTCTGACGGACGCGGTCCCGCTCCTCGGGACCGGCCTGCAGCCGCAGGGCGCCACCCTGCCCTGGGTGCTCCGCGTGCTGTCCGCCGGGATCCTGACGCCGGTCCTCACCGGCGCGCTGATGGGCGGAGTCGGTGGCGCACTGTGGCTCCGGTACCGGGCGCCCGTTCGCGATCGCAGCGCACTCGGCGCGATCGGCAGCCCCGCCGTCGCGGTCGCCGTGGCCGCCGCCGGGTTCGTCGTCGTCGCGGCGGCGCGCCTCGTGCTTCCGCAGGCCGTCGCCGCGGCCGTGCTCGCGATCCTCACCGTCCTCGCGCTGCTCTGGCTTCGGCGTGTCATCCACCTCGGCCTTGTGGAGGAAGCCATCGAGGCGCTCGAGGCGGGCGAGGTGACGTGCGCAAACTGCGGCCACGCGACGCCACGCGCGAGGTTCTGCACGGAGTGCGGGATCGCGCTTCGCGCGCTGCCGAAAGGTCGCGGCGCAGCCGACCCGACCATCGCCGCCCGGGAGCAGGCGCGATGACGGCGGGCGGCCTCGCACTCCCGACTCGTCGTCCGCGCGGCGATCAGGCGGCGCGGGGCGGCGGTCGGGGGCTGGGCGGGACGTTCGGCACGATCGTCCTGCTCGTCATCTTCGCCGCGATCGCGTGGTCGTACTTCACCCAGGCCAAGCCCGGGCAGCCGTCGTGTCCCAACCCCGGACAGCCGTGCGTCGCACCGCCGCGGCAGCCCACCGGCGCGCCGCCGCTCCATCTCGGGACGGTGTGGCAGAGCTCGGAGCTGGGTTTCGGCCTGGAGTACTCGCCACGCGCATGGCAGGCGGGAGAGCAGGACGGCCGGGGGATCCGGCTCGACATGTCGCCGCAGGCGATCTCCGCGATGGGCTTTTCCGCCGGGCAGGCGATCGTCGTCGTTCGCGGCGTCCCCGCATCGGAGGCGACGCCCCAGCAGCTCGTCTCGCAGGAGGTGGACCTGCTGCGCCAGACCGTTCCGGACATCGAGGCCGACACCCGGCCGGGTCGCGAGATCCTCGGCCCGGAGATCGGGTACCAGCCCGGGATCGGGAATGTCTACGTCGGCACGACCGACGGCGCCGCGGGCGGCGCGGTCCCCGTTTCCGCCGCCATCCTGTCGGCGTCCGACGGTCGCCTCTCGACGTTGTTCGTCCTCGTCGTCGTCGACCCCGGCGCGGGGACGCCGCAGGGTGACCTCGAAGACGCCGCCCGGACGCTCGGCGACAGCCTCGTCAACGCGGTCAGCTGGCCGGGGGCGACATGATCGTCGGAGGGATGCGACGCCTCGGAGTTCTCGCCATCGCCGGCATCCTCGCGTGCGCCGGTTGCGGCGGCACCACCACTTCCGCTCTCCACGGCGGCACGACTGCGATCGCGGCGGTCGACGCAGGCGCGAGGGACCGCGACCTCGGGCCCGCTGACGCTGCGGAGCGAATCCGATTCTCGGTCGACCTCCGAATGCCGGGCGCCGCCCAGCTCGAGGCCGCCGCGGCGCGGATCGCCGACCCGAGCTCGCCGGACTACCGGCACTTCCTGACGGCCGATGACATCGGCGCCCGCTTCGGCCTCCCGGAGAGTGCGATCGATGGCGTCGTGGCGACCCTCGAGCGCGCCGGCGTGACGGTCGTGACGCGGTACCGCCAGCGAACCGCGCTGCTCGTCGAGGGACCTGCCCGGTCCGTGGGCCGGCTGTTCGGGGTCGTCATCCACGACCGGCTCGATCCCGCCGGACGCCCGTATCACGGCGTCGTGGGCGAGGTCACGGTCCCGCCGCAGCTGGCGGCGAGCGTCACGACGATTCGCGGACTCACCAACCGCCTCCGGCCCGCACCGGCGACGACCGCCGCGGACCTTCGTCGGGCAGCGGGCGCGCGGCTGCCGCTCGACGCGACGGATCTTCCGGCGGGCGGCCTCAAACCTTCCGACGTGCTCACGGCATACGACATCGCGACCCTTCGGGACGCCGGGATCGACGGCGACGGGCAGACCATCGCGGTGGTGTCGTTCGATACGTACCGGGATGCGGACGTCACGGCGTTCGACCGCGCATTCGGGATCACGACGCCCCTCCCGGAGCGCGTTTCCGTCGGCGAGCCCGTCCAGCCCGGCGAGGGTGCCGTCGAGGTCGATCTCGACGTCCAGGTCATTCGGTCGATCGCCCCAAAGGCGCGGATCCTCAACTTCGAGGCGAACCAGCAGACCGGCTTTGGGCCGATCCTCGATGCCATCGTTTCCGACGGCCGCGCGAACATCGTGTCCATCAGCTGGGGCGCCTGCGAGGCCCCGCAGATCACCCGCGAGATGGCGTCAGAGGAGCCGTCCTTCCGACGCGCAGCCGAGGCGCGCGGGATCACGATCTTCGTCGCGAGCGGCGACAACGGGGCGTACTGCTCGCGACGCGAGGACCCCGCGAACTCGACCGTCAACGTGTCGTGGCCGGCGACGAGCCCGTCGGTCGTGTCGGTCGGCGGGACGCTCCTGTCGATGCGAACGGACCGGACCTACCTGACGGAGGCGGGCTGGGAGGATCCACTCACGGGCGGCGGCACCGGCGGTGGCCTCAGCGCCGTCAATGAGCGACCCACGTGGCAGACGGGCGCCGGGGTCGAGACCGATGCCTCGAACGGGATGCGGCAGGTGCCTGACGTCGCCGGCCCCGCGGATCCGGACAGCGGCTTCGTCATCTTCACGACCGAAGGCGGCGAGACGACGCCGAGCGCGACGATCGTCGGTGGCACGAGCGCCGCGGCCCCGTTCTGGGCCGCATCGACGGCGCTCGCCGCGCAGCTGGCCGCGCGCAATGGGAACGGTCGGGGTCTCGGCTTCCTGGGCCCGACGCTCTACCAGATCGCGAATGGTCCCGACGCCGCTGCCTTCCACGACGTCACCCGTGGCGGCAACCTTCGGCACCGCGCGACACCGGGCTGGGACTTCGCGACGGGACTCGGGAGTCCTGATGTCGCGGTTCTCGCCCGAGCGCTCGCCGGCCAGGCCTCGCCGTAGCGGTGCGCGACCTTGCACCCGCATTGCGCTCCTCTGGTGACACATTGCACCGAGTCGAGCTGACGTAACCGCCCCGGACCGACGAGTACCGACACGGACGGTGCATCCGGGCGGTGGCGGGAGCGGCGTTGTGACGGGAAGGTGGTGCACGTGGTGCGGAATCGCACCGCGCCGGCGCCGAGGCACGCGGATCCGGCAGGGCCGTTGCCTGCTGTTCGAACCGAGGTGCCGCGATGAACTACCGAACGAAGCCAGGGCCGGGCGCAATGTCCGCACTTGCCGCTTCGACCGACGAGCGGCTGCGGATCGCCGAGGAGCGGATCGCGAGGACGTGGTCGCTCGTGCGTGCAGCGCAGCGCCGGATCGACCGGCGACCCCGACAGACGCGGGCCCCGCGGACCACCAGAGGCGAGCGTCATGCGTAAGCTCGTCGGCCCGTTTCCGCGCGACGATCGCTGGTCGCCAGCGCGCAGGTCGATGCCGCGGTCGCTCGACGTCGCCGGGCAGCTTCGTCGCGCTGGAACCCGACTGTCGAACGATCTCCTCCGGACCCGGCTGTGGTGGGAGGACGACGGTCGCGCGACGGTTGCGTGGCTCGTGCTCGGTCCCCAGGCGCCTCTTGTCGTCAATGTCGACGCTCGGCGGAGACCGTCGAGGTCCTAGCGGAGTCCTCGGCAGGAGTCATCGGCGTGAGGTACGAATCGATCCGCCGGTAGGTGAGCTTTCGCGACTCGTCGTAGCCCCAGCCGGAGTGCCGCGGCTGGCGGAATGCCGGGTGCGTCATCAGGATCACGATGCGGCTCGTGGCCCGAAGGACCGACGCGGTCGACGCGAAAATCTGGTCGAGCGGATCCATGTCCTGGATGCTGAGCAGAAAGACCGCCGCGTCATAACCACCCGCTGATCGCCCGACTACGGCTTCGAGCCGCCGCGCGTCGCCGACGACGAACCGACCGTGACGACCGTGGCGCCGGCGAGCTGCACCGATCAGGCGCGGGCTCAAATCGACGCCCGTGTAGCTCGCACCGAGTCGGGCGACGTGCGGCGCGAGGACGCCCTGTCCGCAGCCGACATCGAGAATCGACTCGCCGCGGCGCGCGCCGAGCAGCTCAAGGACGACCGGAGCCGCGAGCGCGCGGTGATAGACGCTCCCCTGCTGGCCGACCCAACCGTCGTACCAGCCGGCGACGTGCTCCCAGCTAGTTCCCGGCGCAGTCCGTCGCGGGCGGGAACGACGCTCGTTCCCGGACACGGAAGAAGAAGAACAGCGGCATGGTGATCACCTCGTGCGAGCCGCGGATTGTAGCGCCGAAATCAGCTTCTGCAGCATGTCGACGCGGCGGCGCCGCTGCGCGACCTCGTCGCTCATCGTCTCGCGCGCGGAGTCGCTCCCGTAACCGAACGTGTGGCGTGCCGAGCGACGGTGGACCTCCGCCAGCTCGGTCGCCTTTGCCGCGAGGAGCGCGCCCTCGAGCGCGTCGACGTCCGCGTCCGAATCGACATCGAGCTCGAGTGTCAGCTTTCGCGTGGCGTGGCCGGCGTCAGCCACGTCCATCGTTCCCCGCCGGCGCGGCCGCGGCCGAGAGGCGCGCGACGACCGCCTGCGTCAGAGCCCAGGACTTCATGGGGTCCCGCGGCAGCCGGATCCGGACCTGGTTCGAGGCGAACGTGACCTCCGACGGCTTCACGCCCGGTAAACCGCCGCTTCCCAGCAGCTGCATCGCGGTTGCACGCGACAGACCGGCGCCGAAGCGCACGACGAGCTGCCCCTCCTCGCGGGAGATCGACGACACGCCGGCGCCTTCGGCCGCCAGCCGCAGCTCCGCGACCTCGACGAGCCGGACGACCGGTGGCGGCATCGGCCCGAACCGGTCGACGACCTCCTGGCGGAACGCGGCGAGGTCGCCCGGCGTGCGCGCCCGCGCGAGCCGCCGATACAGCTCGAGCTTCTGCGCGGTTTCGGGGACGTAGGCATCGGGAAGGTGGGCCTCGATCGGAAGGTCGAGCACGGCCTGTGGCGCGTCGACGACGGGCTCGCGGTGCTCGCGATGCGCCTTGGCGTGCTCGACCGCCTCGGCGAGCAGCCGCGAATAGAGATCGAACCCCACGGCGGCCATGTGCCCCGACTGCTCCCCGCCGAGGATGTTTCCGGCGCCGCGGATCTCGAGGTCGGCGAGCGCGATCTGAAAGCCGGCGCCCAGCTCGGACGCGTTGAAGATCGCCTGGAGCCGCTTCCGCGCCTCGTCGCTCAGTCGCTCGCGGCGGCGGTAGAGCAGGTACGCGTAGGCGCGCCGCGACGAGCGGCCCACGCGGCCGCGCAGCTGGTAGAGCTGCGCCAGCCCGAGCGTGTCCGCGCGGTCGATGATGATCGTGTTCGCGTTCGGGATGTCGAGCCCGGACTCAATGATCGTCGTGCAGACGAGCACGTCGGCGCCGCCGCCGGCGAACGCGACCATGACCTTCTCGAGTGCCCCCTCGGGCATCTGCCCATGCCCGACGAGGATGCGCACGCCCGGCAGCATCTTTCGCAGCTGCTCGGCCTGCGCCTCGATCGTCTCGACGCGGTTGTGGACGTAGAACACCTGCCCGCCGCGATCGAGCTCGCGCAGGATCGCGTCGCGGACGAGCCCGGCGGACGCTTCCGCGACCCGCGTCTGGATCGGCAGCCGATCCTCCGGCGGCGTCTCGATCACCGACAGGTCGCGGACGCCCGCAAGGGCGAGGTTGAGCGTCCGCGGAATCGGCGTCGCCGACAGCGTGATGACGTCGACCTCGCGACGCAGCCGCTTCAGCCGCTCCTTCGCGGCAACGCCGAACCGCTGCTCCTCGTCGACGACGACGAGCCCGAGGTCCTTGAACGCGACGTCCTTCGAGAGCAGCCGATGGGTCCCGATGACGAGGTCGACGGAGCCGTCGCGAAGACCCCCGATCGTCCGCTCCTGGTCCGGGGCGGACACGAACCTCGACAGCAGCCGGACGGTGACGGGGAAGGCCCCGAACCGCTGGCGGAACGTGTCGAAGTGCTGCGCCGCGAGCACGGTCGTCGGCACGAGCACGGCCACCTGCCGCCCGTCCTGGATCGCCTTGAACGCGGCACGAAGCGCGACCTCGGTCTTGCCGTATCCCACGTCGCCCACGACGAGGCGATCCATCGGCCGACCCGCCTCCATGTCGTGCTTCACCTCGCCCACGGCACGGAGCTGGTCGACCGTCTCCTCGTACGGGAACGACGCCTCCAGCTCGCCCTGCCACGGCGTGTCCGGCTGGAAGGCGTGGCCCGGCGCGCTCTCCCGCGCGGCATACAGCTCGAGCAGCTCCTCGGCGAGATCGGTGACCGCCTTCCGGACGCGCTGCTTCGTCCGAAGCCAGTCGGTCCCACCCAGCTTCGACAGCTGCGGATGCTCGGCGCCGGAATAGCGGCTGATCCGGCCGATCTGCTCGACGGGCACGAAGATCTTGTCGCCGGAGGCGAAGCTCAGCTCGAGGTAGTCGCGCTCCTCGCCGGCGCCGCCGCGGCGCAGCATCCGCTCGTATCGGGCGATGCCGTGATCGATGTGGACGACGAGGTCGCCCGGCGTCAGACGCTCGAGGATGTCCCGCGGCACGACGCGCCGCATCGCCTTGGGGCGTCGAACGCGGACCGAACCGAACAGCTCGCGATCGGTCACGACGACGAGCCGATCGGGCCCGCCGGCAAAGCCGTCGTTCAGGCTCCGCTCGATCAGCGCGATCGCGCCCGGCGGCGGCGCCTCGCCGAGCACGGACGACACGCCGACGGGATGCCCGGCCTCGCCGAGGATCTCTGCGAGCCGCTGGGCCTGGTCCGACGCGAGGACGATCCGCGCGCCGTCCTCCTGCCAGCGCTCCACGGCCTCACTGAGGCGCGCGCTCCGGCCGGGTGGCAGCTCCGGCTCTCGCCAGCCGAACAGGTCGCCGCTCGACAGGCCGCGCGCCGCCATCGCGCCCGGCGACTCGGATTCCCACGTCAGCTCGAGCGTCCGCGACGCCGTCAGCCGCGACTTCCAGTCCTTGCGCGGCAGATACGTCGACGGCCAGTCCTTCGTCAGATCCCCGGCCTCGACGAGATCCGCCTGGCGCTCCTCCGCCTGGCGCCACAGGAAGTCGGCAGCGTCGCCCAGATCGCCCGGCTCGTCGAGGACGAGGAGCGTTCCGGGGTCGAGGTGGTCGAGGCCCGTCGCCGGGGAGAGGAACGCTGCCCACACCTCGGCCGCGTCGCCGACGGGTAGTGCCCGCGAGCCGGTCGTGTCCGCGGCCACTCCCCCGTTGCCTTCGAAGCGCGCGAGGTCCGCGGCGAGGCGGTCCGGAAGCTTCGCCGCCCGCTTGCCCAGACGACCGTGGATCGCGGCCACGCCACCCTGAGGCAGGAGGAACTCGGTCGCGGGGAGGAGCAGGACGTCCTCCGCGGGCCGGACGGTGCGCTGGTCGGCCGGATCGAAGGCACGGAGCGAATCGATCTCGTCGCCGAAGAACTCGATCCGGACGGGGAGCGGGCTCGACGGCGGGAACACGTCGAGGATGCCGCCGCGCCGCGCGAACTCGCCGCGCCCCGCCACTTCGAGGACGGGCGAGTAGCCGAGGTCGAGCAGGTCGCGCGCCAGCCGCTCCAGCGAGACCCGTCCGCCACGACGCAATCGCCGCGGCTCCGCGGGCAGGTCGTCCGGCACGATCGTGTGCTGGACGAGCGCCTGGACGCTCGCGACGAGGATCCGCGCTCGGCCGCTCCGCCAGGCTGACAGCGCCGCGACACGGGCGGCCGTCTCGTCGGGGACGAGCTCGCTGCGCTCGTACGCAAGCGCCGTGCGCGGTTCGAGAACCGCGACCGCCTCGGCATCGCCGAGCCAGGCGCCGAGCTCCTCCGCGACGCGATCGCCGATCTCCGCGTCACGCGCGACCCAGCAGAGCCGCTCGCCCTGCGCCCCGAGCGCGAGTGCGGCCGCGAGGTAGCTTTTCGCTCCGTGCGGGACGGACGTCAGTCCCGCGTGACGCCCGGACGCGGCGAGCGAACCCGCCTCGCCGAGCCGCTCCCGCAGCGCGGCGAACGACCCCGTCTCCTGGAGCAGCGGCGGCAGCACGGAAAGGTCGGGCAGTCGGCGTCCGGCACCCCGCAGCGGCTGGGCAGTCGGCTTGCCGGCGGGCGGCGCCGGGGCGACCGCAACCGCGACGGCGCGACCCGACGCATCTGACCCCGAGCTCCCCGACTCACCTCTGCGGGCGTCCTCGACCTCCGCGTCCACCTCGCCGATGTCGAAGTCGACCTCGTCCCGCTCATTCGCCGCGCGTCGTGCGAGCGCGTCCGCAATCGCCTTGTCGCCGGCCCTCCGCTCGCTGGCACGCTTGCCACGCATCGCCGGCAGTCGACCGTCGGTCACCTCAGACCTCCGGCTCGGCGGGACGAACGCGGCGCCAGCCGGTCTTCGTCCGACGGACGCCGTCGGCATTCGGCGGACCGTCGACCTCGCCGGGCGGGGCCAGGCGATCCGCGTCAGCCGGGCGAAGCTCGAACGTGTTGAAGCGATTCGCGGCCTTGCTCGTTCCCTCTCGCGCCCACGCCTCGACCGCCTCGGCGGCCCCGTCGAGCAGCTCGTCGAGGCGTTGGCGTTCGTCGGGCGCGAACGTGCTCAGCACGTGATCGACCGCGCCGCGACCCGGCTCACCGATTCCGATCCGAAGGCGCGAGAACTTCTCGGTCCCGAGCTCGCCGATGATCGACCGCAATCCGTTGTGGCCGCCGGCGCTCCCGCCCTCGCGAAACCGGAGCTTGCCGAACGGCAGCGCGAAGTCGTCGGCGACGACGAGAAGGTCGGGCAGCGGCGCATGCTCGCGCGCCAGGAGCTTGCGAACCGCGAGCCCGGAATCGTTCATGAATGTCAGCGGCTTCGCGAGCGTCAGGTCGAGTCCTCGGAACCTGCCCATCACGATGGCCGACGCGTCGCGTGTGCGGCCCTTTCCGCCCCAGCCCGCGACATCGGCGAGGCGGTCGACGACCATCCAGCCGATGTTGTGCCGCGTCTTGGCGTAGCGGTCGCCCGGATTTCCGAGCCCGACGACGATCTTCACGAGGTCTCCGAGACGTGCCGACAGGGCGTCCGAACAGGCTGTCCGGGACGCCGAGAAGCCCCGACACAGGTGTCGGAGCGTCGCGGCAATGGTACCCGCCGACCCGCGGTCGCGCGCGCACGAAGGTGAGCGCGCGTCCTCGGCCCCCCGTCTCAAACTACTTCGATTTCAAACTTCGAAATCAAAGGACATCGCGGTGGAGACGCTCGGGGTGAAGTCCCCTCGCGGCGGCCCGCCGGCGAGTGAGCCGCACGTAAGCGAGCCGCGCCACGATCGCCCCGCGATGCCATCACTGTTGGCCGACTTGCATCTGGCGTACCACGTTCTCGATCGCTTGCTGCGCGATCGCCTCTCCGAGGCGGCCGTGTCGATGTCGGAGGCACTCGTCCTCCGAGTCGTCGCGCTGAACCCGCGGGTGACGATGTCAGACCTCGTCGTGACGACCGGGCTCGCGGCGCCGACGCTTTCGTGCCTCGTTGCACGGCTCGAGGCGCGCGGCTATGTGCGCCGAAG
>DATFPL010000162.1:0-8208 GCA_035264845.1 Candidatus Limnocylindrales bacterium | reverse complement strand
CCGCCCGGCGCGCTCGGACGCTGTTCGTTGCATACGCTCCCCGTGGGAGCGCAAGGCGCGGGACGGAGCCGGGAGTCGGTTCTGACGAGGCGGGGCGGCAGGGTTCCCACCCGGAATCGCGCGCATACGCTTCGGTCAGGGGCGTATGCGCGATCCCCCGGCCGCGACCCGGACTGGTGCTCCCTCCGGGAGCGTACGCACCGATAGGAGCTTGGGCAGCCCTGCGCCGGCCCGACGCCGCGCGACCGCGCCGCGCTGGACAGATACCAGCGGGGGTGGTGGTAGTCAGGGGTTGGACACGTGCCGGGTCTGATTCGGGCGGCAGCGACCATCCTGGGTGGTAAGTGACCGTCCAACGATGCGCCTGCGTGACTACCACTACGAGGGTTGGTACGTGCCGGAAACGGGGGGGTCGCTTGCGGTTGCCACCACTCGGGGTAGTAGGTGTCCAAAACGACGCCGCGCGCGACCGCGCGCGCCCCCCCGTCGCGCCCCGTCGCGCCGTCGGGCGCCCCGTCGCGCGGCATCCCGCCGCTAGACTCTCCCGCGATGCCAACCTTCCGCGCCCCACGCGGCACGCATGACCTGCTGCCGCGGGAGCGCTTCGCAATCCTGCGCCTCGAACAAATCGCCGCGGACCTCGCAACCCGCTACGGGTACCGCCCGATCGAGACGCCGCTGTTCGAGCAGACGGGCGTGTTCGAGCGCGGCATCGGCGAGGTCACGGACGTCGTGGAGAAGGAGCTCTTCCGCATTGCGCCGCGGTCGGAGGAGAAGGAGTCCTGGGCGCTCCGCCCCGAGCCGACCGCCGGCATCGTGCGGGCGTACATCCAGCACGGGATGCAGACGCTGCCGCAGCCCGTGAAGCTGACGACGATCGGGCCGATGTTCCGCTACGACCGGCCGCAGGCCGGGCGGTATCGGCAGTTCTGGCAGTTCGACGTCGAGGCGATCGGCGACGCCGGGCCGGGGATCGACGCGGAGATCATCGAGCTGGCGACGCGCTTCTACCGCGACGCCGGCCTCCCGACGATCGACCTGCTGCTCAACTCGATCGGCGACGCCTCGTGCCGGCCCGGCTACATCGACGCCCTGCGCTCGTACTACGCGAAGCGCGTCGAGGCGCTGCCGCCCACGGAGCGGGCGCGACTCGAGCGAAATCCGCTCCGGCTCCTCGATTCGAAGGACGAGGCGATGGTCGCGATCAACGCGGGTGCGCCGGTCATCACAGACCACCTCTGCGCCGACTGCGCCGCGCATTTCGCCGGCGTGCGCGCCCATCTCGACGTCCTCGGCATCGGATACCGGCTGGAGCCGCGCCTGGTCCGCGGCCTCGACTACTACACGCGGACGGCGTTCGAGATCTACCCGCCGGGCGTCGCCGGGCAGCAGTCGGCGCTCGGTGGGGGAGGGCGGTATGACGGCCTCGTCGAGCTGCTCGGCGGGCGACCGACGCCCGGGATCGGCTTCGGGCTCGGTCTCGATCGCGTACTGCTCGCGCTCGACGCCGCCGGCGTGTCGCTGCCGCCCGAACCGGCGACGCTTGCGGTGGTCGTTGGCGCGGACCCAGCCGGCACCGCGGAACGGCTCCGCGTCGCGACGCAGCTCCGCGCCGCCGGGCTCGTCGCTCGCGCCGACCTGAGCGTCCGCAAGCTCGGTCGCCAGCTCGAGGCGGCGGCCAAGGACGGGGCGCACTTCGCTGTCATCATCGGCGACGAGCTGAGCAACGGCCGCGTCCAGCTCCGCGACCTCGACGCGGGCACGCAGCGACTGGTCGCGCTCGGCGATCTCGCGCGGGAGCTCGCGCGGGCCGGCGAGCAGCACCGACACGGCTGAGCCGGCCGCCTCCCGTACGATGTGCCGGCCATGACGGACCCGAGGCCCGGCCTTGCCACGCCCTTCCGGACCCACACGTGCGGCCAGCTCCGCGCGACGGATGAGGGCACGGGCGCGCGCCTCGCTGGCTGGGTCCACCGCCGACGGGACCATGGCCAGCTGATCTTCCTCGACCTCCGCGACCGGCACGGGCTGACCCAGGTCGTCGTCGACCGCACGGAGGCGCCAGAGGCGCACGCGATCGCCTCACGGACACGCAGTGAGTTCGTCGTCACGGTCGAAGGAACGGTCGCGCGCCGGCTCGATGGGACAGAGAACACGAAGCTCCCTACCGGGGAAATCGAGCTCCGTGCCACGAGCGTCGAGATCCTCAACGAGGCGAAGACGCCGCCCTTCTACATCAACGAGCCCGACGCGCCGGTCGATGAATCGCTGCGGCTGAAGTACCGCTATCTCGACATCCGCCGGGAGCCGATGCAGGCGCGCCTGATGCTTCGAAGCCGCCTCGTCCAGGCCATCCGCGGGGTCCACCACGACAACGGCTTCGTCGAGGTCGAGACCCCGAACCTGATCAAGTCCACGCCGGAAGGAGCCCGGGACTTCATCGTCCCGTCGCGCCTTCAGCCGGGGAGCGTCTACGCCCTGCCGCAGAGCCCGCAGCAGCTCAAGCAGCTGCTCATGGTCGCCGGCGTCGACCGCTACTTCCAGATCGCACGCTGCTTCCGTGACGAGGACCTGCGCGGCGACCGACAGCCGGAGTTCACCCAGCTCGACCTCGAGATGAGCTTCGTCGACGAGGCCGCCGTCATGGACTTCGTCGAGGCGATGGCGATCGAGGTGAGCCGCGACGTCGTGCCGGCGCGGCACATCCAGGAGACGCCGTTCCCGCGGTTCACGTACGACGAGGCGATGGAGCGGTACGGCTCGGACAAGCCGGATCTGCGGTTCTCGATGGAGCTGGTCGACCTCGCACCCGCGCTCGGTACGTCGTCCGGATTCCGCGTCTTCGACGACGCGCTTGCCGCGGGCGGCCGGGTCAAGGCGATCGTCGCGCCCGGGATGGCCGGCGCGACGCGGCGGGAGATCGACGAGCTGACGGAATCCGCGAAGCGGTTCGGTGCGAAGGGCCTCGCGCACCTCGCGCTCGAGGCGGGTGGCGACGTCAAGGGCCCGATTGCGAAGTTCCTGTCCGACGAGACGCAGCGGGCGATCGTCGAGGCGACGAAGGCGACCGAAGGCGACCTGATCCTCGTCGTCGCCGACACGGCCGCAGTCGTCGCCGAGGCGCTCGGGAGGCTCCGAACCGAGCTCGGCGCCCGGCTCGGGCTGGCGGACCCGGACGTCCTCGCGTATTGCTGGGTCTACCGCTTCCCGATGTACCAGTGGGACGTCGAGGGCAAGCGCTGGGACGCGACGCACAACCCGTTCAGCGGCGTCGTGCCGGAGGACGTCGAGCTGCTTGCGACCGCATCGGGCGACCCGGCCCGCCCGTCGCCGGACGACCCGGCCGGCCGGGCGCGTGCGATGCAGTACGACATCGCCCTCAATGGCTGGGAGCTGGGCGGCGGATCGGTCCGGATCCACAAGCGCGACTTGCTCGAGCGGAGCTTCGCGCTGCAGGGCTACAGCGTCGAGCGGATGCGGAACATGTTCGGAGCGATGCTCGACGCGTTCGAATACGGGGCGCCGCCGCATGGCGGGATCGCGATCGGGATCGATCGCTGGGCGGCGCTCCTCGCCTACCAGACGAACATTCGCGAGGTGATGGCCTTCCCGAAGACGCAGTCGGGCAGCGACCCGATGCTCGACGCGCCCTCGGCACCGGATCCGGGCCAGTACGCGGAGCTGGGCCTGCGGTTCGTGGGCGCGCCGGAACGGAGGACGTGACCTCAGCCGGTCGGATCGGCATCTTCGAGGCGATCGCCGGCCGGCCGCGGCTCGCCGCGCTGCTCGGCGCGTCGTGCATCGCGTTCTCCGGCATCTTCTACCGCTACGCCGCGGTCTCGCCGTCCACGGCGACGGTGTTCCGCTGCCTCTACGGGCTGCCGCTTCTCGCCCTCGTCGCGTGGCTGGAGTGGCGGCGATACGGCGCACTGCCGCGTGCGACGCTCGGATTGGCGGCTGTCGCCGGGGTCTTCTTCGCCGGCGACCTCACCTTCTGGCACCACTCGATCGAGGCCGTCGGCGCCGGGCTGTCGACGGTGCTCGGCAACCTCCAGGTCCTGGTCGTGGGCCTCGTCGCGTGGCTCTTCCTCGGGGAGCGGCCGTCACGGGCCGTCCTCGTCGCGCTGCCCGTCGTCCTCGTCGGAGTCGTCCTGATCTCCGGGCTTGTCGGATCCGGCGCGTACGGCGCGAACCCGGTCCTGGGCGTCGTGTTCGGGCTCGTCACAGCCGTCTGCTACTCGGGCTATCTGCTCGTCATCCGCCGATCCGGCCGCGACCTGACGAGGCCGGTGACGCCGGTCGCGGTCGCGACCGCAGCGACGGCCGGGGTGGCGCTGCTCGTCGGCGTGCCGCTCGGCGACC
This sequence comes from Candidatus Limnocylindrales bacterium, assembly GCA_035264845.1. Classification (GTDB taxonomy): domain Bacteria; phylum Chloroflexota; class Limnocylindria; order Limnocylindrales; family CSP1-4; genus JACDAV01. The sequence goes on along the minus strand of DATFPL010000162.1, from coordinate 3,846 downwards.
TCCGGCTCGAGCCGACGTGGCCGGCGCACGGGTGGCTGCTCCTGTACGGCGTGACGTCGCAGTTCCTCGGCTACGTCCTGATCTCGTTGTCGCTGCCACGGCTGCCGGCCGTGGTGACGTCCGTGATCCTCCTCGCCCAGCCGGTCATGTCCGTCGCGCTGGCGATGGTGCTGCTCGCGGAGACGCCGTCCGGGCTCCAGTTGCTGGGGGTCGCCCTCGTCGTCGGCGGCATCGCGATCGCGACGGTGCCCCTCGCCCGGATCCGAGGCGTCCTGGCACCCGCCACCACCCCCTCGCCGTAGCGCCCGGTCAGCCGGGTTGGTCGGGGACCTCCGCGGCGGCCTGGCCGTATGGCGCCAGCGCGGGTCCCTCGAGGGGCCCATCGTCGAGGTCCTCCGCGGCCCCGGACCCCCACTCGTGAACATGCCCGGCCGCCGGCTGCGGCGGGCCCTCATACGGCGGCAGGTCCGCGCGCGCGGTGTCGAGGTCGTGGGTCGTTCCCGGATCGCCCAGCTCGATCGTCCTGCTCGGAACGCGCTCCCCGAGCAGGCCGATCACCTTGTCCGGCATCTGATCCGCGGGCAGCGAGCGCAGCGCATCGAGGTGAACCGTCGGGACGAGGGCGGGCCAGCCCGCCTCGCCACCGAACGACGGGCGTAGGACGGTCGACCAGTCGACCCCATGCGCCTCGATGAGAGACGTGATCGTCTCGGCGTCCACCCAGCCCAGCCTCGCCGGCCAGAGCAGCGCCGCGCTCGTGTCCGACACCGACGCGACGGCGACCTCCATCCCGCGGACCATCTGCCCGACGGGCCCGGCCTCGCGCGGCACCGGCGGCGCGTACGTCGCCGGTGCGCCGGCGAGCGCGGCGACGACCGAACCGTCGGGATCCGGGGCCGCGACGACGACCGGCACCGCGCCACCCGCCCACGCCGCGTCGACGAGCCGGCGCACGTTCGGGACGCCCTCGACCTCGCGCAGCGCCGACTCCGGGGTTGCCGCGAGGATGACGGCAGCGACGGTCACGCCAGCGATGCTAGCAGGGCAAGCGCCGGGGCCAGCGGGAAGGGCGTGCGACAATGCGCCGGCCCATGTCCGACACGACCCGCTCCGCCATGTCCGCGGCGCCCCTCGTCGGGACGGCGGCGCTGCCGCGTCCGGCAGCGGTTCGAACGGACCTTCGCAACCTCGCCATCGTCGCCCACGTCGACCACGGCAAGACGACCCTCGTCGACGCGATGCTCCGCCAGACCGGCGCCTTCCGCTCGAACCAGACGGTCGTCGACCGGGTCCTCGATTCCGGCGACCTCGAGCGCGAGAAGGGGATCACGATCCTCGCCAAGCAGACGACCGTCGACTATGCGGGTGTCCGGCTGAACATCGTCGACACGCCGGGGCACGCCGACTTCGGTGGCGAGGTCGAGCGCAGCCTGCTGATGGTCGACTCGGTGCTCCTGCTCGTGGACGCCGCCGAGGGGCCGCTGCCGCAGACCCGGTACGTTCTCCAGAAGGCGATGGCCCGTCGCCTGCCCGTTGTCGTCGCGCTGAACAAGATCGACCGATCCGACGCCCGCCCCGCGGAGGTCCTCGATGCGGTCTACGAGCTGTTCATGGATCTCGGCGCGAACGAGCACCAGATCGAGTTCCCGGTCCTCTACACGAACGCGAAGGCGGGGACGGCCACCCGGGACCTCGGCACGCCGGGCACCGACCTTCGGCCGCTCCTCGATGCGCTGATCGAGGTGACGCCGCCGCCGACGCATCAACCGGGCCACCCGCTCCAGCTCCTCGTCACCAACCTGTCGGCGAACGAGTACGTCGGGCGGATGGCGGTCGGGCGGATCCGCAACGGGACCATCAGGACCGGGCAGCGGATCGCCGTCGTCCGGGAGGAGGCGGACGACACGTCGGGCGATGTCGAGCCCGGCCGAACCGTGACGCTGACCGGCTCGGTGACGAGCCTCCAGACGGCGCACGGCATCGAGCGCGTCGACATCGAGGAGGCGGGACCCGGCGACATCGTGTCCGTGGCCGGGCTCCCGGAGGTGACGATCGGCGACACGCTGACCGATCCCGCCGACCCGCGCCCGCTGCCGCGCCTCGACGTCGACGCGCCGACGCTCCGAATGACGTTCGGCGTCAACACGTCGCCGCTGTCCGGGCGCGACGGCAAGTACGTCACGAGCCGGCAGATCAAGGCCCGGCTCGATCGCGAGGTCCTCGGCAACGTGTCGATCGAGGTCCACCCGACCGCATCGGGCGACACGTTCGAGGTCCGCGGCCGTGGTGAGCTCCAGCTGGCCGTCCTCATCGAGCAGATGCGGCGCGAGGGCTTCGAGCTCACCGTCTCGCGCCCCGAGGTCATTCTCCGCACCGTCGACGGCGAGCTCCAGGAACCGTACGAGCGGATCACGGTCGACATCCCGCCGGACTACATCGGCGAGGTCCAGGCGGCGCTCGCGAACCGCAAGGGCCGCCTCGAGCAGATGACGACCGATGCGGACGGCCGCGTCCGGCTCGAGTTCGTCCTGCCCGTTCGCGGGCTGATTGGCTACCGCGGCCAGCTCCTGACCGACACCCGTGGGACGGCACTGCTCCACCAGATCGGCGAGGGCTATGGCCCCTGGGCAGGCGAGGTGACGCATCGCACGAACGGCGTGCTCGTCGCCGACCGATCGGGGACGTCGAACGCCTACGGCCTGTTCAACCTGCAGGAGCGATCCGAGCTGTTCATCGGCGCTGGCGTCGAGGTCTACGAGGGGATGATCGTCGGCGAGAACGCGCGGTCCGGCGACCTCGACGTCAACGCGACGAAGGAGAAGAAGCTCACCAACATCCGCACTCATTCCCACGACGAGGCGCTACGGCTGACGCCGCCGCGGCCGCTCACCCTCGAGTCGGCGATCGAGTTCATCGCCGGCGACGAGCTCGTCGAGGTGACCCCGAAGTCGATCCGCCTCCGGAAGCGCCAGCTGTCACAGCACGACCGACGCCGCGAGCGCGGCCGCGAGGAGGAAGCGCGCCGCTAGCTGTGCCTCGGCAGCGTGCGAACGACCTCCGATGGAACCCTCGCCGCGGCATCGAGATCGACGAGCTCCACGGCTCCTTCCGGACTGAGGTCCTCGTCCGCCAGCGCGAGCGGGGCGGCGCGATCCCAGTTCCACATCGGCGCGTCCTCCTCCTGGACGCCGATGGGCCAGCCGAGCTCAGTTACCGAGGCCGGTCGGAAGAAGCCGGCGAGCGCGGCGGGACCGTTCGTCGTGAACCACGCGCCGGCGACACCGATCGGCACGGCACAGACGCAGACGAGCGCGATCGCGAGAACGGTATCGAGGCCGCTCACCAGCGGCCGCCGCGGCGGCTCGTGCCGCGTCCCACACGCGCCTCGACGGCGGTCCGCGTCGGCAGGTCCGCGACCGCGAGCGCGTCGTCCGTCGCGCGGCGCACGCGCGCGCCCGCGGCGCCGAGGTCCCACGTCGGCGGCGGGTCCTCCTCCTGGACCCCGACGGGCCAGCCGAGCTCGTCGACGCGGAACATCCCGCGGAGGTGCTCGACCTGCCGCCCGAGCACGAACCAGGCGAACACGACCATCCCGCCGACGATGGCGGCGATGCCGAGGAGCGCCGTGAGGATGTCCATGCCGATCCAGTGCTGAGCGGTCGCTGCCGATTCTATCCCCGGCTTCAACGGCCGGCCCTGGTGGTGGCCGCGAGGCTCCCGCGTACAATCGCCGCCATGGCGATCTACCTCGACCACGCCGCAACGACGCCGCTCCGGAGCGAGGTCCTCGCGGCGATGATGCCGTTCCTGACGGACGCGTTCGGCAACCCGAGCTCGGCGCACTCG
>DATFPL010000161.1:0-4277 GCA_035264845.1 Candidatus Limnocylindrales bacterium | reverse complement strand
GGCGCTCTGCCGTCCCCTACCCCACGCGACCGACTCCAGCGGCACCAGCCCCGCGACCAATGACGAGGCCGCAACCGACAGTCGGGTGATGGCGCGCCGTCCCTCGGCGACGGATCGTGCCGCCGTGTCCACTCGCCTGGCTTCCTTCGCCCTTGCCGCCGCGCTCCTCGTCCTCCCGGCCGGGGCCGCGCCCGCCGCCGCGACGACGCTCCCCTTGACCGGCGTCATCATCGCCCTTGATCCCGGCCACAACGGCGGCAACGCCTCGTACCCGAGCCTCATCTCGAAGCTCGTCTTCATCGGCAACGGCTGGAAGGCCTGCAACACCGTCGGAACGACGACGCGGACGGGCTATCCCGAGCATCGCTTCAACTACTACGTCGCGCTCCGCGTCAAGGCTCGGCTCGAGGCGCTCGGTGCGACGGTCGCGATGACGCGCACGAGCGATACCGGCGTCGGACCGTGCGTCGACGTCCGCGGCAAGTTCGGCGCCAAGGTCCACGCCGCGCTCCTCCTGAGCATCCACGGGGACGGCGCCCCGATCGCCTACCACGGCTTCACCGTCATGCGGCCAGGCCTCGTCGCCGGCTACACGGACGACATCGTCACCTCGTCGGCGCGCCTCGCGTACAACGTCCGCGACGGTCTCAAGGCGTCCGGCTACACCGTCGCCAACTACTACGGCACGAACGGCCTCAAGGTCCGGACGGACCTCGGCACGCTCAACATGAGCGACGTTCCCGCCATCATGGTCGAGCTCGGCAACATGAAGAACTCGACCGATGCCGGGCGGATGACGACGTGGAGCGGCCGCGACCACTACGCGGCGGCGCTCGTCGGCGGTCTGCGGCGGTTCCTCGGCCGCTAGCGCTCACGCCGATCGCGCACACCGCACTCGACGACTAGCTGGGTGCGGGCGGCGGCGAGTCGATTGCGGCGGCCTCGCGCGTCGGGCCGCGGAGGGTGCGCGCGAGCACGCCGGGTGCGAACAGCGTCGTCGGCGGCGCAATCATCTGGAGGACCTTGATGAAGGCGTCGGCCACGGTGTCGTCGGTCGTCGCGGTCGAGAGGATCCGGTCGAGGTACCGATGCATGAGCCGCGTGGCGGCGCTCGGGCGGCCGCCTTCGGTCGTCGGGTACCGGAAGTCCTCACCCGTCGCAAGCAGCCACGGCGTCGCGATCGCGCGACGCAGCCGAACCTGGAAGTCGCGGCTGGGCGTATTCGCACCCAGCCACCGGTCGAGGACGAGCGCCGACTCGCCCGCCACGCTCATTCCCTGGGCATAGGCCGGATTGAACGAGCAGGCCGCGTCGCCGAGGACGACGAAGCCGTCCGGCCACGCCGGCAGCTCGTCGTACCGGCGGAGCTGGTTCTCCGTCCGGCGATACCCGGTGATCCGCGAGAGCGGCCGGGCCGTCTCGACCGCCGCCGCGAGCACGGGCGACGGGAGGCTTCGGGCGAACTCGAGGAACCCGGCTTCGTCCGTCGGCGGGTAGTCGCGTCCCACGCCGATCAGCGTCACGTGCCAACGCCCTCCCTCGACCGGGAACAGCACGCCGGCGCGCGTTCCCGTTGGTGGCCGCGGTTGGAGTAACAGCGCCTTCCAGTCGCGTTCTCCCTTCGGCTTTTCGTAGATCCGGCTCGCGTAGCCCAGGAACGAGTTGATGACGGTCTCCCCTGGAGCCCGGTAGCCGAGCAGGGCGAGCCACTCGGGCGCCCGAGAGCTGCGGCCGCTGGCGTCGACGACGAGGTCAGCCTCCAGCTCCGTGTCTTCGCCGGTCGCGCGCGCGCGCACTCGGACGCCGGTCACGTGTCGCGCGCGCGGCCCCTGCGGGGTGAGCAGACCGATGGCGCCGTGCTCGTCGAGAACGCGGACGCGCGGATTGGTCACGACGCGACGCCGGATCGCGTGCTCGAGGAGGTCGCGCGTGCAGGAGATGAGCATCACGCCGGCCGGCGTCCGCGAGCCCCAGCCGCGCGGCGACAGCCAGAGGACCTCGCTCGGCCAGTGAATCCGGGCGGCGCCCGCGGCGGTCAGCTCGGCGAGAAGGTCCGGGAAGAGCTGCTCGAGGATGTCCGCGCCGCGGACGAGCAGGATGTGCAGATGCGTCGATTGCGGCACGCCCTTCCGCGCGGACGCGTCGGCTGGCAGCGTGTCGCGATCGACAAGGACGACGTCCGCGAAGTGATTTGTGAGGACGCGGGCGGCGAGCAGGCCGGCGATGCTGCCGCCGATCACGACGGCGCGGTCGCTCGACCTCGTCCTCGTTGGCGCGCGACCCGGCCGAGGTTCGGGTTGCGCAGTCGGCGGCGTCGAGTCGGTGCGACTCGTCACGGGATCATTGTGCGCCGCGCCGGACGTGCAACGACGTTCGTCTGCTGCGGCCGCTCGCGGCGGCGACGCCGCGCTGGCGGTGGGTGGCTATTCTCGTGCCGTGGCAACAGTTCGCGCCGCGCTGCCCGTCATTGAGCTCGCGAACGTGACGACGCTCCCCGACGGCCGCCAGGTCGAGTGGGAGGCCGTCGGCGAGGGCGAGCCGCTGCTGTGGATCGAGGGCGGACCGGGACTGCCGGCGCATCTCGCTCGACCGGACGTGTCGCTGCTGGCGCGGATGGGATTCCGGGCCTATCTCGTGAACGCACCCGGGTGCGGCCGGAGCTCCGCGCCCATGAATCGCGACGGGTACACCCTCGAAGCACACGTCGACTATTTCGAAGCGGCGCGCCGGGCGGTCATCGACGAGCCGGTGACGATCGTCGGTCACTCATGGGGTGGCCTCGTCGCCGCCGCCCACGCCGCAACGTACCCCGACGCGGTTCAGCGGCTGATCATCATCGATGGCTACGCCGGAGGTGATTCGGTCGACCACGCGGAGGCCGATGCGGAACGCCAACGCGCCATCGAACGGCATCGCGGTCGCCCGTGGTTCGCCGATGCAGTCGCCGGACTCGAACGTGCCTTCGCGATGACCAGGTACACGGAGCCGGAGTTCGCCGACGCCTTCTGGCCCGTATGGCCGCTGTATTTCGCGGAGCCGGACGCGCCCCAGTCCGCGGACCACATTTCCCGGGTTCGTCGCGAGGTGCGCTGGAACGTCGATGTGAGCATCGTGTGGAACGAGCGCTACGAGGCCGCTGACCGACGCGATCTCCTGGCTCGCGTTTCGGCGCCGACTCTCGTCGTCGTCGGCGAGCACGACTTCATCTGCGGGCCCACGTGGGCCCGCGCGCTTGCCGCGAGCATCCCCGGCGCGACGCTGGTCGAGATGCCCGGCGTCGGCCACGTGCCGCCGTACGAGGACGAGCGCGGCTTCGTCGATGTCGTCTCGAGCTGGCGCGCTCGAACCGGTTCCTGACGCCAGGCGGAGTCGCCGTGACGACGACATCGCGGCCCTTGCCACCCGGCGTAGGCTCAGCGTGGACGACTCGTCCGGCGCATCCGAAGGGGGTGGCCTGATGGCTACCGCAGCGATGCCACGCCAGGGCGACCTGGCCTTGCTCGACGACCCGATCGCGAAGGAGCTGCTCGTCTCGCAGATTCCCGCCCGGCTCGCCTACACGTGGAAGGACGGGATGCCGCGCGTCGTACCCATTGCGTTCCACTGGACCGGCGAGGAGATCGTCGTCGCCGGTCCACCGAAGGCACCGAAAATGGCGATCCTCCACGACGGCGACCACGTCGCGCTGACGATCGACACGAACACGTTCCCGTTCCACGTCCTGATGGTGCGCGGCACCGTGAAGGTCGACGTCGTGGACGGCGTGCCGACCGAGTACACGGAGGCGTGCAAGCGCTACCTGGGCCCGGAGATGGGCGTGGGCTGGAGCGCCCAGATGGGCGGGATGTTTCCGAAGTTCGGCAAGATCTCGATCAAGCCGGAGTGGGTCGGGATCATCGACTTCGAGACGCGATTCCCAAGCGAGATGGCCAAGCAGATGGCGTAGGCGGAGCGGCGCTCGCGCCGCTCCATCCTCTCCGTTACGCGCCGAGCTGCTACGGCGTGAGCCGGTAGAACCTCAGCGCGTCGTGCCCCGGCTCGTCCAGCCGCTCGAACGTCGCGAACCCGGCTTCCTGCGCCAGCTGCCGCATCGTATCGGCTCGGATGACCGTGCCGATCGCGGCGGTTGGGCGTTCGGTCATGGCGGCCGGCAGGCAGGTGAAGACGCTGAACCCGTAGTAGAGCCGCTCGTTGTCGTCGCCCGGGGCGGTGAATGAATCGGCCGTCTTCTCGTCCGCGATGACCGCAATCCCGTCCGGCCGGAGCATCCGCCGGAC
>DATFPL010000160.1:0-2874 GCA_035264845.1 Candidatus Limnocylindrales bacterium | reverse complement strand
GGTCATGTCACTCATTCGTTGAGCAACCGGACGGCTTCGGCCTCGATCTCGGCGATCCGGAACGGCTTGCCGCGGACCCGGTTGTAGCCAACTGCGTCGATGAGGTACCGCGCCCGGATGAGCATCGACAGCTGGCCCAGGTTGACCTCCGGGATGAGCACGCGGCGGTAGCTCCGCAGGACCGTCTCGATGTTGCGTGGGAACGGATTGAGGTGGCGGACATGGGCGTGCGCGACACCGCGGCCGTCGGCCTGCAGCCGCTCGACCGCGCTGCGGATCGCGCCGTACGTCGAGCCCCAGCCGAGGATCAGGAGGTCGCCGCGCTCGGGGCCGTAGACCGCCAGCTCGGGGATGTCCTTGGCGATGCCCGCAACCTTGTCCTGACGCAGCATCTGCATCCGGTGGTGGTTGTCCGGGTCGTAGCTGACGTTGCCGGTGATGTCGGCCTTCTCGAGGCCGCCGATGCGGTGCTCGAGGCCGGGCGTGCCGGGGACGGCCCATTTCCGCGCCAGCGTCTCCGGGTCGCGGTCGTACGGTTGGAAGGTCGCCTTGTCCTTCCAGTTCTCGACCCCGATGTCCGGCAGCTCCGCGAGCGACGGGACGTGCCACGGCTCGGCGCCCGTGGCGAGGAACGCATCCGACAGATAGACGACCGGCGTGACGTACTTCAGCGCGAGTCGCCACGCCTCGATCGCGTAGTCGAAGCATTCGGCCGGCGTGGCCGGCGCGACGATCGGCACCGGCGAGTCGGAGTTGCGGCCGAACATCACCTGGAGCAGGTCCGCCTGCTCGTTCTTCGTCGGCATCCCGGTCGACGGCCCGGCGCGCTGGACATCGACGACGACGAGCGGCAGCTCGACCATGATCGCCAACCCGAGCGCCTCGCTCTTGAGCGCGATGCCGGGGCCTGACGACGCGGTGAGGCCGAGCGCGCCGCCGTACGACGCGCCGATCGCCGCGCCGATGGCCGCGATCTCGTCCTCCGCCTGGAACGTCTTGACCCCGAAGTTCTTGTAGCCCGAGAGCTGGTGGAGGATGTCCGACGCGGGAGTGATCGGGTACGAGCCGTAGAACAGTTGCCGGTGGGCGAGCTTCGATGCCGTCAGGAACCCGAGCGCCGTCGCCTCGTTGCCGGTGATGTTGCGGTACGTTCCGGGGGGCAGCTTCGCCGGCGCCACCCGGTAGTGGGTGTGGAAGATCTCGGTCGTCTCACCGAACGCGTAACCGGCCTTCAGCGCCCGCTTGTTGCCTTCCGCGATCTCTGGCCGCTTGCCGAACTTGTCGTCGATCCAGCGGAGCGTCGGCTCCATCGACCGCTCGTACAGCCAGAACATCAGGCCGAGGGCGAAGAAGTTCTTGGTCAGGTCGACCTGCTTGGCGGTCATGCCGAGCCCCTCGAGGGCCCGAGCGTTGAGCGTCGAGATCGGGATCTCGAAGACGCTGTAGGCCTTGAGCGAGCCGTCCGTCAGCGGGTTCGACGCGTACGCCGCCTTGTTGAGGTTCTGCTGCGTGAACGCGTCGCTGTTGACGATGAGCGCGCCTCCCGCCGGCAGGTCCATCACGTTGGTCTTGAGCGCCGCCGGGTTCATCGCGACGAGCACGTCCGGCTGGTCGCCGGGGGTATGGATGTCCGCGCTGGAGAAGCTGATCTGGAAGCCGGATACGCCCGGCAGGGACCCGGCAGGCGCCCGAATCTCGGCCGGGAAGTCCGGCAGGGTGCTGATGTCGTTGCCGAAGACCGCGGCCGTGCGCGTGAACTGGGTGCCGGTGAGCTGCATCCCGTCGCCAGAATCGCCGGCGAAGCGGATGGTCACACGATCGAGGTCGCGGATGGTCGGCTCTGCCGCCCGTGTCTCCGTCGTCATCCGCCTTCGGGCTGCTCCATCTGCTGGTGAGGTCGCGGGGGAAGGTTGAGGAGCTCCTCCGGGAACGCCTCGGCGAGGTACCTCAGCACGTCCTGCGGACGCACGACACCGACCAGAAGTCCATCGTCGTCGACGATCGGGACGTTCCGATAGCGCCCGGTCTTCATCAGGTCGATCGCGTCGCGGACGGGCCGTTCCAGCGTCAGGGTCCTCGGGTTGGTCGTCATGACCGTCTCGACCGGCTGATCGAGGTCGACGACGTCGCCGCCGACGAGCCGGCCGAAGATGTCGCGTTCCGTCAGGACGCCGGCGAGGCGGCCGTCGGGCGCCGTGACGAAGACGGAATCGCCGGTCCCCGTCCGCTGGATTGCGCGGACGGACTCCGCGAGGCTCGTGCCCGGCGGGACGGTGACGGGCTCGCGGCGGGTGATCACCTTGAGCTTCTCGTCGGCGAGGGACGGGACGCGGGTCGCAACCGCGCGTTCCGAGAGTTCGCTCACGAAGGGAAGTGTAGTCGGTTCCCCCCGTTCCGCCGCTCGGGCGACGGGGATGCAAGGCCGCGATGCCGTCGATGCGGTCCGTCGCAATCGGCCGCCCGCGATCGTGGACGAACCGAACAAGGAGACGCACATGACCGACCGACAGCGACCGGGCCGCGGATCGAAGCCCGGCTTCGAGGATCAGGCGACGCAGACCGCGTTCGGCAAGCCCGCCCAGGTTCCCGGCGAGCCGGGCGGGCCAAATGCCGACGCCTTCGACCGCGATGAGACGACGGAGCGGCTGCGCCCGACGAACCCCGACCCCGCGCCAATCGCCGACCCGACCGATCCGCTCGACCCCGACGGTGGAGGCGACTGATGACCGAGCCCGCCTCACCCCCGCACGGGCAGGGAGAGTCGGGGCCGAGCGAGGAGCTCGAGACGCGCCGCCTCACCGAGGAGGCCGCCCGGACGGGCCGGTTCCCGGACGAGCACGGCGTCGTTCGCGACGACAGCAACCCCGTCGAGCC
>DATFPL010000159.1:0-7103 GCA_035264845.1 Candidatus Limnocylindrales bacterium | reverse complement strand
CATGCCGGTCCTCGACGGAATCGAGTCGACGGCGGCGATCAAGGCCGAGCTTCCCGAGACGGAGGTCGTCGCCCTGACGAGCTTCGTCGAGGAGGCGAAGGTGACCGCCGCCCTCGAGGCCGGTGCATCGGGCTACATCCTGAAGGACGCCGACGCCGACGATGTCGCCCGGGCGATCCGCGCGGCGCATCGCGGCGAGGTGCATCTCGACCCCGCGATCGCCGCGCTTCTCGCGCGTCGCGTGCGCGAGCGGGCGACTGCTGCCGCGGCCACGACGGAGCCGCTGACGGATCGCGAACGCGAGGTTCTCGGACTGGTGGCGCGCGGGATGAGCAACAAGGCGATCGCCGCGGCGCTCGACATCACGGAACGGACGGCGCGGACGCACGTCAGCAACATTCTCGGCAAGCTGGGACTCGCCAGCCGGACGCAGGCGGCGCTCTACGCGGTCGAGCGTGGACTGGCGGCGGAACCCCGGCGCTGACCGGCCGCGCGCACCCCCGGCGGTATACTCGCCGCCAATTTCCCTCTCCCACCACCGAGGCTCGATGCGCGTCCGAAAAGCTGTCTTTCCCGCCGCCGGTTGGGGCACCCGATTCCTGCCGGCGACCAAGGCGCAGCCCAAGGAGATGCTGCCGCTGGTGGACAAGCCGATCATCCAGTACGCCGTCGAGGAGGCGGTCGCGGCGGGGATCGAGCAGGTCATCATCGTGACGAGCAGCCAGAAGCGCGCCATCGAGGACCACTTCGACCTGTCGTACGAGCTCGAGCACCTTCTCGAGGAGAAGGGCGAGATCGAGAAGCTCCGCCAGGTCCGCGCGATCAGCGACCTTGCGCAGGTCGCCTACGTCAGGCAGAAGGAGCAGCTCGGGCTGGGTCACGCGGTGCTGATGGCGAAGGACCTCATCGGTCACGAGCCCTTCGCCGTGATCCTTCCGGACGACGTCGTCATCTCGGACCGACCGTGCATCGGGCAGCTCGTGCACGCGTACGCGCAGACGCACGGTTCGGTCGTCGCCGTCATGGAGGTCCCGCCGGAGGAGACGAGCCGCTACGGCGTCATAGCCGGCGAGCCCGTCGAGGAGGGCCTCAACCACGGCCGGCTGCGGCGCCTCACGAAGCTCGTCGAGAAGCCCAAGCCCGGCGAGGCGCCGTCGAACCTCGCGATCATCGGTCGCTACCTGCTGACGCCCAAGATCTTCGACAAGCTCGAGCAGACGCCGCGCGGCGCGGGCGGCGAGATCCAGCTCACTGACGCGATCGAGGCACTGATGGAGGAGCAGGGCGTCTACGGCTACGAGTTCGAGGGCGTCCGTCATGACGCGGGCACAACGATGGGCTGGCTGAAGGCGTCGGTCGCGCTCGCGCTCGAGCGGCCGGATCTCGAGGCGGAGTTCAGGACCTACCTCAAGTCACTGGAGCTCTGACCTCCGCGCAGCCGGCGTGCACGCGCGCGGGCCGCCTGCCGCGAGCCTGTCCGAACCGCGTCGTGCGCTAGGATGCCCGGACCCGGCGGAGGACCGGGCGAGCCGGATAGGAGTGGGATTGCCGGACATCGGAAGCGTCCTCGGCGGACGCTATCGCCTGATCGAGCTGCTCGGACAGGGCGGCATGGCGACGATCTACCGTGCCCGCGACAACCAACTCGAGCGCGACGTGGCGGTGAAGCTGCTCCGTCCCGAGTACGGCCGCGATCCCGATTTCGGAACGCGATTTCGGCAGGAGGCGCGCGCGGCCGGCTCCCTCAACCACCCGAACATCGTCTCGGTCTACGACTACGGTCAGGACGACGCGGGGCCGTTCATCGTCATGGAGCTCATCGACGGCGAGGATCTCTCGTCGGTGATTCGCCGGACCGGGGCGCTCCCGCCGCGTCAGGCCGCCCGACTGACGGCGGAGATCGCGCGCGCGCTCGGCGCGGCGCATGCCCGCGGGATCGTCCACCGCGACGTGAAGCCCGGCAACGTGCTCCTGAGTCGCGACGGACGCGTGAAGGTGGCCGACTTCGGCATTGCCCGCGCGGTCGCCGAGGCGCAGATGACACTGCCGGGAACGACACTCGGGTCCGTCCATTACTTCAGCCCGGAACAGGCACGTGGCGAGACGGCGACAGCCGCGTCGGACGTGTACTCGCTGGGCATCGTCCTGTACGAGCTCCTGACCGGGCAGCGCCCGTGGACCGGCGACAGCGCGGCGTCGATCGCCATGGCGCGGTTGTCGGGTGCCGTCCCGTCACCGTCAGCGGTTCGTGCGGGCATCCCCCCGATGCTCGAGGGCATCGTCCGCAAGGCGCTGGCTCGCGACCCCGCGGCACGGTTCCAGAACGGCAGCGAGATGGCCGATGCGCTCGACGCCGTGCTGTCCGACGGCCGCGCAACCAGCGCGGCCGGGGCCACGGGTCCGGGGCGAGGAGCCCTTGCCGGCGCGGCGGGAGCCGCCGCGATCGGAGCCGCAGCCGGCGTCGGCGCGGCCGCGGCGGCAGGCGACCCGACGCGAACGGCGATCCCGACTGCCGGCGCGACCGTCGTGTCGGGCACGGCGCGACCCAACTCCGCGGCCACGCCCTATGTCGCCGACGCCTATGTCCGCTCCGACGATCGCTACCGCGAGCCGACGCGCCGCGCCGAGGAGGATCGGTTCGAGGAGGACGACGATCGCGGCACGAGCCCGTGGGTCTGGATCTCCGCGCTGCTCGCGGTCGCAATCCTAGCCGTCGTCGGTTTCCTCGTTTTTCGGCTCGTCTCCGGGTCCGGCCAGGCCGCCGTCACCCAGGTCACGGTGCCGTCGTTCGTCGGCGAGCCGCTCGACCAGGCGCAGCGCGAGGCCGCCAACCTCAACATCAAGGTCCATGTCGCCGAGACGAGGACGAGTGACAAGCCGGTCAACACCGTCCTCGACCAGGACCCGAAGAAGGGCGAGACGATCGACGAGGGCGGCACCGTCGAGCTCCTGGTGTCCGGCGGCCTCGAGCAGGTGACTGTCCCGGACGTCACGAACCGGCCCGATTCCGAGGCCATTCGGAACATCAATGAGGCCGGGCTGATCACCGGCGACCTGAAGCACGCCTTCGACCCGGACGTCCCGAAGGGGAGCGTCATCGAGCAGGATCCGGCGGGCGGCGAGAAAGTCGCGAAGGGTTCCGCTGTTGCGCTCACCATCTCCGACGGCCCCAAACCCACGCCGTCGCCGAGCCCAAGCCCCACGCCGACGCCCACGCCCACGCCGACTCCGACGCCCACCCCCACGCCGACGACAACCGTCGATGACTACCGCTGCATCACCCTTGCCGACGCGCGGTCCAGGATCGAGGACGATGGGTTCGTTGTCGGCACGGTGACGGCGAATCCTCCGGGGTACACCGCCGCCGACGATTCGCTGGTCATCGCCCAGCAGCCGCGTCCAGGCGTCGAGCGTCGCGCGGGGACGCCGATCAATCTCGGTGTCTACGACCCAGCCTCGTACCCCGAGTCGAGCTGCCCGCCGCCCGCGCCCTGACATTCGTCCGGACGGGCTCGAGTCTCAGGCGTCGTCCGGCCAGAACCCGGCGTTTCGGTGCGGCTCGCGTGCCGTTGTTTCGATCCGCGGTGCTGCACGCCGCCCGGCGCGGGGGCGCGTTGCGCGGCGGCGGGGCGACGGAGTGTCGACCGGGACGAAGTCGAGGCGCGGTCGTTCTCCGGGCCGCGTGGGCGGCGCAGACCGCGTGACGACGACGGCCAGCGCGGCATTCGTCGCTGCCGGCCGCCCCGTCCAGCAGCCGCGCAGCTCGTCGCCCCTCAGCGGCAGCCGCCGCGCGTCGAGCCCGCAATACCCGAGATGACCTGCGATGGCGACGCGGAAATGCCGGCACGTCGCGCAGCTCGTGGAGGATCGTTTGCAGACCCAGCACCGTGACGTCTCGGCCTGGGGAGTGCCGCAATGCGGACACCGCCACGAGGGCATGGGCGGACTGTAGCTGCGGCGCAGGCTCCTGTCGAGGCTACTTCGTGACCGTGAGAACCGTGCGTGCGCTCGCGGTTCCAAGCGAGCCGGCGCGAACGAAGACGGACGCGATCCCCGATCCCACGCTGGCGCCCTTTGGAACGGTGGTTCGGAACGAGGCGCGTCCGTCGCTGCCGCTGACGCGGTCGGCGGTGATCGGCCCGACACCGGGGATCGTCACGCTGAAGGTGACCCTGGCCCCCGCGAGCGCGGCACCGTCGGGATCGGTGACGAGAACGGTCAGCTCGAGCGGATCGGGCAGCTTCGCACGGCTGAATCGATAGGCGGAGCCCGTGATCTTCGCCGACAGCGCGCCGGTCCCGCGCTTGTAGGTGACCGCGAGTGTCCCGACGTTGCCGGCAGGGTCGGTCGCGGTGAGCGTGATGCGGTTCGACCCGCCGACGAGCGGGACCGCGACGGCGAAACCGCCGTCGGCCGCGGCTACGGCGTTTCCGCTGGCGCCGTTGGCGTCGTTGTTCGCCTGCACGGCGCTCCGGGCCTGCGTCTTCCCGGTGATGGTCACCGACGCGCGATTGACAGTCGAACCATTCCGCGGGCCGCTCAGGACGATCTTCGGTTTCGCCGTATCGAGGACGAACGTCACGACGGGCGACGATTCCGATTCGCCCGCCGGCCCCGATACGGTGGCGGTAAACGTGTTCGTTCCGGGTTTCAGAGCGACGTGCGGGACGATGACCCGCGGCGTCGCTCCCATCGCGATGTCGGCGATCCTGGCGCGTTCCGCGTCGCCGGCGGCGCCGTACACGAAGACGTGGTTGGCGGGGTTGCCGACGACGGACGTCGGAACGACGACGACGAGGTCGATGGCGGCCTGGTTCGTATACGGCTCGGCCGGCGGCTCGATGAGCGGGGAGTCGGAGACCGGGCCGACGACGGTGGTCGGGGCCGGCGTAGCGCCGAGGTGGTCGACGATCCCCCCGACGCTCGCGCCGAGCGCCCCGATGGCTCGCGCCAGCCCGCCAGTCGCGAGGAAGAGGACGCCGGCGCCCAGGATCGCGACCCCGAGCACGAGCACGACGCGGCCCACGAGTGGGAAGGCAACCCCGCGATCGATGCCGCGGTGGAGGGCAAGACGGGCCCCGGCGGGGGCGCGGGACCCGGGTCGCGTGGCTGGCCGTCCAGTCGACGGAGCGCGCGGCCGAACCTGAGGCGGACGCCCACCGCGGCGGTTCGTCATCGGGCTCGATTGTCGCACGCCCGGCTGCTCACGAAACGGCAGACGGCCGAGCGCGCCCGCGCGTTGCGCGCGCCGTGTGAGCGGCTGGTCCGCCGTGTACTCTGGCGCCGGCCGCGCGCGTCTGGGTGATTTGCCGCGCGCCAGCAGAGGATTGGATGCAGGCTCGCGACCCGAAGAGCAGCCGTCAGGGTGTTCCGACCGGACGGCCCGGATTTGGCGTCGGCCCCATCGCCCGGGTCACGCCATCGCCCATCGCCGACGTCCCGGAAACTCCCGCCCGCCCCGATCCGACGCCGCCCGGGCGCGGCCGGTCCGGCTTCGGCCTGCCCAGCCTCCGCCGCAACGTCTGCCCGCACTTCTACATGACCGGCATGCGCGGCGCGATCCCGATCCAGGCGCCGCACCTTCTCAAGGCGCTCATCCGGCAGGGACACAACGTGTCGCGCTGCCAGCTCCGGGGCGGCGTCCACCTCGAGCAGGGCTATGTCAACGACGTCTGCCTGACCCCGCGGTTCAACCAGTGCGTGTTCTACGAGGACGAGCTGACGCGGGAGTGACGCCGCAGGGCGACCTCTCCTACCACGAGGCCGTCGCGGCGCTCGGGGAGCGCGGGCGGTTCGGGATCCGGCTGGGACTCGGACGCGTTCGCGCGCTCCTCGGCGAGCTCGGCAACCCGCAGCGGGAGATGCGCGGCGCGCTGATCGCGGGCACGAACGGCAAGGGCAGCGTGCTCGCTCTCGCGGCGAGCGTCCTCCGCGAGGCGGGCTACCGCGTCGGCGAGACGCCGAAGCCGCATCTCGTCTCGTACCGCGAGCGGATGCAGATCGCCGGCAAACCCGTCGACGCGGCCACATTCGCGGAGCTGGCGCGCGACGTCCTCGCGGCCGCAGACGCGGTTCCGTCGCGGCTCGGCCGGCCGACGGAGTTCGAGCTCCTGACCGCGATGATCTTCCGCTGGTTCGCGGCGGAGCGGGTCGACCTCGCCCTCGTCGAAGTGGGTCTCGGCGGCCGCCTCGATGCGACGCACGCGTGGGACGGCGGCGTGGCGGTCGTGACAAACGTGGATCTCGACCACATGGACCGCCTCGGCGACACGGTCGCGAAGATCGCCCGCGAGAAGGCCGCGATCATCGAACGCGGCGACATCGCGGTCACGGCCGCGACGGGCGATGCACTGGCCGTCGTCCGGCGGCGCGCGGCGCGGATGGGCGTCCCGCTGACCGTCGTCGACGCGCCACCGGTCGTGACCGTCGATCGCGACGGGATCGTTGTCGAGCTGCCGCGCCTCGGCGGAACCCGGGTCGGGCTCCGGGGCCGGCATCAGGCCCAGAACGCCGCGGTCGCGAACGCGCTCCTCGACGCGCTCGATGCGGCGGGGATCGCGGCCACGACCGACGAGCAGCGCCGGCGCGGGTTCGCGGCGGCCAAGTGGCCCGGCCGGCTCGAGCTGCTGGACGTCGACGGGGTGGAGGTCCTCCTCGACGGGGCGCACAACCCGGCCGGTGCGGCGACCCTCGCCCGCGCCCTCGACGACCTGCGCCCGTTCCTCGCCGGCGGCCGCGACGCGCGCCCGACGCCGATCACGCTCGTCACGGCGACGATGGCGGACAAGGACGTCGACGGCGTGGTCGCCGCCCTCGCAGCGTCGGAATCGCTCCGCGGCGCGCGTATCATCTGCACCCAGCTCGACGTCCCCCGGGCCCTCGACGCCGGGATCCTCGCCGCGCGGTGGCGGGCCGGGTTCAGCGGAGGCAGTCCGTCGGTGATTGGCGACCCTGCGGCCGCGCTCGACGCCGCGTTGAGCGGCGCGGGCCCCGTCGTCGTCGCCGGGTCGCTGTACCTCGTGGGTGTCGCGCGCGCCCGCCTCGTCGACGACCCGCTGCTCCGCGATCCCGTTGAGCCGTCCCATGCCTGACCGCGACGGAGT
>DATFPL010000158.1:0-18928 GCA_035264845.1 Candidatus Limnocylindrales bacterium | reverse complement strand
GGTCGCCGCCGCGAACCGGCTCCGCCGTGACCTCGTCCGCGTCCACCCGTCGTTCCGTTTCGAGGAGCGGCTCGCGCTGCGTCTCGCCGAGGCGGCAGCGTCGATGCGGCTCGCCCCGGCCGCGGGAGGCGAGGGAAGCGTTACGACCCTCGCGGTGCACCGGGCGGAGGCGGGTGATGGACCGGGCAACGACGGCGGCGACGACGGTATCCACCCGCTCCTCATCCGCGGCGCGCTGACATCCGCGGCGCTGTCGATCGCGGGTGCGGCGTACGTGGCGTGGCGCCGCACTCGCCCCGGCCCGAACGCCTCCCCGATGGCGCGCGCCGTCCGGGCCGCGCGCGCGGGCCGTGTCCGCGCGGCCAACGCCCGAGGCGGGCTCGACTGATGCCCATCAAGCTGCCCTCGTTCCGCCCGCGCCGCGACGCGTACCCCGCCGACCTCTGGACGAAATGCCCGTCGTGCGAGGAGATGCTGTTCAACAAGCAGCTCGACAAGGTGATGCGGGTCTGCCCGTCCTGCGGCCATCACTTCCGGCTCGCGGCGTCGACGCGGCTCGAGCAGCTGCTCGACCACGGATCGTTCCGCGAGCGCGACGCCGGACTGCAGTCGGTCGACGCGCTCGGGTTCGTCGACCAGAAGAGCTATCCGGATCGGCTGGCGGCGGCGCAGGCAGCGACCGGGATGCGCGATGCCGCGGTCTGGGGGACGGGCACGATCGGCGGACGGCCGGTCGCGATCTGCGTGATGGATTTCGGGTTCATGGGCGGATCCATGGGCGCCGTCGTCGGCGAGAAGGTGACGCGTGCAACTGAGGCGGCACTCGACGAACGAATGCCGCTCATCGTCGTCTCGGCATCGGGTGGCGCGCGGATGCAGGAAGGGACGCTTGCCCTGATGCAGCTCGCCAAGACCGTTGCCGCGCTCGAGCGGCTGCGCGCCGCCGAGGTCCCGTACCTGTCGGTCATGACGGACCCGACCACCGGCGGCGTCTTCGCCTCCTACGCGGTCCTCGGCGACGTCAACCTCGCCGAGCCGAACGCGCTCATCGGCTTTGCCGGCGCACGGGTCAACGCCGGCACGATCGCGCAGGAGCTGCCGCCCGGGTTTCAGCGCTCCGAGTTCCTCTTCGAGCACGGCTTCATCGACCGCGTCGTCCATCGCACCGAGCTGCGCGCCGAGATCGAGACGTTGCTTGGCTTCCTGGTCCCGCCCGCGGCCGAGTCCGCGACCGACGGCAACGACGCGACGCCGCTCCCGGCGTTCCGGCCGCTGTCGTTCCTGTCGGCGCTGGCGGAAAAGGTGATTCCGGAGATCGAGCCGGCGACGAACGGGGACCACCGCGATGGCGGACCGCGGCCGGATGCGCCGGAGCCGCGGCGCGAGACCGTCCCGGTCGTACCCGCCGCCAAGGACGATGCCGATGGTTGACCGGATCCTCGGCCGCGGCCGCGATGGAACCGGCGCGGGCGTCCCGCCCGCTTCCGCCGACCCCCGCGACGCCGTGTGGGCACGCGTCCAGCTCGCCCGAAACCTGCGACGTCCGCGGACCCTCGAGCTCGTCAGGGAGATCGCTGACGAGTTCGTCGAGCTGCACGGCGACCGCGGCTTCGGCGACGACCCCGCGCTCGTCGCGGGCCTCGCCCGGATCGACGGGCGGCGCGTCGTCGTCGTCGGCCAGCAGAAGGGCGCCGACACCGACGAGAACATCCGTCGCAACTTCGGGATGCCGCACCCGGAGGGCTATCGCAAGGCGATGCGGATGATGGAGCTCGGCGAGCGGTTCGGGATGCCGATCGTCACCTTCGTCGACGTCCCGGGCGCGCATCCCGGCCCGGAATCGGAGGAGCGGGGGATCGCCGAGGCAATCGCCCGCTCGATCGGGCTGATGAGCCGGCTCCGCACCCCGATCGTCGCCGTCATCACCGGCGAGGGAGGCTCCGGCGGCGCGCTCGCCATCGCCGTCGGCGACGTCGTCGTCGCGCTCGAGAACGCGGTCTATTCGGTCATCAGCCCGGAAGGCTGCGCCGCGATCCTCTGGCGAACGTCCGACGAGGCCGCGACGGCGGCCCTGGCGATGAAGATGACGGCGGCCGACCAGGAGGCACTCGGTGTCGTCGACCTCGTCGTCGACGAGCCCGGCGAGGGCGCGCATACGAACCACGAGGAGACCGCCCGCCGACTGAAGCGGGTGATCGTCGAGCAGCTCGAGGCCCTGGCGACGATCCCGATCGAGATCCTGGTCGAGGCGAGGTACGCGCGATACCGAACCCTCGGCGCCTACACTGAGGTAACGGCGCCCGACGTCGCGCCTCCTGAGCGGCCCGGGCTCGCCGATCGTCTCCGCAATCTGCTCGATCCTGCTCGTTGGCCGGGCGTGCCGCTGCCCGGCCCGCGCGGCAGGGACGAGCCGCCCGCCCGCGAGGAGGTCTAGTGGCAAGCTCCCGGCAGCCCCGCGACGGCGACTCGAGGACGCCTGACGCGCGCGCCGCGGATCACGCCGCGATCGACCGGCTCGCCGACGAGCTCGTCCCGGCCCTCGCCGCGAAGCTCGGCGCGACGGGCCTCGGGGAGATCGAGATCCGCGAAGGCGCGTGGCGGCTGCGGGTCCGGCGCCCGGCGGACGGGGTCAACCTGGGACGTCGATCGAGCGACCGGCCGTCGCGCTCGCAGCCGGGGCACGCAGGTCACGGCCATGCGCCGGCTGCGCTCGAGGGCCACCGGCAGGCCGCGCGACCGGCGGCCGCGGCCTCGGCCGCTGCGCATTCCACGAACGGCAGCGCGGGCGCGCGCGACGTCGTGGCCACGCGTAGCGAGCCGGAGCCGAACCGACGCCGCGGCGACGCCGACGGGCACCGTGCGATCGCGACCTCACCGGCGGTCGGCGTCTATCAGCCAAGGGCCGACGTCACGGCCGGCACGCGGGTCCGGTCCGGCGACCGCCTCGGCATCGTCGACATGCTCGGCGTCGCGCAGGATGTGATTTCGCCTGTCGACGGCGTCGTCGGCGCGAGCCTCGTCGAGCCGGGTCAGGCGGTCGAGTACGGCCAGGAGCTCATCGTCGTGGAGCTCCTCGCGGCGGCGGGCGGCAGCACCGCGCCGGCCGGCGGCCCCGGCGGCACCGGCGGAAGCGGCGGCGACGCCCCCGGGGCGGGCTGATGTTCCGCAAGATCCTCATCGCCAACCGTGGCGAGATCGCGCTGCGGGTCCTGCGTGCCTGTCGGACGCTCGGAATCGAGGCGGTCGTCGCGTACAGCGAGGCCGACCGCGAGTGCCTCCCCGTTCAGCTTGCCGACGAGGCGATCTGCATCGGACCGGCGGACGCGAAGCGCTCCTACCTCTCCGCGCCCGCGATGATCTCGGCCGCCGTCGTCACTGGCTGCGACGCGATCCATCCGGGGTACGGCTTCCTGTCCGAGGATGAGGGCTTCGCGGAGGTCGTCCGTGCGCACGACCTCACGTTCATCGGACCGCCGTCCAACGTCCTCGAGCGATTTGGCAACAAGGAGAGCACGCGGCGTCTCCTCGGTGCGCACGGCCTGCCGACGATCCCGGGCTCCGAGGGCATGCTGCGCGACGATCTTCACGCGCTCGAGGAGGCGGAGCGGATCGGATATCCCGTGCTCATCAAGCCATCGGCCGGCGGCGGCGGCAAGGGGATGCGGATGGTCCGGTCGCCGCGCGAGCTGGAGTCCGCGATCAAGGTCTGCCGCTCGGAGGCGAAGGCGGCGTTCGGCGACGACTCCCTGTATTTGGAGCGCTGGCTGGAGGACAACCGTCACGTCGAGGTCCAGGTAGCGGTCGACCGGTACGGCCACGGGATCCATCTCGGCGAGCGCGACTGCTCGGTGCAGCGGCGCCATCAGAAGATCCTCGAGGAGTCGCCGACACCGGCGCTGTCGGACGCCGCCCGCGCCGAGCTCTGCGACCGCGCCGTGCGCGCCGTCGTCGCCGCGGGCTACGAGAACGTCGGCACGCTCGAGTTCCTCGTCGACGCCGACGGCAACGTGTACTTCATCGAGATCAACTGCCGGATCCAGGTCGAGCACCCCGTGACCGAGATGGTGACCGGAATCGATCTCGTGGCGATGCAGATCCGGATCGCGGCCGGCGAGCCGCTGGGGCTGACGCAGCGCGACATCTCGTTCCGCGGCCATGCGATCGAGTTCCGGATCAACGCGGAGGACCCCGATCACGAGTTCCGCCCCAGTGCGGGCCTCGTTGAGCGCTACGTCGTCCCGGGTGGCCCCGGCATCCGAATGGACTCGCACCTCTACGCCGGGTACGAGGTCCCCCCGTTCTACGATTCGCTCCTCGGCAAGCTCATCGTCTGGGGCGCCGACCGCGACGCAGCCATCGCCCGCGCGCGCGTCGCGCTCGACGAGCTGCTCGTCGAAGGGCTCGTCACCAACATCTCGATCCACCAGGCGCTCCTCTCGTCGGAGGCGTTCCTCGAGGGCCGGATGACGACGAACCTCCTTGACCGCGTCGGCAGCGCATCGTTCCTTGCGGCTGCCAGCCGCGTGTGACGCCGCGATCCGCGAGCCGGTTGCAGACCTGCAAGCACTCGCGCGCTGCCTTCGCCATCGATGACCGACCATTGATCGACACGAAAGCCCGGAGATTCGCTTGACCGACCAGCTGACGACGGCGCCCCCCGGCATCGTCCACACCACCGCCGAGATCCAGCAGCTGATTCCGCACCGCTCGCCGATCCTCATGGTCGACCGGATCGTCGAGTACGACCAGGAGCGGCGACGGATTGTCGGGATCAAGGGCGTGACCGCATCCGAGTGGTATTTCCAGGGCCACTTCCCGGGGCTGCCCGTGATGCCCGGCGTCCTGCAGGTCGAGGCGCTCGCCCAGACGATGGCGGTCTACGTCGCCAAGCAGCCGGGGTTCGGCGACCGGATCGGGCTGTTCGCGGGGATCGACGACTGCCGCTTCAAGCGTGTGGTCTCGCCCGGCGACACGCTTCGGCTCGAGGTGACGATGGAGAAGCTCGGTTCGCGCTTCGGGCGCGCGCACGCGATCGCGAGCGTCGACGGCGAGACGTCGTGCGACGCGACGATCAGCTTCGTCATTCCGAACGCCGGAGTGCTGCGCTGATGGCCCGCGTCGCTGTCATCTCCGACGTCCACGGCAACGCGACCGCGATCGACGCCGTCCGCAAGGCGTTGAAATCGGCCAAGCCGGACACGGTGCTCGTCACGGGCGACCACGTCCTCAACGGGCCCGAGCCCGCCGCGGCGGTCGACGCGATTCGGCGGCTCGAATCGGACGGCGCGCTGGTCGTCCAGGGCAACACGGACATCGCTGTCGCCGACTTCGACTACACGGCCGCATTTCCGTGGCTGACCGACGGCGTCCCCGATACGTTCCGCGCCGCCGCCGAGTGGGCTCACGACGCGATCGGCGACGAGCGGCTCGACTGGCTGCGCCGGCTCCCCGCGGAGCGGCGGACGTGGCTCGACGACACGCTCGTCCTCGCCTGCCACGCATCCCCGGGATCGCAGACGACGGGGTTCGACGAGCACCTCGATCCCACCGTCGTCATCGAGCGGATCGCTCGCACGGACGCGCGGCTCATCTGCTGCGGTCACACGCACCTCCCTGAGGTCCGTGACTTCGGCTGGAAGCAGATCGTCAACGCCGGCAGCGCGGGCTACGTTTTCGACGGCGAGCCGACGGCATCGTGGGCGCTCATCGACGTCGACGGCGACGACGTCAGCGTCGAGATCAAGCGCACCGAGTTCGACGCGCTGACGGTCGCGAACGCGATCTCGGCGCGCGGCCTCCCCGGCGACGTGTATCGAGCCGCCACCGTGCGGACAGGCAAGCTCGTTCGATGACGACGACGCCGACCGCGCGTCGCGTGGTGGTCACCGGCATGGGGGCGCTCTCGCCATTGGGCAACGACGTCGCGTCGACGTGGGATGGCCTTGTCGCCGGCCGCTCCGGCGTCCGCCGAATCGAATCGTTCGATCCGTCGCGGCTCACGTCGCAGATCGCGGGCGAGGTGCACGACCTCGACGTGTCGCCCGTGCTCGACCGCAAGGATGCTCGGCGGACGGATCGGTACATCGCGTTCGGCCTCGTGGCCGCGCGCGAGGCGATGGACGCCGCTGGCCTCCCGGCACGCCTCGAAGGCGCTGAGGCGGAGCAGACGGGTGTCATCCTCGGCACCGGACTCGGGGGCATCGGGACGCTCATCGACGGCATCAAGATCGACATCACGCGCGGCCCGGACCGGATGAGTCCCTTCTTCATCCCGATGGGCATCCCGAACGTCGGCGCGGGGCAGGTCGCGATCAGCTTCGGGATGACCGGGCCCAACTTCACGACCGTGTCGGCATGCGCGACCGGCGGCCACGCGATCGGCGAGGCGTGGGAGACGATTCGCCGCGGCGACGCGGAGACGATGATCGCCGGTGGATCGGAGGCCGCGGTCCACGAGGCGATCGTGGGTGGCTTCTGCGCGATGCGCGCCCTGTCGACCCGGAACGACGACCCGGAAGCTGCGTCGCGGCCGTTCGACAAGGGCCGCGACGGGTTCGTCATCGGGGAGGGGGCCGGCGTCCTCGTCCTCGAGTCGCTCGAGCACGCTGAGGCGCGCGGCGCGGAGCCGCTCGCCGAGATCGTCGGCTACGGGGCGACCGCCGACGCGTCGCACATCACGCTGCCGGCTCCCGGCGGCATCGGCGCGGTTCGTGCTGCCAGGCGAGCGATCGAGAAGGCGGGCATCGCAGCCGACGAGATCGATCACGTCAACGCCCACGCGACGTCGACGGCCGAGGGCGACCGCGCGGAGCTCAAGGCGATCAAGTCGATCTTCGGCGACCATGCGAAGGACGTCTCGATCACCGCCAACAAGTCGATGATCGGGCACACGCTCGGCGCCGCCGGTGCGCTCGGTGCGATCGCCGTGATCCAGGCGATCCGTACCGGCTGCGTGCCGCCGACGATCAACGTCGATCAGCCGGACGAGGAGGCCGCGGGCCTCGACGTTACCCCCAACACGGCGACGCGCCGCGACGTCCGCGTCGGCATGTCGAACTCGTTCGGGTTCGGCGGGCAGAACACGGCGCTCGTGTTCAGGCGGTTCGAGCGATGACGGACGCCCTCCCGCCGGAGCCGGCGGACGTGGCGGGGCCGGACACGCCGCCGCCGCCGCTCGAGCGCGGCGACGCATCGCTGCTCGCGCTGATCGATCGGCTCGCCGGGCTCCTGGACCGAAGCGACCTCAGCGAGCTCGAGGTGGAGGCCGGCGGCACGGCGCTCGTCCTCCGCAAGCCGGTTGCCGTCGCCGTCGCCGCTCCCGCGGCGGTCGCCGCCGCTCCCGTCGTGGATTCGCCGGCCACGGGGACATCCGACGCTCCGGCCGCCAAACCGTCCGTCAAGGCGCCGCTCACCGGGATCTTCTACGCGTCGCCCGGACCCGGGTCGCCGGCGTATGTCGAGGTCGGCAGCGACATCGCAGTCGGCCAGATCATCGGGCTGATCGAGGCGATGAAGCTGTTCAACGAGATCAAGTCGGACATCGCGGGCCGGGTCGTCCGGATCGTCGCGGAGAGCGGCCAGCTCGTGAAGTCGAAGCAGCCCCTCGTCGAGGTCGACCCGCTGTGACCGCGCCCCGCTCGGCTCACGTCACCGGCTGGGGCCGCTACGCGCCTGCCCAGGTCCTCACCAACAAGGACCTCGAGCGGATCGTCGACACATCAGACGACTGGATCGTCAGCCGGACAGGGATCCGCGAGCGCCGCGTCGCCGCCGCGCACGAGACGACCGCCTCGATGGGGGCCGTCGCCGGGCTCCGCGCAATCCGGACCGCGGGGCTGGAGCCGGACGACATGGACATCATCCTGCTCGCCACGCTGACGCCCGACTACTGGATGCCGTCGACCGCCGCCCTCGTCAAGGAGGCGATCGGCAACACGAAGGCCGCGGCAATGGACGTCATGGCGGCGTGCAGCGGCTTCGTCTACGCGTTTGCGACGGCCCAGGCGTACATCCAGTCGGGGATGGCGCGACACGTCCTCGTCATCGGCTCGGAGACGTTGACCCGGTTCCTCGACTACACGGACCGGAGCACCTGCATCCTCTTCGGTGACGGCGCGGGCGCGGTCGTGTTGTCGGCATCCGACGAGCCGGGTGGCGCACTCGGCGTCGAGATGACGACGGAGCCGCAGGGCGCCTACATGATCTGGCTGCCGGCCGGTGGCGCCAAGGCGCCGCCGTCCGCGGAGACGATCGGGCGCGGCGAGCACTACGTCCGGATGGAGGGCAACCAGACGTATCGGTTCGCGACGCGAACGATGGCGACGACGGCCGTCGAGTCGGTCCGCAAGTCCGGTCTCCAGCGGGAAGACATCGACCTGTTCATCCCGCACCAGGCAAACATCCGGATCGTCGAAGCCGTCGCGAAGGGCCTCGACCTGCCGATGGACAAGATGTACGTCAACCTCGACAGGTACGGCAACACGTCGGCGGCATCCGTGCCTATCGCGCTCGCCGAGGCCGTCAACGAGGGCCGCGTGAACGTCGGCGACAACATCGTGATGGTCGCGTTCGGCGCGGGATTCACGTCCGGCGCCGCGACGATCAAGTGGACGGCGGATCCCGCCCGCGGCATCGCCGGCGACGCCGCGGTCAACCCCGACGATGTCAAGGTCCGGCTGCCTGTCGACTGGGATTCCGTCGACCCGATTCCGGACGCGCTCAGTGCGCTGATGGCCCAGCCCGGCGGTGTTGACGTCCCGCTCGACGACGTCGTGCCGGGCGAGCCGGAGCCCGCTCGACGTCCAGTGGCTCGGTGACCGCCGCGTGATCGACCTGTCGGGCAAGAGCGCGATCGTGACGGGTGGATCGCGCGGCATCGGACGTGCGATCGTGCTGCGGCTCGCGACCCAGGGCGCCGATGTCGCGTTCAGCTACCGCGGCAACGAGGCCGCGGCAAGGGACACCGCCGGCGAAGTCGAGAAGCTGGAGCGGAAAGCCCTTCCGATCCAGGGCGACGCGACGGATCCCGCGGCCGCGGACGCGCTCGTCAGGGGCGCGCTCGACGCCTTCGGCAAGGTCGACATTCTCGTCAACAACGCCGGGATCACGCGCGACGACCTGATCATGCGGATGACGCCGGAGGCGTGGCGCGAGGTCCTCGAGACGAACCTGTTCGGTGCCTTCTATGCGATCAAGGCGGTGACGCGGCCGATGCTCAAGGCGCGCGGCGGGCGGATCGTCAACATCACGTCGGTGTCGGGGCAGGCCGGGCAGATGGGTCAGGCGAACTACTCCGCCGCGAAGGCCGGGCTGATCGGGCTGACGAAGGCGACAGCCCGCGAGCTCGCGTCGCGCGGGATCACGTGCAATGCGGTCGCCCCCGGGTTCGTGCTCACGGAGCTGACCCAGGATCTGCCGGACCCCCTCAAGGCCGAGGTGACAGCAAGGACGCCGCTCGGGCGGTTCGGCACCACTGAGGAGATTGCGACGGCCGTCGCGTTCCTCGCGTCCGACGAGGCGTCGTTCATCACTGGCCAGGTGCTCGCCGTCGACGGCGGTCTCGTGATGATGTGACGCCGCGACCGGCGATCGCCGGTCTCAGCGTCCGCGATTGCGCGGGACAGCCGACCGAAGGAGCGCGAGCCGCTCGCGCATGACGAGGCGCGGGTTCGCGCCGCGATTCAGCCCCGGGTTCTGCCGCCCGATCGGCTCGAGCGTGACGGCAAGCGAGACGATCGAGCCGGCGATCGGCGCGACCATCGGCTGCCGCTCGAGCGCCGCCTCTGCCGTGTTGCGGACGAGGGCCCAGAGACCGGGACGCGACGACGTCGCGACGAGCGAGGTCGCGACGGCGTGGACCGCGTCGAGGATCACCGAGCCCGAATCCGACCACGCGCCGAAGTCGAGGAGGAGACCGCCCCGATCGCGCGACAGGAGGACGTTCGCTCCGTCGAGCGCGCCGTGGGCTCTGCCGATGGCGGCGAGTCGCGGTTCCGACGTGATCGCCGGTCCGACCGTGGCCGCGAACCCCGGACGGGTTGCGCGCTCGAGAGCGGCGCCGACCGCCGCGATCGGGCTCCCGACGTCGCTCCCGCCCGACGCGAGGATCACGCGAAGGGCGGCCAACCGACGCTCGAGCGCGGCACGATCCGTCGTCCCGCTCGTCTCGAGTCCCGTCGCGATCCAGCCCGCAACCGCGTCGAACGCAACCCTCAGCTCGTGCCGGATGTCTGCCGCGCGCTCGGCGTCGGGTCTCCTCCCAGCGTCCAGGAGCATCGCGGCAAGCGTTCGACCGCCGGCGTCGGCGAGCACGATGACGTCCGTGTCGACCTCGATCGGCTCCGGCGCCGGGACTCCGGTTTGCCATCCGCTGTAGAAGCGCGCCTCGTTCTCGAACGCGCCCCTCGCCCGTGGCGGTGCGTCGGGCGCGATCCACTTCGCGATGAATGCCGAGCGGGAGCCCCGCCTCGTGACGCGAGCGGTGACGGTGCCCCGCGACGCGCGGGCGGCGACGATCTCGACGGCCTCCAGGCCGCGCGCGTGGAGGGAGTCGGTCGCCGCGGCGAGGAGCGCGGGAAGTGTCACGCGTGCAGCAGGATCGGTGTGGGTCAGCGTGCGGGCCATGTTCAGCGCCTCTCGTCCATCGGGCCATGATACGGACGCCGTCGAGCGCGGCTGCGGATCGCGCCCGGAGCGGCGACGCGCGGCGCGCTACCGGGCCCGTTCGAGGACGACGGCCGTCGGCGTGTCGCGGACGATCGTCCAGCCCGGGATCGACGATGCCGGCACGTAGCCGCGGACTCCCTCGATGGTCACGGTGTCACTCGCGGCAATCGCGAGCCGCTCCCCGGCGACCAGCGATCCGCCAACATGCAGCACCGACGAGACGGCAGTCGTCCGGCGAGCCGCCCCGCCACCGAGTGCCCGCACCGTGCCGCCCGCGTTGACCGCATAGATCGCCAGCGTCGGCGCGTGGCCCGCCGCGATCTGGGCCGAGATGATCCGGATGTCGAGCTCGATCGGTCCCGATATCGCGAGCGGCAGCGTGACCCGCGCGCCGGCGCGGAGCTCGACACCGTCCCAGCCGTCGCCCGTCACGATGCGTGTCCCGGCGACTGGTTCCAGGAGCCCGGCGGGGATGTCGACGAGTCCGAGGCGGTCGCCGCGCCGGGCGACGATTGCGGTCGTCGCGCCGTATCGATCGGCGACCGCGGCGAGAGCCGCCGGGTCGCCGGAGAAGCCACGCGCAAGATCGTTCCGGCGCTCCGCGTCTCGTCGGCCGCCGCCGGGCGTGGCGCCCGCGCGCGATGACGCGTCCGGAACGATGGCGACCACCTTCTCGCCGGCGAGAAACCAGACGAGCGAAGACCAGTCCTCGTACGTGACGACGGTGCGTGGTCGAGTGCCGCGGTCCCCGAGCATCGCCCTGAAATCGGGGACGGAGTCGGTCTCGAGGTCGAGGTGCGCGAACGCCGGCCGCGGCCAGGCCGCTCCGACGATCCCCGCCGTTGCGGCCGTCGCGGGCGCGCACGCGAGGAGGACGACGACGGCGACGGACGGGGCGACCAGCGAGGGCTGTCGCCATCGCGTTCGCAGGAGTGCCTCGGTCGCCGTGCTCAGGCCGATCGCGGCGAGGATCGCGAGCGGCTGGCTCGCGACGAGCCACATGAGCTCGGGACGGACCAGGAAGCTGACGGGCCACGCCGCACCGACGATCGCGAGCGCGAACGGAACGAGCCACCAGACGACGAGGAGGAGCGGCCCCTCGACCGGGTCCGGTCGCCACCGCCGCAGCGTGACGGGCAGCAACGGCGAGCCGTCGAGGCGGAGCAGGATGAGCATGGCGACGGCCCCAACGATCGCGAACGGCAGCAGCAGCCCGAGCTCGATCGGGTAGCTCCAGAAGCCGAACCGGGCGGGGTCGAGCCCGTCTGCGACGTCGAACCCGGCGACCCCCTCGGCCGCGCGCGCCAGTCGCGGGATCAGCCACGCGGCGACGGTCGCCGCGGCCACGATCGTCGTCGTTGCGAGGGACGCGACCGCGGGCACGCGTCGCGCGGGGTCCCGCCGAGCGACGACGATCGCGGTCGCAAACAGCGTGATGGGCAGCGGCAGCAACAGGTCAACGTCGACGAGGGTCGCGACGCCAAGCAGCAAACCCGCGACAACGGCCCACTTCAGCACGGAGCCGGAGCGGCCGCGAGGCTCGATGGAGCGAAGGAACGCGAGCACCGCGAACGGCAGGATCGCGAACGCGACGTCGCGGGGTACCAGCGGATACGCCTGCTGCCCGGACAGGAAGAGGCTGCTCACCCACTGCCGCCCCGGCCCGAGGTCGTATCCGCCGCCGAACACGGTCAGGGTCGCGGCGACGAGCGCGACCCACGGCCGCCCGGTGACGTGTCGGGTCAGGATGAACGTCCCGAGCGGCAGGACCGGCAGCCACACGATCGTGAGGATCTGGTCGGCGCGGACGGCATCGAATCCGGTCAGCGCCATCGCCCCGGCGAGCAGGAGGTGGAACCCGGGCGGGAACGTCGTCGCCATTCCGGCATACGGGCCGCCGGGTGGCAGCTCGCCGCGGAGGATCTCCTCCGCGAGCGCGCCGTGGTTCAGGAACTCGCCACCCAGCCACGCCGTGCCGACGATCCTGAACCCGTGGACGACCTCGACGGCGAGCACGAGCGCCGCGAGCCCGAGCGTGACGGGGGCGAGGGCCCTTACCCGGTGGACTACACTCGACAGCCACCCGGTCTCGAGTCGTGACATCGGCTCGTCGCGACCGATGCCGGCCGTCACGCCGGCGACGCAGGGACGAGTCGACGACGCGTGAACCCGATCGCCACCGTGCTCGCGGTCCTCCAGGCGACGATCGCCATCGCCCTCCTCTTCGTCGTCCCGGGACTCGCGCTCGGACCGGTCGTCGCGCCTGGAGCGTCGACGCCGCTCGCGCGGATCGGACGGGCGGCGGGAGTGAGTCTACTGGCGGCCGGAGCGGTGTGCACCATCGCGGCGAGGCTCGGGCTCCTGCGTCCGACGGTCGTCATCCTCGCCATCATCGGTCTTGCGATCCTGCCCCTGCACTCGCAGCTGCCGCGCCTGCCGCGGCGACCGCGACGGCGGGCACGACGATGGTGGCTCGCCGCAGCGGCGGCTGCTTTCGTCGTCGTCGGGCTCGTCGTCGTGCCGTCCGCGATCCGCCTCGGACCCGGCCTGCTGGCGTCCACGCCCGCGGTCTGGTACTACGCGAACCTGGCGCGCGGCGTCGCAGCGAGCGGCGGCATTCCGCCGGAGCTCCCGGAGTGGGGCTCGAGTCGGCCGTTCCAGACGGACTACCTGCCGTTCACCGCGCATAGCGCGGCCATGTTCCAGCTGCTGCCCGGCGATCCGCTCGTACAGATCGAGATCTACCGCGTCGCGATCCTCGTCGGCGGGCTCGTCCTCGCGACGCTGCTGTTCCGCCGCTGGGTGTCGACGTGGCTCGCCGTGCTCGGCGCGATGCTCCTGTTCGCGACCGTCCGGCTCGACGCGAGCTTCCAGGCCTACGGTCCGGCCGCGTGGGCCTTCGCCCTCGCGCTCTTCGCGCTCTGGCTCGTCGACCGGGCGCTCACCGAGCACTCGCGCCGGCTCGCGCTCACGGCGGCCGCTGCAGCCACGCTCGTCTTCCTCGCCCACCTCGGCGTCTTCCTCGTGATGGCGTCGGGGATCGCGGGGATCGCCGCGGCTCGCACGCTCGTCGCGTCGGGCGGGGGACCGGAGGCGGCCGGCGGCCTGGGACACCGGCATGGCCGCAGCCTCGGGATCCGGCTGCGTCGTGGGCGCCGTGGCGTCGAACCGGCGGTGACGGCGATCGCGATCGGGCTCGGCGGCGTCGTCCTGGGCGCCGCCCTGAACGCGGCGCTCGTCGGCGAGTTCCGGCTTCTCCGCTATGTCGGTGGCGCGACGACGGAAACCGCGCCGGTCCTGACCCGGCTCACGGAGATCCCGGCCGGCTGGCGCTTCAGCGGCGACGCCACGTGGGACTTTTACGTCGCCGCCGTCGCGCCCGAGGAGATGGGAACGCGGCCACCGGCGTCGTTCACCGATCCGCGTGTCCTGCCCCGCGACGTGCTCGAGGTGTGGCCCGGCCTCGACGCGCGAGGCGGCCCGATGCTCGCCGTGCTCCTCGGGCTCGTCGCGATCCCGCTGCTCGCGTGGCCCGCGCTCGACGCGCGTCGCCAGCGGCTCGTGATGACGTGGGCCGTCTTCGGCGTCGTGCTCGCGGCGGGCGCGTATGCCCTCTTCCGGATGTCCGACACGTTCGTGCCGCGACGGGTTGGACCGTCGAGCCTCGTCCCGTACGAGCTGGTCGTGCCCGTCGTCGCGGCGGTGCTGTCCCTCTGGATCATTGACCGCGTCGCCCGGCCCGCGTGGCGCGTGCTCCTGCCGGAGCGGCGGGCGATGCTATCGGCCGGTCTTGCGCTCGCGGTCGTCGCGACGGGGATGATCTCGCCCGCGCCGGGTGGCACGGCGTCGACGGGTTCGAGCGGCAGAGGCCTCACGCCCGCCGGGTACGAGGCGTACACGTGGATCGCGGCGAACACGCCCGCGTCCGCGCGGATCCTCGCCAACGCCTGGACGGAGGGTGCAATCGCCGCCGTCGCCCGGCGGACCGGGATCGTCGACGGTCGACCCGGGTACCTCGAGGATCGCGGACTCGTCGCGGAATCGACGGCGCTCGTGCTCGGTGCGCGGGTCGTGTTCGCCGATCCGGCGAGCACCGCAGCCGCGGCGTACCTCGACCGCGAGGCGGTCGACTACGTGCTGGTAACGGGTCCCGGCGGAAGTGCCGGCGATCTCGGCGGCTACCGCGTGTTCCCGGCCGACGTCGCGGCGCTTGCGGCGGGTGGGCGGTTCGCCCTCACCCGGACCTTCGGGGATGGTCGGCTCCAACTGTTCGCGGTTCGGCCCGGCTGAGCGCCAACCCTACGTCGTCCCCGCCGTCGAGCGCGGACGCGGGTGCTAGGCTCGGGCCGTGCGGCTCCGGCAATTCGTCATCGACGGCCTCGGTCACCTGTCGACGCTGCTCATCGACGATGACGCCGGGGCGGCGGCCGTCGTCGATCCACGTCGCGACGTCGACGTATATCTCGCGGCGGCGGCCCAGGACCGGGTCCGCATCACCCACGTCGTCGAGACGCATCTCCACAACGACTACGTGTCCGGCGCGCGCGAGCTCGCCGCGTTGACCGGCGCGACGCACGTCATCGGGGCAGGCGCGGCGCTCGCGTACGAGCATCGCGGCGTCCGACACGGCGACGGATTCGACGTGGGCGCGCTCGCATTCCGGGCGCTCGAGACGCCGGGCCACACCCCGGAGCATGTCGCCTACTCGGTCGCGGACACGACGCGCGCGTCCGAGCCCGTCCTGCTGCTCACGGGAGGGTCGCTGCTCGTGGGCGCGGTCGGGCGGACGGACCTCCTGGGCGCCGAGAACGCGGTGCGCTACGCGCACGACTTGTTCCGGTCCCTGCACGACGTCGTCATGCCGCACGCGGACTTCGTCGCGGTTCACCCCACCCACGGCGCCGGGTCGCTCTGTTCCACCGGCATCGCCTCGACACCCAGCTCGACGATCGGGTTCGAGCGCCGCCACAACCCCATGCTCGAGCCGTCGGAACCCGACGCGTTCGCGCGGGCGCTCCTGCCGGGCCAGCCGGCATTCCCGCGCTATTTCGCACGAATGCGGCCGACGAATCAGGCGGGGCCGACGCCGCTCGGCAGGGTCCCCGGTGCCCGTCCGCTGCCGCTGCCCGAGGTCCTCGCCGCACTCGCCCGGGGCGCCATCGTCGTCGATGCCCGGCAGCCCGCGGCGCACGCCGTGAGCCACGTCCCGGGCTCCGTCTCGATCCCTGCAGGGTCGTCGTTCGGGACGTGGCTCGGCTGGATCGTCGAGCCTGATCGGCCGGTCGTGCTCGTCCTCGACCGACCGGACGACTGGGACGACCTCGTCAGGCAGTCGCTGCGCATCGGGCACGAATCGGTTGTCGGCTACCTCCACGGCGGCCTCGCGACATGGGCCGAAGCGGGCCAGCCGGTCGAGTCGAGCGGCCGGCTCTCGGTCACCGAGCTGGCGGCGCGGATCAGTAATCGCGGACCCGAAACACCGATCGTCGTGGACGTTCGCCAGGCGACCGAGTACCGCGACGGTCACGTCGAAGGCGCGGTCCATCTGTTTGCCGGCTCGCTCCAGGACCGTCTCGACGAGCTGCCCCGCGACCGTCCGATCGTGACGATGTGCGCATCCGGCTTCCGCTCGAGCATCGCGGCGTCACTCCTCCGCGCCGCGGGCTTCACGGATGTGTCGTGGGTGGCCGACGGCGTCCCGGCCTGGACCGCGCTCGGGCTGCCGGTCGAGCGAGGCGGATCGCCGCCGGACGAGGCCCGCAGCCACGCGGCGGCGTCGCACGGGCACTGATCCCGGGCGCCGCCGTCAGTCGAAAACCGGCCTCGCGAGCGGGACGCCCCGCACGCCGGGATCGCCGATCGTGACGTGCCAGCGACCAAGGTTCGAGGTCACGAGCCGGTCGAGCTTCGGGCCCACGAACGCGACGTTCGCGGGCGCCCCGAGGAGCTGCCCGTCGGGATCCTCGACGAGCGTCTCGATCGATCGGTCGGCGCGGACGCGCAGCACGGCGTCGGGGCGATAGCACGCGACGAGCAGGCCACCGTCGGCCGTCGCGGCGACGCCGTCCGGCACGGTCCCCGGAAGATCGATCCACCGCTCGGGCGGCCCGGCGCTGCCGTCCGGGCAGATGGCGATCCGCGTGATCCCCGGCATGTTCGTCTCGACGACGAACAGGGCGTCGCCGTCGGCGCTGATGCAGCAGCCGTTCGGCAGCGCGTTCGCGGCCGTCGTCCAGATCTCCGCGCCGCCGTCGGGCGCGACGCGCCAGATCCGGCCGTCCCGCTTCCCCCAGTCGCCTGAATCGGTCACGTAGAGCGCGCCAACCGCGTCGAACGCGAGCCAGTTCGGGGCCGCCATCCGGGTCGTTCCGTCGCCCGACGCAAACGGCGTCACGACACCGGTGGCGGGATCGATCCGCACGACCTCGCCGCGACCGACGTCGCAGGCATACACGAGCCCTCGCCCGTCGACCGCGAGACCCAGAATGAAGCCGCCCGTGACGGCGACCGTCGTGACGCTTCCGTCGAGGCCGATGGCGTAGATCTGACCGGCCTCGCCGCCGGCGTACACGCGCTCGGTCAGCGGGTCCCAGGCGACACCCTCGGGATGGTCGAGGCCGCCCGCAAGGACGGCGAAGGAATCGGGCACCGGCTGAGTCTCGCGGTCGAGCACTTGCACGGCTCCCGTGCGCGGCGCGATGGCCCTCGCGCCGGCGTTGCGCCGCGTTACCCGACGCGAACGCCGAGCACACCGGCCGCGCTCGTCCCGATCAGGACCAGGTCGAGCGCCACGACGAGCGCGACGCACGTCCACGCCAGCACGTTCCCAATGCGGCCATTGCGATGCCGGCCCATGAGTCGCGCGTCGTTGACGAGCAGGACCATGAAGACGAGGACGATCGGCAGGAGCAGCCCCTGGAGGTTCTGCGAAGCGAGGATGACCGGGAGCAGGTCGAGCCCCGGAATGAGGACGACGACGGCGCCCAGGACGAGCACGAACGTGTAGATGAAGAAAAACGACGGCGCGTCACGCATTCGCTTGTCGACGCCGGACTCCCAGCCGAACGCCTCGCAGATCACGTAGGCCGTCGAGATCGGCATGATCGTCGCAGCCAGCACCGACGCGCCGAAAAGTCCAACCGCGAAGAGCGCCGTCGACAGCCCGCCCGCGACGGGCGCGAACGCGCGCGCGGCGTCGCTGGCCGACTCGATCTGCCCGCCGACCGCGTGGATCGTCGTCGCCGTCGCGATGACGATGAAGACGGCGACGACGTTCGTCCAGATCGCGCCGCCGACGGCGTCGGCCTGCTCGAGGCGCAACTCCTCCTCGTCGATGCCCTTCTCCGCGACGGCGCTCTGGAGGTAGAACTGCATGTACGGCGTGATCGTCGTGCCGACGAGCGCGACGACGAGCAGCAGGGTCGTCGGGTCGAGCGGCAACGACGGCGTGACG
Organism: Candidatus Limnocylindrales bacterium; assembly: GCA_035264845.1. Taxonomy (GTDB): domain Bacteria; phylum Chloroflexota; class Limnocylindria; order Limnocylindrales; family CSP1-4; genus JACDAV01. The sequence goes on along the minus strand of DATFPL010000158.1, from coordinate 810 downwards.
AACGCGCGCCCGACGGCGCCCCAGTCGGGCCCGGCGACGAACGCCGTCCCGATGTAGGCGAGGAAGACGAGGATGACCGACAGGAAGACGCGCTCCACGGTCCGGTAGCTGGCGTAGATGACGAGCGCCCAGATGGCGAGCGCCGTGATCGGGACCGTCACGAAGCGCGGGATGCCGAAGATCTCGAGCGCGGCCGCGGCGCCTGAGAACTCGGCAACGGTGTTGGCGATGTTCGCGACGAGGAGGACGAGCATCGCGAACGCGGTCCAGCGGACGCCGAAGCGGTCGCGGATCAGGTCCGACAACCCCTGGCCCGTCACGACGCCGAGACGCGCCGCCATCTCCTGGACGACGGCGAGGATGACGATCGTGATCGGGAAGAGCCACAGGAGCGCGAGGCCGGTGCGCGCCCCGAGGATGCTGTACGTCGTGATACCGCCCGCGTCGTTGCCGGCGATTCCGGCGATGAGCCCGGGCCCCATGACCGCGAGGAACGCGACGAGGCCGCGCCGTCCCCGGAAGCGACCGCGAAGGCGAAGGAACTCGCGCTGGCGGATCCGCTCGAACAGCCCGCGCACGTCAGCTCCGCGCGAAGAGGCGCGGCAACCGCTTCTTCCAGGCGGTGGGCAGGATCGAGTCCATCGCGTCGTCGACCGTCACGATGCCGGCCAGGCGGCCATCGTTGTCGACGACCGGGACCGCGAGCAGGTTGTACCGGGCGACGACCTGGGCGACCTCGTCCTGGTTCGCGAACGCGCCGACCGCGACGGGGTCGGGGATCATCACGCCGGAGATCGCGACCTCGGGCCG
>DATFPL010000157.1:0-12574 GCA_035264845.1 Candidatus Limnocylindrales bacterium | reverse complement strand
GCGTGCGTTGCCAGCTCCGCTCCTCGCTCACGGACCTCGGAGTGCGTTCGCTCCGGTGCTCGCTGGCGCCTTCGCCTCGGCCGTCCGGGCGGCGAAACCTGAGTTCGACCTCGGCACGTAGCCGGTGATCGACGATGGAATACAAGGACTACTACAAGATCCTGGGCGTGCCACGAACGGCCTCCCAGAACGACATTCGGAAGGCGTACCGGAAGCTGGCCCGCCAGCACCATCCCGACGTCAAGCCGGGTGACAAGAAGGCCGAGCAGACCTTCAAGGATCTGAACGAGGCCAACACCGTCCTGTCCGATCCGGACAAGCGGAAGAAGTACGACGCGGTCGGCGCGAACTGGGACCAGTTCAGCCAGACAGGCGCCGCAGCTGGCGCGCGCGGCGGTCGCGATCCGTTCGGGCGGGGCAGCCCGTTCGGTTTCGGTGGTAGCAGCGGCGGCGGCAACGTCCGCTACGAGTTCAGGACGAGCGGCGACCCCGAGGACCTGGGCGACCTCGGCGGATTCTCGGACTTCTTCCGGATGGTGTTCGGCGGCGGAGCGACGTCGGCGCGCCAGACCGCGACGAACGCCGAGGTCGACGAGATGCTCGCCGGGCTGAAGCGCGATTCGAACGGGGCGGGCACACGCCGCGCCGACGCGCAGTCCCGAGCCCGCCCGACGCGCGCAACCCCGGTTCTCGAGGCGACCGCCGAGATCACGCTCGAGGAGGCCTTCAACGGCACGAAGCGGATCGTCCAGGTCGACGACACACGCCTCGAGGTGACGATCCCGCGCGGCGTCGACAACGGCAGCCGGATCCGGCTCGCCGGGCGCGGCGGCGACGGCGCGGATCTCGTCGTGGTCACCCGGATCAAGCCCCACCCGACGTTCACGCGACGCGGTGCCGACCTCGAGCGCGAGCTCCCCGTCACGCTCGAGGAGGCGCTCCTCGGTGGCGAGGTTCCGGTCCGGACGCTCAAGGGCCGCGTCCTGCTGACGATCCCGGCCGGAACGCAGAACGGGCGGACGTTCCGCCTCAGCGGCCAGGGAATGCCGCGCCTCAACGCCGAGGGTCAAGGCGACCTGTACGTCCGGACCCGTGTCGTCCTGCCCACAAACCTCAGCGACGAGGCGAAGGCAGCTGCACAGCGGTTCCTCGACCTCGCCGCGCAACCCGACCCACGCTGACAAGAGACCAGACCGATGCAGCTCGACCGATTTACCCAGAAAGCCCAGGAAGCGATCGCCGCCGCGCAGCGCGGCGCAGAGACGCTCCACAGCCCGATCCTCGACGCCGAGCACATCCTCGCCGCACTCGTCGAGGACGACGCGGGCGTGCCCGCCGAGACGCTGCGCCGGCTGGGCGTCGACCTCCCGGCGTTCCGCGGCGAGATCGCCGCGGCGCTCGCGCGACGCGCGCGCATCGAGGGCGGGTCCATGACACTCGATCCCCGCGCACGCCGCGTCATCGAGCACGCGGAGGAGGAGGCCCGCCGGCTCGGCGACGAGTACGTCTCGACGGAGCACCTGCTGCTCGGCGCCGCTGAGGCCGGCGGCGAGGCGCAGCGCCTCCTCGAGCAGAACGCGGCCGGCCGCGAGGCGATCCTCCAGGCACTCCAGAGCGTCCGAGGCGGCCAGCGGGTCACCTCCCAGAACCCGGAGTCAACCTACGCCGCGCTCGAGAAGTACGGCCGCGACCTCACGTCGGAGGCCCGCGCCGGCAAGCTCGATCCGGTGATCGGCCGCGACGAGGAGATCCGCCGCGTCATCCAGGTCCTGAGCCGGCGAACGAAGAACAACCCCGTGCTCATCGGCGAGCCCGGCGTCGGCAAGACGGCGATCGCCGAGGGCCTGGCGCAGCGGATCGTCCGCGGCGACGTCCCCGAGGGGCTCAAGGACAAGCGCGTGGTCGCGCTCGACCTCGGCGCGCTGATCGCCGGCGCGAAGTTCCGTGGCGAGTTCGAGGAACGGCTCAAGGCCGTCCTCAAGGAGATCAAGGACGCCGAGGGGCAGGTCGTCCTGTTCATCGACGAGCTCCACACCGTCGTGGGCGCCGGCGCTGCCGAGGGCGCGATGGATGCATCGAACCTGCTGAAGCCGATGCTTGCCCGCGGCGAGCTCCACACGATCGGCGCGACGACGCTCGACGAATACCGCAAGCACATCGAGAAGGACGCGGCGCTCGAGCGCCGCTTCCAGCCCGTCCTCGTCGACGAGCCGACAGTCGAGGAGACGATCTCGATCCTGCGCGGGCTCCGGGAGCGGTACGAGGTCCACCACGGTGTCCGGATCACCGACTCTGCGCTCGTTGCCGCCGCGACCCTGTCGCAGCGCTACATCACGGAGCGGTTCCTGCCCGACAAGGCCATCGACCTCGTCGACGAAGCGGCCTCACGGCTGCGGATGGAGATCGACTCCATGCCGATCGAGCTCGACGAGCTCGAGCGACGCCGGATCCAGCTCGAGATCGAGCGCGAGGCGCTCCGCAAGGAGACCGACGACGCGTCGAAGGCGCGGCTCGAGGCGCTCGAGCGCGAGCTCGGCGAGCTGTCGGAGGAAGCGGGCGCGCTCAAGCAGCGCTGGGAGGCGGAGAAGACCGCCATCGGCGCGATGCGCGCCACCCGGACGGAGCTCGAGCAGCTTCAGGTCCGGATCGAGCAGGCGCAGCGAGAGACCGACTACGAGACGGCGGCCAAGCTGCAGTACGGGACACTGCCGGAGCTCCAGCAGCGTCTTCGCGAGCAGGAAGCGGCGATCGCGACGCTCCAGGGCTCGGGCTCGCTGCTCAACGAGGAGGTCACGTCGGACGACATCGCGGAGATCGTGGCGTCGTGGACCGGCGTGCCGGTCACGAGGCTCATGGAGGGCGAGACCGCGAAGCTCGTCCAGATGGAGGAGCGCCTCCACCAGCGGGTCGTCGGCCAGGACGAGGCGATCGCCGCAGTCGCCGACGCGGTCCGCCGAGCGCGCGCCGGCCTCAAGGACCCGCGCCGTCCCATTGGCTCGTTCCTCTTCCTCGGCCCGACCGGCGTCGGCAAGACCGAGCTCGCCCGCGCCCTCGCGGAGTTCCTCTTCGACGACGAGCAGGCGATGGTGCGGATCGACATGAGCGAGTACATGGAGAAGTTCGCCGTGTCACGGCTCGTCGGCGCACCGCCCGGCTACGTCGGCTACGAAGAGGGCGGACAGCTGACCGAGGCCGTTCGGCGACGGCCGTACCAGGTGATCCTGCTCGACGAGATCGAGAAGGCGCACCCGGACGTGTTCAACGTCCTGCTCCAGGTCCTCGACGATGGCCGGCTGACCGATTCGCAGGGCCGCACGGTCGACTTCAAGAACACCGTCGTGATCATGACCAGCAACGTCGGCAGCCAGTTCATCTCGGGCTTCACCGGGCGCGACGCGGCAAGTGACGCCTATGACGAGATGCGGCGGCAGATCATGGACACGCTGCGGCTCCAGTTCCGGCCGGAGTTCCTCAACCGGATCGACGAGGTCATCGTGTTCCACGCCCTGTCCGACGCGGATCTCGCGTCGATCGTCGACCTGCTGCTCGCCGACCTGCAGCGGCGGCTGGCGGGCCAGGAGATCGTCGTCGACCTCACGCCCGCGGCGCGGCAGCTGATCATCCGAGAGGGCACGGACCCGGCGTACGGGGCGCGGCCGCTGCGCCGGACGATTCAGCGGCTCGTGGAGAACTCGCTTGCGCGGGCGCTCCTCAAGGGCGAGTTCAAGCCGGGCGACCACGTCGTGGCGGACGCGGATCCAGTCAGCGGGACGTTGGTCTACGCCGCCGACGGCCGGACGGTCGTCGCGGACAGCGGCGCGCGACGCGACGCGCGCGCGGGCACGGAACAGGCGGCGGGCAGCTCCGGCCGGCGCAGCGGCCCGACGGTGCTCGACCTGCCTGCAACGGACAACGGCGCGCGCGACGGCGGGGAGCGGATCCACTGATCTCGCGGCGCGGCCTCGCGGTCACGCGCTGAGGGCCGCGCCGATGCGTTTCGACGAGGTCGCGGCGCGCCTCGCGACCCTGCCCGCTGTCCTGCCGGAGCCGCCGCAGATCCTCATGCCGGTACGCACGGACGGCGTCGAGAGACGCCCGACGGTGCGGCTGACTGGCGCCACTCGCGCGGCCGCTGTCCTCGTCCTCATCGTGCCGGACGCCGACCGCGAGGCGCGTGTGATTCTGACCGAGCGGGTCGACCGCGGCGGCCACCACAGCGGGGAGGTCAGCTTTCCCGGCGGCAAGACGGAGCCCGAGGACGGCGACGCAGCTGCGACCGCACTCCGCGAGGCAGTCGAGGAAGTCGGGCTCGACGCCGATGCGGCCGGGGTCCGCGTCGTCGGGATGCTCGAGCCGTTCTGGATCCCCGTCAGCGACTTCCAGGTCACGCCGGTCGTCGCGATCGCCGCACGGCGACCGATCCTCGTCGCGTCTCCAGACGAAGTCGCGCGGATCGTCGAGGCGCCCGTCTCCGCGTTCCTGCCGGACGCCCAGATCGAGATCGTCGAGCGGACGGTCCGCGATTGGCCGCTCCGCTACGGCGCGTACTCGATCGACGGCCTCCGCGTCTGGGGCGCGACGGCGCGCGTCCTCGGTCAGCTTGGAGCGCTGCTCGCAGGCTGATGCGGGCCCGCGGGCACGGGTAAAGGGAACCGGCTCGGCTCGGCCGATAACGCCCGGGAACGACGAGCGGAGCTGTCTAGCGCGGCTCCCCGGCGGTCCGGTCGTGCGGCGTAGCGACGTCTCGCGGCGCGAGCGATCCCTCCCCGGGTGACCGCGGCACAGCCCCGGCCGGAAGTGTCCGCGCCGTCCCGTCGATGATGCCGCGCACGGCGGCGTCGTCGGGTCCGGCGAACTCGACGACGAAGGCGCGCATCGGCGAGTAGTCGGTCCACGCCGCATGCTCGATGTCGGCCGGCCAGACGACGGCCTCGCCGGCGGCGACACGGATCCGCTCGTCGCCGACCGCGGCCCAGCCGCCGCCCTCGATGACGATCAGGTACGTGGTGTTCGGATTCGAATGCGGCTCGATCCGCGCGCCGCGCCCGAAGGCGAGCTCCGACACGACGCCGCGACCGTCGCTGTGGATGACGCGACCGGTGATCCCGGTCGTGCCCGGCGGTCCCTCCGGGCGCCGGTGCCCGACCCCGAACCGGAGGACGTCGATCGGCATGTCGGCTGTGCGACTAGCGCCGCCGGCGGCTGCGCCGGGCGGTCTTCGGCCGGATCGTCGCTTCCGGGCGGGCGAACTTCGAGCGCGAGAAGTAGCGCTGCCGCGCGAGGCGATGCTCATAGGCTGCGAGGATCGGCGGGAAGCGGCGGAAGCGGACCCAGACGAGGACCGCCAGCCCCACGATCGCGGTCGCCAGGACGATGAAGAAGTCGAACACGAAGACCGCGCCGACGAGCAGCAGGCTGAACGTGATGATCCCCGTCCAGAGGAGCTGCTCATAGAGGTCGAGGTACGGCGGGTGGCGATGGAGGGCGCGCGTCCTGACGTTGTAGAGGACGACGAGCGCGATGAGCAGGACGAGCGATGCGACCCAGGTCGGCATGAACAGGTCCGGGAAGTTGCGGCTCGAGAACGACTGGAAGAGGTACTCCCAGGGCGGCAGGTTCACGTGCGCTCCTCGCGGACGCTGACGGACTCGGCGACGGCTTCTTGCGGCATCCCGGCGGACGGCGCTGTGTGTCCCGGGCGCGCCCGACCGGCGCCCGGGAGTATGCCACGCCGCACGGTATACTCGGCCGAAGGACACCCGCGCCCCCGCACCGGTCTGCCCCAGCAGGTCGCGACACCTGCCCGGTGCGTGCGCAGGACGGCCGCGGGATGGGAGGAATGCCGGGGTGCGAGCCCTGCTGTCAGTGGCCAACCGGGACCGCATCTCGGAGCTCGCCCGTGAGCTCGCCGCGCTCGGCGTGGAGATGTTCGCCACGGACGGCACCCGCGAGTACCTTGCCGCCGACGGCGTCGACGTCGCCCCGGTTTCGGACCTGACCCACGTCCCGTCGCTCGTCGGCGGCCAGGTCAAGACGTTCCACCCCGCGGTCTACGCCGGGATCCTCGCTCGCCGCGACAGCCCGGAGCAGCTCGAGGAGCTCGTCAAGCAGGGCATCGGGCTCATCGACCTCGTGGTCGTCAACGTCAAGCCGTTCGCCCCCGAGGTGGGGCGGCAGATGATCGGGATCGACGAGGCGATCGAGATGATCGACGTCGGCGGCGCGGCGCTGCTCGGCGCAGCGGCACGCAATGCGGCCGGCGTGGCCGCCATCGCCAACCCGGAGCAGTACCGCCGGGTCGTCGCCGAGCTGAAGGCGCTGGGGCACGTCTCGACGGAGCTACGGGCGATGCTCGCCGCGGACGCATTCGGTGCCGTCGCGGCATATCACGCGGAGATTGCGGCCTACCTCAACCAGATCTCCGGCAACACGTTCCCGCGCCGCCTCGCGCTGGTCCTCGAGAAGGTCGACGACCTGCGCTACGGCGAGAACCCCCACCAGCGCGCGGCGGTCTACCGCGAGACGACGCACCGGTCCGGGACGATCGCCGACGCGACCCAGGTCCAGGGCAGCCGCCCGTCGTTCAACAACCTCCTCGACCTCGACGCGGCGTACCGGATCGTGAGCGACTACACGAGCCCGACTGTCGCCATCGCGAAGCACACCGACCCCGTCGGGCTTGCCTCGAACGACGAGCTCGTCGAGGCCTATCGGAAGGCGCTCGAGACGGATCCCGTCGCCTCGTTCGGTGGCATCGTCGCCGTGAACCGCGAGCTCGATGGCGCAACCGCGCGTGAGATCGCCGCCAACTCGTACGAGGCGGTCATCGCGCCCACGTACAGCCACGCCGCGCTCGGGCTCCTCAAGGGCAAGACCGGGCTGGAGCTGCTCATGGTGCCGCCGGACCCGACGGAGGGGATGCGCGACTACGGCATCGCGAGCCTCGACTTCAAGCGGATCGCGGGCGGCCTGCTCGTCGAGAGCATCGACGACCTCGGGCTCGACCGTGGCCAGCTCCAGGTCGTGACGAAGCGGCGCCCCACGCTCGAGGAGCTGACCGACCTGCTGTTCGCGTGGCGTGCCGTGCGCCACGTCCGATCGAATGCCATTGTCCTCGCCCGCAACGGCGCGACGGTCGGGATCGGCGCGGCCCAGGCGAGTCGCCAGGTGTCGGTCGAGATCGCGCTCCGGCGCGCCGGCGACCGGGCGAAGCTCGCGGTCATGGCGAGCGATGCGTACTTTCCGTTTCCGGACGGAATCCAGATGGCCGCGAACGCCGGCGTCACCGCGATCATCCAGCCGGGCGGCTCGATCCGCGACGAGATGGCGATCGAGGTCGCGGACCGGCACCACCTCGCGATGGTGTTCACGGGGATGCGTCACTTCCGCCACTAGTAGCCGCGGCGGTCGCTTCGGGGGACGACGGAGAACCGATGGAAGAGCTCCTCGCACTCGACATGGTCCGCGTCACGGAGGCGGCGGCGCTCGCGTCGGCGCGGTTCATGGGCCGCGGGAACAAGGACGAGGCCGACCGCGCGGCCACCGAGGCGATGCGCCGGACGATGGACGAGCTCGAGATCGCGGGCACGATCGTCATCGGCGAGGGCGAGCGCGACGAGGCACCGATGCTCTACATCGGCGAGCAGGTCGGCAAGCGTGACGGCAACGACCGGCGTCATTACCAGGAGGTCGACATCGCCGTCGACCCGCTGGAAGGGACGTATCTCGTGGCTTACGGGCAGGCAAACGCGATCACGGTCCTCGCGGCATCCGAGAAGGGAGGACTCGTCAACGCCCCGGACACGTATCTCGAGAAGCTGTGCGTCGGACCGGTCGCCGCCGGCCAGGTCGACATCCGGCTCACGCCGCAGGAGAACGTCGAGCGCATCGCCGCCGCACTCCGCCGCCGCCCGAACGACATCACGGTCGTCGTCCTCGACCGGCCGCGCCACGACAAGCTCAAGGCGGACCTCCGCGAGGTCGGCGCGCGGATCAAGCTGATCGGCGATGGCGACCTGTCCGGGGCGATCAGCTGTGCCGTGTCCGGCACCGGCGTTCACGCCGTCATGGGGATCGGCGGGGCCCCGGAGGGCGTGATCACCGCGGCCGCCCTCCGCTGCCTCGGTGGCGAGATCCAGGCGCGGTTCCGCTACCGGACGGACGACGAGCGCGCCCGCGGCGCACGAATGGGGCACGGGGACGAGAGCCGCGTGTACACGACCGAGGACCTCGCGTCCGGCGACAACCTCGTCTTCGCGGCGACCGGCGTGACGGAGGGCGACCTGCTCAACGGCGTCCGGTTCTTCGGCGGCGGCGCACGCACGCACTCGCTCGTCATGGCGTATCAGGCGAAGCAGGTTCGCTTCGTCGACACGGTCCACATGTTCGACCGGACGCGGCCGCCGGCCGTCCGCCTATAGCCCGTGGCCGAGCGCCACATCGTCGCGATCGGCGGCGGAACGTTCGCGAGCGATCCCGACAACGGGCGGCTCGAGGAATACCTCCTCGATCTGACCGGCAAGGAGCGCCCGAGGATCTGCTTCGTGCCGACGGCGGGCGGCGACGATCGCGCCGCCGTCGGCCGCTTCTACGACTTCTTCGCGCCGCGCGCCGAGCCGACGTGGCTGCCGCTGTTCGACCGGCGCCGCTCGTCGCCGGCGGAGGTGCTTCTCGCCCAGGACCTGATCTACGTCGCAGGCGGGAACACGGCGAACATGCTCGCGGTCTGGCGGCTACACCGCGTGGATGCGGCGCTGCGCGAGGCGTGGGAGCGCGGGATCGTGCTCGCGGGCTGGAGCGCCGGCGCGTTGTGCTGGTTCGGGGGTGGCGTGACCGATTCGTTCGACCCCGACCTCGGGCCGCTGAACGACGGCCTGGCGTTCCTCGCCGGCTCGTTCTGTCCCCACTACGACACCGAGGCGCGGCGTCGGCCCGTCTACCGCGGGCTCGTCGGCGACGCGACCCTTGCCGACGGATACGCGGCGGACGACGGCGCGGCGCTCCATTTCGTCGGTGACGAGCTGGCCGAAGCGGTGTCGTCCCGCCCGAACGCGCTCGCGTATCGCGTCGCGCGCCGAACCGACGGCCCGGCCGAGGAGACGCCGCTCGGGACCCGCTACCTCGGGTAGGCGCGCCGCTCGCGCGTCCTTCGCCATTCCGGGATCAGCTGCCTGCGCTCGGCGTCCTTCCCCAGCGGTCCCCGGTCCACTCCCCGACGGGGCGCGCCGCGTCCCGTCCCTCAACCGCCTCGCGGCGTTTGCGCGCGGTGTCGACGCGTTCCGTCCACCCGGGCGGGACCAGACGAGGCGCGAGATCCGCTAGCGGGGCGAGGACGAACAGACGGTCCGGCGCGTCTCGGTGCGGGACCTCGAGGAGTCGCGCGGCGCGGGCCGGATCGACCGCCGCACCGCGGGAGCGGCCCTCGCGCGGCCTGTCGATGGCGAGCCGCGCGCCGCCGAAGACGAGCACGTCGAGATCCAGCTCGCGCGGTCCCCAGCGTCCGCGATCGCGTCGCCCAAACGCCCGCTCGATCGATTTGAGTGCGACGAGCAACGCGGTCGCTCCCGTCGCGGGGTCGCGACCGGCGGGGACGTCGAGTGCGACGACCGCGTTGAGGAATGGTGGCTGGTCGGTCAAGCCGACGGGCGCCGTCCGGTACAGCCGCGATACGCCGCGGAGCGACGCGCCGGGCAGCGCCGCGAGGGCATGCACCGCTGCGACGAGCGTCGATTCCGCGTCACCGACGTTCGCGCCGAGCGCGACGTACGCCCGAACCCGTCGAGCCAGTGCCCAGCCCTCCATCGCTAGACTCGGCCGCGTGGCCGAGGTCGCCGTCCGGATTTTCCACCCGCAGCCAGGGCCTGATGCCGGCCCGCTGGAGCGGCTCCTCGCGACCGCGCGGGCAGCGGTCGCGGAGTCGCACCGGGTCGGGTTCGCGGCGGCGGGCGCTACGGACGTCGAGATCGTGTCCGGCCAGCCTGACGGTATCTCGTTCGGCGCGCGACTCAGGGAGCTCGTCCGCGGCACGCGCGCTTCGGGTGTCGTCGTGCTCGGGTCCGGTGCGATGCCACTTGCTACGCCGGCCGACCGGCGCGCCTTCGTGCGTGCCGCGTCCGCCGGCGACCGCCAGGCGCTCGCGAACAACCGCCACTCCGCAGACGCGGTCGCGATCTCGTGCGCCGAGGCGCTTCGCGACGTCCCCGACCTCCCGTCGGACAACGCGCTGCCGCGGTGGCTCGACGAGGTCGGGGGCTACCGGGTGCGCGACCTGCGCGGCCGATGGCGGCTCGGGATCGACCTCGACTCGCCGCTCGATTGCGCGCTGCTCGGCGACGACCGCGGCGAGCTCACGCCGGTGCGCGAGCGTCTCGCCGCGATCGCCCGCGTCGCCGCGGATCCCCGCGCGGAACTGATGATCGCCGGCCGCACGAACGCGGCGACGCTGGCCTGGCTCGAGCGGCACAGCGCGTCCCGGACGCGGGCGTTCGTCGAGGAGCGCGGGCTGCGCGCGGCGAGCCAGCTCGCGAAGCGCAGCGCGGCCGAGGCTGGACAGCGGCCGCCGCGGTCGCTCCTCGGGGCCCTGCTCGACCGCGAGGGCCCAGGCGCGATCGGCGGCGTCCTCGGGGAGCTCGCGAACGCCGCGCTCGTCGACACGCGCGTGCTCCTCGCCCATCGCCTCGGCGCCGACGAGCGCTCGTGGCCCACGGCGGAGGACCGCTTCGCGTCCGATGTCCTCGCCGCGGACGCGATCCGCGATCCGTGGCTGCGTCAGCTCACGACGTCGGCAGCCGGCGCCGCAATCCCGATCGTTCTGGGTGGCCACACGCTTGTTGGCCCCGGGGCCCGACTGGCGGTCGCCGGCCCTCGTCGTCGTGGTCGTCGTCGATGAACCTCGAGCCGAGCTTGCGGCGCGAGGTCCTTTCGCGCGACGACGCCCCGTCGGACCCCGTCCTCGTCGAGCGGATCCGGGCCGAGATCCGGGCGTCCGGCCCGATGACGTTCGCCCGGTTCATGGAGCTCGCGCTCTACGACCCCGAGCGCGGCTACTACCGCTCGGCAGACGCGCGACCCGGGCGCGAGGGCGACTTCCTGACCGCGCCCGAGACCCACCCGATCTTCGGCCGCCTCGTCGCCCGGCAGCTCGACGAGATCTGGCGGCTGCTCGGTGAGCCCCATCCGTTCGTCGTCCGCGAGCACGGCGCAGGTGCCGGGGCCCTTGCCGACGCGATCCTCAACGGCCTCGTCGCCGACAGCTCGCGCCTCTTGACCGCGATCCGCTACCAGCCGGTCGAGGTCGACGATCGGCGTGTCGAGGCGCTGACCGCCCGCGTCGGGAGCTCGGGGTTCGCCGGGGTCGTCGACCGTCCGGCCGGTGGGATCGTCGGCGTCGTCGTCGCCAACGAGGTCCTCGACGCACTGCCCGTTCATCGCGTCGAGGGACGCGACGGTCGGCTCATCGAGACGTACGTGGGGCTCGACGGGGACCGCTTCGTCGACGTCGGTGGTCCACCGTCGACCCCGGAGCTCGAGGCGCGCCTGAAGGGCGAGCGCGTCGAGCTCGCGGACGGGCAGCGCGGCGAGATCTCGCTCGCCGTCGACACGTGGGTCGCCGACGCCGCGGCGGCCCTCGAGCGCGGCGTCATGCTGCTCGTCGATTACGGCCACGAGGCGCGCGACCTGTACTCGACGCGGCGCGGGGCAGGGACCCTCCTCGCCTACCGCGGCCACCGTGCTCACACCGATCCGTACGCGAGCGTCGGGCGCCAGGATCTGACCGCGCACGTCGACTTCACGGCGGTCGATGCCGCGGCGCGACGTGCCGGGCTCGTGGCGATCGGGTCGACGACGCAGGCCGAGTTTCTCGTCGGGCTCGCGATCGGCGATGTGCTCGAGGAGGTCCGCAGCAACCCGGCCACGACGGCTGAGACGTACCTCCCGCTCCGCTCTGCACTGATGCGGCTGCTCGACCCCGCCGCGACGGGCGGCTTCAGGGTCGTCGCCTACGCGCGCGGCCTTCCGGCGGACGCAGGGCTCCGCGGCTTCTCGTACCGGGTCCCGCGGCTGCCACCGCGCTGAGGAACGCCACCCGCCACCGCTGCGAACCGATACGCGTCGCGGAGCGCGCGCCGGATGGGCTTCGGGACGACGTCGCGGAACAGCTCGCGCGCCATTCCGGGCCGGCGCGCGATCGCGATCGTCAGCACACGCTCCTTCCCCCACTTCGGGGTCGCCGCGAGGCGGCCCCGACGGACAGCGGCAGCGGGAGCGGCGCCGGCGAGCGCAGGCGCGGCGACGGCCTTCGCCTCCCGGGAGTACCCCGCCTGGTCGATCCTTACGAGAACGGTCCACGTCCCTGGCCACGTCGCGCCACCGGACCCGACGGCCGTAGGATCGATCTCTGTCGTGACGGTGAACCGGAGCGATGTCGAGCCGTCGGCGCGGACGTCGATGTGCTTCTCGACCGTCGACAGGGGCACGAGCTCCGCCGAGTTGTCGAGCCGTCGCAGAACGACGCGGGCAACTCCCGTCAACGGTTCCGGAACTGCGCGCGCGTCCGGCGAGACGTGGCCGGCGA
>DATFPL010000156.1:0-6205 GCA_035264845.1 Candidatus Limnocylindrales bacterium | reverse complement strand
TTCGACTGCCTCTGGTGCGGCACCTCGTGGACCGTTCGTGGCCCGGATGACGTCGAGGGCTGGGCCCAGCTCTGCCCGGACTGCGTCGGCAAGGCCGGCGACAACGAGTTCCTCCGCTTCCGGCTGCGCGAGGCGATCACGGAACGCGGCGGGTCGCGACCGCCGCCGCCGCCGCGGGCCGTCGCGCCGCCGCCACTCCCGGACGACCTCGTCGCCTACTACCAAGCTCGGGCCCCCGAATACGACGACTGGTACCTCCGGCGCGGCCGCTACAGCCGCGGCCCCGTCCACGACGCGGCGTGGAACGCGGAGCTCGACACGGCCGGGCGCTGGGTGGATGCGCTCCCGCTCGGTGGCGAGATCGTCGAGCTCGCCGGCGGCACCGGCTGGTGGTCGCCGCTCCTGGCCGAAAAGGGCGAGCTGTCGATCTACGACGCCGCGGCCGCCCCGCTCGAGCGCGCCCGCGACCGACTCGTCGCGCACCGCCTCCGCGCCCACCTCCACGTCCGCGACGCGTGGGCCGAGCCGGACCGCCAGGTCGACGCGCTGTTCGCCGGCTTCTGGCTGAGCCACGTCGAGCGCCACCGGCTGGCGGAATTCCTCGCACTCGCGCGCCGCTGGCTCAAGCCCGGTGGCACCTTCGCCTTCGTCGATTCGCTGCCAGACCCGCAATCCGGTGCGGCCGACAACCCCGAGCCGCACGACGATGTCGCGACGCGACGGCTCGCCGACGGGCGCGAGTTCCGGATCGTCAAGGTGTTTCACGAGCCGGCGGCGCTCCGCGACGCGCTCCTTCGGGCGGGTTTCGCGACCGCGGAGGTGACGACGACCGGGCGATTCTTTTTGCTGGGTCGCGCGACGGCCTGACCCATGGCGCACGCGCGGCGCCGACGGATTTTGCACCCCGTGTTCAACCGCGATGACTTCGACCAGGAATCGGTCAATGCTGCTCGCGCGCTGCACAACTTCGCCGAAATTCGGTCCGTTGGAGCGCATTCGGAGCGGCAGGGCGTCCTTCCGTGCTCCAGTTGAACACCCCGTGCACAACACACCGTGCAATTCCCGCGCCACGCGCCCGCGCCCGCGCTTCAACAAGGGGAACTCGTCCGGAACGCCGAGAACCGACGGCTATACTCCCGCGATGTCCCCCCTGGCGAAGCGAACCATCGCGACCGTCGGATCCGGCGTGATGGCGGAGGCGATGATCGCGGGCCTGCTCCGCGGCAAGCTCGTCGATCCCGGCCAGGTCGTCGCGAGCCACCCACGCGCGGAGCGTCGCGACCAGCTTGCGAGCGGCTACGGCATCCGCGTCGTCGGCAGCAACACGGACGCGGTCGACGGCGCGGACGTCATCCTCCTCGCCATCAAGCCGCAGATGCTCGCCCGCGTCGGCGCGGAGATCGGACCGCGGCTGCGCCGGGGCCAGCTCGTGCTGTCGGTCATCGCCGGCGCAACGTCGGCCGCCCTCATCGGACACCTCGGTCATGACCAGGTCGTGCGGTCCATGCCCAACACGCCCGCCCGCCTCGGGCGCGGCATGACCGTCTGGTACGCGACACCGGAGACGACCGCGGAGCAGCGGTCGCAGGCGAGCGCACTCCTGCAGGCGCTCGGCGCGGAGATCGAGGTCGACGACGAGAAGATGGTGGCGATGGCGACCGCGGTCAGCGGCACCGGCCCGACGTACGTGTTCCTCGTCATGGAGGCGCTGATCGACGCTGCCGTCCACCTCGGCTTCCCGCGCCACGTCGCGCACGACCTCGTCATCGAGACGCTCGAGGGCAGCACCGTCTTCGCCAAGCAGTCGGGGATGCATCCGGCGGAGCTGCGCAACATGGTCACCTCGCCGGGTGGCACGAGCGCCGCGGCTCTCCACGAGCTCGAATCCGGCCGCCTTCGGACTGTCCTGTCGGAGGCGGTGTGGGCGGCGTACCGGCGGACGGTCGAGCTCGGTGAGCAGCTCGAGGCCGGCGTCCCGCGACCACACGAGGCAGGCGTCGACCGGCCCGGCGACGCCCAGCGGCGCAGGCGGATCGGGTGACCGTGGCCAATCGGGGATCGCGGTGACGGTCGTCGCGACGCGCACCCTCGACCTTCGGCGGGCGCCGCTGGTGAAGGTTCGCGGCATCGACTACCGC
This sequence comes from Candidatus Limnocylindrales bacterium, assembly GCA_035264845.1. GTDB lineage: Bacteria > Chloroflexota > Limnocylindria > Limnocylindrales > CSP1-4 > JACDAV01. The sequence goes on along the minus strand of DATFPL010000156.1, from coordinate 4,067 downwards.
AGCGCGGCCCGCGACTTCTGGGCGGACGAAGCGGCCCTTCGCGACAGGCTCGTCGCCACGTGGGCCGGACTGGACGACGCCGCGTGGCGTCTGCCCGGCGCCGCGCCGTCTGACGCCGGCGGGCCGGACTGGTCGCTCCACGACCACGCCGCACACCTCGTCGACTGGTACGAGATCGCGATCGAATACGTCGCGCGCGTCCTCGCGGGCAGCGCCTGGCCGGCGGATGGCGACTTCGACGGCGGCGACTTCGACCGGTTCAACGAGCGCCACCGCGATGCGTGGGCGTCGGTCGCGTCGGCCGAGGTTCGACGCCGCGGAGAGGCCGCCCACTCGGAGCTGCTCCGCCTCGTCCGTCGCCTGCGCCTCGACGCCATTCGTGCCGACGATGCGTGGGGCTGGGTCTACATGGTCCTGCACGGCCACGCGATCGACCACCTCGGGATCATCGAGCCGTGGGCGGGCGAGTTGCGGCGGCGCCAGGCCGACGGCGATCCATTCCGTGCCGATCCCCGTCCCGCCGGCGACGGGTCGCCAGCGGCGATCGCCGCGTTCTGGGAGGCGGAGGCATCGGTCATGTCGCTCTTCGACGAAGTCGTCCGGCCGGTGCCGCTTGAGCGCTGGGACGACGCTGGCGCGACGGACGACTGGACGCTCAAGGACCACGTGGCGCACGTCGCGCGCTGGTTCGAGGAGGGTGCGGACATCGTCCACGAGCACCGACGGACCGGCTCGTGGCGGACCGGCCCTGCCGATGGCCTCGATGCCTGGAACGCCCGCGAGGTCGAGGCGGCGCGGCCGCTGGACGCCGCCTCGGCCGTCGCGCGGTTCGACGCAGGACACCACCGGATTCTCGAGGCCGTGCGATCGATGTCGCCCGCGGACCTCGCGTCGCCCGAGGGGGGCGAGTGGACCTACGAGTGTCTTCACGGCCACGTCCGCTCTCACCTCGCGATGGTCGGGCAGTGGTGTGCGCGGATCGGTTGGCCGGCGAGTGGCGAAGCCACGGCCGGCTCCTGATGGCGCGGCCGAGAGCCGCGAGGGCGACGCAGACGGCGCCCACGGACACCGGACGCGACCACGGCACCAATACGGCGCTCGATCCCGCGGCGACTCGGGAAGACGCCGTCCCGCCGGGTTCGCCGCGCCGTCGCGGGCGACCGCCAGGCTCGAAGAACCGCAAGCCCGGGACCGCCGGCCCTGCCGCGGCATCAGCTGCGACGAGCACTGTGTCGACTGCCGTCGGCGACACACCGCGGCGTCGGGGGCGGCCACCGGGACGCCCCACGCGACCGAAAGAGCAGCCGAGCGCCGCGCCGCCGGACGAGACGCCGCCGAGCGCCGCGACGCCCGCCACCGAGGCGGCACCGCGCCGTCGCGGCCGTCCGCCGGGGAGTCGGACGGGCGCGGCCGTCGTCACGCCACGGCCTTCGCGCGAGCCGCTCACCGTCGAGCAGATCGTGGCCGTCGAATCGCCGCGCGAGTTCCGCCTCCACCCGCGGGGCACGAGCGTCGCGTACACCGCGGAAGCGGCCGGCGCGCGCCAGCTCTTCACGCTCGCGCTTCGTAACGGCTACCCAGCGCAGATCACTGCGTCGGAGAAGGCCGTGTCCGATCCGCAGTGGTCGCCGGATGGTCGCCGTCTGGCCTTCGTCCGCGACGACGCGATCTGGGTCGTGGATGTCGACGGGACCCGGCTGACCCAGGTCACGGGGCACCCCGCCGGCACGTCGCTGCCGCGCTGGGCGCCGGATGGACGCCGTCTCGCGTTCGTGTCGCGGCGTCGCGGCTGGGCGCAGGTCTGGGTCGTGGACGCGCCGGTCCCACGCCGCGGTCGGCCCGCGTCAAATCCCAAGCCCCCGGAACCGAGGGTCGTCACGCGTCCGGCCTTCGACGTCGAGTCCTATGAGTGGGCGCCGGACTCGAAGCGGGTCGCCGTGACTGGCCAGGGGCCGGACGCGACATACACATCCGACATCCTCGTCGTCGATACGGAGTCTGGCGACGAGCGGGCCGTCGGGGGCGGGCGCGGCTGGGACACCGCGCCCCACTGGCTGCGCGACGGCTCGCTCCTCCACGCTTCTGATGACAGTGGCTGGTTCCAGGTCGTTCGCCGCGGTGCCGACGGCAACCCTACGGCGCTGACGGCAGGTGAGCGCGAGCACGCCGAGCCATCCGGGGCGTACGGATTCGTGCCGCTCGCGTCACCCGACGGTTCGCGCTTCTCGCATCCCGAGTTCCACGACGGCCTCGTGGACCTCGTCGTCGCGCCGATCGGTGGCGCCGCTCCGAAGCGCGGGCGCGGCCGCCCGCCCAAGAATCCGCGCCCCGCCGACGCCGCGGGGCAGGGGTACGTCGTCAATCCGTGGCCCGGCGTGTGGCGCGGGATCGGCTGGCTCGGCGACGGTGCGTGGGTCGCCGCGGTGGGGGAGAGCGACGCCCGGCCTCAGGACCTGTGGCTCCTGCCGGTTCGCGGCGTCGCGGCCGATGGCGCCCGTCCGCGACAGGTGACCGACTCGATGCCCGCCGTCGTCGCGCAGGCGTTCGCGCCGGCCCGCGCCGTGACCGCGGAACGGATCGCCTTCACCGCCCGCGACGGCTTGAGGATTGAGGGGACCCTGTGGCGTCCCGTGGGAGCGACGGGCCGTCGCGGCGGCGACCGCGTCCCCACGGTCGTCTATCCCCACGGCGGCCCGACGTCGCAGTCGCTCCGCTCGTGGGCGCCGTTCAAGCAGCTCCTCGTCCGCGAGGGCTTTGCGTTCCTCGACGTGGACTTCCGCGGCTCGACGGGCTACGGGCGCTCATTCCGGCAGGCGAACCGCGACGAATGGGGCAATGCCGACGCGCGCGACATGGTCGACGCCGCGCGCTGGGCCGCGGAGCAGCCGTGGTCGGACGGCCGGCTCGCGATCTACGGCGGCTCGTACGGCGGCTACCTGACGCTGGCGGCGCTCGTCGAGGAGCCGTCGCTATGGCGCGCCGGCGTCGACCTCTACGGCGATTCGGACATCGCGGAGAGCTACCGCCACGGCGACCGGCTGGGCCGCCTCGACCTTCACCGAATGATGGGCGCGCCGGACGACCCCGCGAAGCTGGAGCTCTACCGCCGCGGGTCGCCGGTCTACCGCGCGGAGCGCATCGAGGCGCCGCTCCTGATCCTGCATGGCCGCAAGGACAAGCGCGTCGTTCCGCTCATGACCGAGAAGATGGTCGAGGCGCTCGAGATCGAGGGCAAGCACCACGAGGTGCACTGGTACGACGAGGAGGCGCACGGCTGGGAGCGCCGCGAGACGAAGCGCGATGCCTGGACCCGGATCCTCGCCTTCCTCAAGCGCCACGTGCTGGACGAGCAGCCGAAGACCTGACCCGGGCCATTCGGTACACCGGAAAACCGAAGAGCCGTCCTTGCCGGACGGCTCATCGAGCGGTGGGAACGCCGGGAGTCAGCCCCAGCGGCGCCCGGCCTCGACGGCGAGCGCGACGGCCGCGAGGGTCGAGAGCGCGAGGAACACCCGAACGACCTGGAAACGTAGCGTCTTCATGTTCGATGGTCCCCAAGCGGTGACGGCGAGGATCCCCCTCGACCAGCACCGTAGGTGCCCCTGAGCGCGCGGAGAATGGCCCATCGGTACCGGCGCGCGCCGTCACTCGACGGATGTGCATCCGGGCACCGCCCCGGTTCCGGAGGCGCGTCAGCGAGGTTCGCCCGCCGCTGCGACGGCGGCCACGAGCTCGCGCAGCTGGAGGGCGTGCTCCTCGACGTGCGAGACGACGAACCGCTCGACGATGCCGGCCGCGGTCATCTCGCCGAGCCGGGGGTGCACGCCGCGGCGGCCCGACTCGGCCGGGGTGAGTCGCCCAACCCGCCGCGCGAACCGCTCGCTGCCCGCCTCGATCCGGTCGAACAGCTCCGCGAGGGGCAGGCTGCGATCGCGCTCGAGGACGCCGATTCGAAGCGTGTCCGTCGCCACGCGCCCGAACGGTGCCGGCTCCGGTCCTGCCACGACGCGCTCGAGCTCGCCCGTCCAGAACGGCAGCATCTCGGCGACGTGGGCGAGCGTCTCGGG
>DATFPL010000155.1:0-4934 GCA_035264845.1 Candidatus Limnocylindrales bacterium | reverse complement strand
GCTATCGTCGTTCCGTGCACTCGCATCAGCTCGCGACGACGTGAATCGCACCGACCCGCCGGAGTGGGCGCTGCCGGCGTGGGACGACGTTCCCGCGGCGTCGCCCGGACGCGCCGGGGCCGCTCGACCCTCGACGGTGTCGCCGCCCCATCCCCTCGCGGCGCCACCGGGCACCTTCGGCCTCAGGATCCTCGCCGTCAGCGAGGTCACGAAGGCGGTCAAGGGCGCGGTCCAGGCCGACGAGCGGCTCCGCGACCTGTGGGTCGAGGGCGAAGTGGGCCGGGTCACGATCTCGAGCGCCGGCCACGCCTACTTCGCGCTCAAGGACGAGCGCAGCCAGCTCCAGTGCGTCTGGTTCCGCGACGACCGACTCCGCTCCGCGTTCGAGCCACAGGCCGGGTTACGGATCGTCGTCCACGGCCGGATGGACCTGTTCGAGCCTCAGGGCGCGCTCCAGCTCTACGTCGAGTCGATCCAGCCGGCGGGCTTCGGGGACCTGGCACTCCGGTTCGAGGCCCTCAAGGCGCGGCTCGCCGCGGAGGGGCTGTTCGAGAGCGGGCGCAAGCGGCCGCTGCCGGCGCGGCCACGAACCATCGCCGTCATCACCAGCCCGACGGGCGCGGTGTGGCGCGACATCTCGCACGTCCTGGCGCGTCGCTGGCCGCTGGCGCACGTGGTGTTCGTCGCCTGCCGCGTCCAGGGCGAGGGAGCGCCGGCGAGCATCGTGACGGCATTCCGCCGGCTCGAGCGATACGCCGAGCAATGCCGGCGCGACGGCCGAGCGGCAGACGCGCCGCAGGTCACGATCCTCGCCCGCGGCGGCGGCTCGCTCGAGGACCTCTGGGCGTTCAACGACGAGAACGTCGTCCGCGCCGTCGTCGCGAGCACGATCCCGGTCGTGTGTGGCGTGGGCCACGAGGTCGACGTGACGCTGTCCGACTTCGCGGCGGACGTCCGCGCGCCGACGCCGTCCGCGGCCGCGGAGATCGTCGTGCCGGACCGTGTCGAGTTCGCGGGCGCGCTCAGGCGAGCAGATGACAGGCTCCGGACGGCGACCGGGCGGCGGCTCGACGCCGCGGCCCGCGACCTCGCGGTCGAGCGAAGGGCTCTCGAGCGCGTCAGTCCCGTCGCCCGACTCGCCGCGGGACGTGAGCAAGCGGGCCTGCTGTTCGATCACGCCACGCGCAGCCTCGAACGGCGCCTTGCCGCGGACCGTGCTCGGCTCGCGGCCGCGGGCGATCTGCTGCCCCGCCTCGCTACGGCGCGGCTCGCGTCGGCGCGCGGCGGTGTTGCGGAGGCCGCGGCCGCGCTCGGGGTCCTGGGCCCGGATGCCACCCTCGAGCGCGGATACGCGATCGTGCGGCGCGACCCGGACGGTCGGATCGTGCGCGACCCCGCCGACGCACGACCCGGGACGCGGCTCCGGGTCCGGGTCGCACACGGGGAGCTCGCGGCGACGGTCGATCGCGACGGCGACGGGCGTGGCGGCTGACATCGCGGTGGTCCTGATCCTCGCGGTCGTCGTCGGAGCCGCAGGGATCGTCGTTGGTATGCTCGCGGCGCCCCGCCTTCAGCGCTGGGCAGATCGCGACGACGAGGAGCGGCGTGGCCCAGGCGATTGACCCGGCGATCGAGAAGCTCGGCTTCGACGAGGCGCTCGCCGAGCTGCAGCGCACCGTCGCCGAGCTCGAGGCCGGCGGTCAGCCGCTCGAGCAGGCTCTGGCGCTCCACGAGCGCGGTGCCGCGCTCCTCGAGCACTGCAACCGGCTGCTGACGACCGCTGAATTGCGCGTCAAGCAGCTCGTGGCGGTCGCCGGGAAGGGGCTCCAGGCCGTCGACGTGAAGCCGGAGGAGGCGCAGGAAGCGCCTGAGCGCGCGGAGCCGTGAGGCGCTAGCTCGTTTGTCAAACGTGCGCGTCCGTGGTATCACGTATCCATCGGAACCGGCGCGCGCGCCATCACCGTAGACTCGACGCCGGCCGGGGCGTCACGGACGCCGGTCCCTCGTTCGTCGGGGCAAACGCAATCAAGGAGCCTCCCGCCGCGTGTCGATCCTCGCCAACCTCAACGGTCCTGCCGATCTCCGCGGGCTCGGCGACGCCCAGCTCGCGCAGCTCGCGGCAGAGATCCGCGAGGAGATCATCGGAACCGTCGCCCGGACCGGCGGCCACCTCGGCTCGTCGCTCGGGGTTGTCGAGCTGACGATCGCCCTCCATCGGCTGCTCGAGTCGCCGCGGGATCGGATCGTCTGGGACACCGGCCACCAGGCGTACCCGCACAAGCTCCTGACGGGCCGGCTCGAGCGCTTCGGGACGCTGCGGCAGCTCGGCGGGATCGGCGGGTTCCCTCGCCGCAGCGAGTCGGAGCACGACGTGTTCGACGGCGGGCACGCGGGCACGGGCCTGTCGATTGCCGAAGGTCTCGCGACCGCCCGCGACCTCCGGCACGGCATGGAGCGGGTGGCCGTCGTCGTCGGCGACGCGGCGCTCATGAGCGGCCTCAGCCTGGAGGCGCTCAACGACATCGGCCAGCGGAAGACGCAGCTCCTGATCGTCCTCAACGACAACGAGATGTCGATCAGCCCGACCGTCGGCGCGTTCTCGCACTACCTCTCGCAGATCAAGCTGTCGGGGGCGTGGGAGCGGAGCAAGACCGCGTACGACGCGCTCGTCGAGCGGATCCCGGTCGTCGGTCCGACGGCACTCGAGCTGAGCCGGCGCCTCCGCAAGTCGGTCGTCAACTTCGCCCAGCCCGGACAGCTGTTCGAGGACCTCGGGATCACGTACATCGGGGTCGTCCCGGGTCACAATCTTCGCGCGCTGAGCGAAACGTTCCAGCGCGCGCTCGAGCTGCGCGGCCCCGTCATCGTCCACGTGCGGACCCAAAAGGGCCGCGGGTACCGGCCGGCCGAACGCGATCAGATCGGGTTCCACGGGGCCGCGCTCCCGCCAATGGCGATTACGCCGAAGACGGACGGAGCGGACGCCCGACCGGGGCCGGCCGGCGTGCCGACCCAGCCCGGCGTCGCCGTCAACGCCGCGATGCCGACGGAGTCGATGGCGGACGATGCTGCCCCAGGGACGACGACACCGCCGACCAAGGCGCCCAACTACACCGCGGTCTTCGTCGCCGAGCTGATCCGGATGGCAGAGCAGGATCGACGGATCGTCGGCATCACGGCGGGCATGCCGACCGGCACCGGGCTGTCGAAGTTCCAGGCGGCGTTCCCCGACCGGTTCGTCGACGTCGGCATCGCCGAGCAGCACGCCGTCACGCTCGCGACCGGTCTGGCGATGGGCGGGATGCGGCCCGTCGTCGCGCTGTATTCGACGTTCCTCCAGCGAGCATTCGACCAGACCGTCCACGACGTCTGTCAGAACGACCAGCCGGTCCTCATCGCCGTCGATCGTGCCGGGCTCGTCGGCGAGGACGGGACGAGCCACCAGGGGATGTTCACGCTTCCGGCGCAGCGGCAGCTGCCCAACCTCGTGATCGCCTCGCCGAAGGACGAGCAGGAGCTCCGATCGTTGTTGCGGACGGCGCTCGCGCAGGAGCACCCGTTCGCGCTCCACTACCCGCGGGACGCCGGATTCGGGCTCCCCGACGTCGAGCCGCAGTCGCTCCCGGTGGGACGCGGTGAGGTGATCCGCGAGGGCCGCGACGTTCTGTTCGTCGGGTTCGGGCCCATCGTCGCCCGCGCCGTCGAGGCCGCCGCGGCGCTCGAACGCGAGGGCTGGTCCGTCGGCGTCATCAACGCCAGGTTCGCCAAGCCGCTCGACGGTCAGCTGATCCTCGACCAGGCGCGCGGCAAGAAGCTCGTCGTGACGTTCGAGGAGAGCGTCGTGACGGGCGGCTTCGGGAGCGGCGTCCTCGAGCTGTTCGAGGAGGCGCGGCTGACGGATCCCGCCTACCGGGACGTCGCGGTCCACATCGTCGGGATCCCCGGCGATCGTTTCGTCGACCACGGGTCCGTGTCGGACCTGCGGCGAATCCTCCGGCTCGACGCTGCCGGGCTTGCGGGACAGGCGCGGGAGACGCTCGAGGCACTGCGAGCGACGCCGGGGCGTTCGGAGACGGCCGCCGCGACGTAGCCGCGAGGCGGTCGGCGGGTGAGCCGGCGTGAACCGCGCTGTGCCACGATAGGCCGGTGAGCCCGGCCGCGAAACCGTCACGCCAGCGACTCGATCAGCTCCTCGTCGAGCGCGGCCTCGTCCCCACGAGAACGCGCGCGCAGGCGCTCGTGATGGCGGGCAAGGTCAGGGTGGGGGAGGGTGACTCCGCCCGCACGGACCGGAAGCCGGGCGACCTGCTCGACGCCGCGACCCCGGTCGCTGTTGTCGAGCCGGATCCGTACGTCTCACGCGGCGGGCACAAGCTTGCGGCAGCGCTCGACGCGTTCGGGATCGATCCCGCTGGCCGGGTGTGCGCGGACATCGGGGCGTCGACGGGCGGCTTCACGGACGTGCTGCTCCAGCGCGGCGCCGCACGCGTCTACGCGATCGACGTCGGACGCGGGCAGCTCGCGGAGCCGCTGCGGCAGGACACGCGGGTCGTGTCGATGGAGCGGACCAACGCACGGACGCTGACATCGTCGTCGGTCCCGGAGCCGATCGACCTCGCGGTGATCGATGTGTCGTTCATCTCGCTCGGGCTCGTCCTTGGTCCCATCGCGTCGCTGTTCGCGCCGACTGGCGGCGACGTCATCGCGCTCGTCAAGCCGCAGTTCGAAGCCGGGCGCAGCGAGGTCAAGGGCGGCGTGGTTCGGGACGCGGCGGTTCATCTCGACGTGTTGCGGCGCGTCGTCGCGCGCGCCGCCGCTCTCGGACTCGAGCCGCGTGACGCGATCGCCTCGCCGATCCTGGGGCCGGAGGGCAACCGCGAGTTCCTCCTCCAGCTGCGCGTCGGCGCCGGCGATGCGACGCCGACAACGGATGC
>DATFPL010000154.1:0-2763 GCA_035264845.1 Candidatus Limnocylindrales bacterium | reverse complement strand
TCCGTCGCGAGGTGCTGCGCATCAGCCGCGCTGCCGCCGTTGCCGAACGTGTAGACGCGGCCGCCGCTCGCTAGCGCGTCGCACACGACGGTCCCGAGACGCTCCAGATCCGGGAGGAGCCGCTCCACCGACTGGGCGACCGCAACGTGGTCCGCGAGCTCGCGCGCGTGGTCACGCACGCAGCTGCTCCATATCCGCGGCGGCCGCGTTCCCGAACCGCTCGAACGCGACGGCCGCGGCCGCGACGACGCCCAGTCGGTCGCCGAGCTCCGCGAGCACGATGTCCCCGGAGCGGGCGGCAGGGCCCATCGCCTGGGCGAGCCCCAACTGGCGGACGGGCTGGAGCAGCTGGTCGCCGGCCCGCGTCACGCCGCCGCCGAGCACGATGAGCTCGGGGTTGAACACGTCGAGGATGTTGGCCATCGCGGACCCGAGGATTGCCGTCGTCTCGTCCCACACGACGCCGGCGACGGGGTCGCCGGCCGCCGCGGCGACCGCGACGTCGAGTGCCGTGATCTCGGGGATGCCGCGCAGCGTCGATTGTGCTTCGCCAGCCGCGAGCGCCTCACGCGCTCGCGCCGCAATGTTGGTGCCCGACGCGTAGGCCTCGAGGCACCCGCGCCGTCCGCAGCCGCATGGCCGCCCGCGGTATTCGACCGTCAGGTGCCCCAGCTCGCCGGCGTTGCCCGCGGCGCCGCGGTACACGCGCCCGTCGAGGACGAGCCCGCCGCCGATCCCGGTCGAGATCGTGAGGTACACGAGGTGCCGGACGCGCCGCGTCCGTCCGGCGCCGAAGCGGTATTCGGCGAGCGCGCCCGCCGTCGCGTCGTTGTCGACGGCAGCGGGTCGATCGAGCGCGGATTCGACGATCGCGACGAGCGGCACGTCGCGCCAGCCGGGAAGGTTCGGCGGCGATTCGATGATCCCGGCGACGGGGTCGAGCGGCCCGCCGCAGCCGATCCCGACCGACGCAATCGCCGACCACTCGACGCCGGCGTCGGAGACGGCCCGGCGCCCCAGCTCGAGATGTCGCGCGATGACGCGGTCGGCGCCCTCCTCGACGCGTGTCGGGGCGGACAGCCACGACAGCACACGCCCGTCCGGCGCGACGACACCGGCGGCGAGCTTCGTGCCTCCGACGTCGAGGCCGAGAACGAGATCCGTCGACGCGGGCCGATCACGTCCTTCCGCGCCCGCCCCCGCCACCGACCCGGCGTTGCCGACCCGCTCGAGTCCCTGCCGCATCTACCCCTTTCGACCGGTCGTTGCGATCCCCTCCACGAAGTATCGCTGACCGAGGAAGAAGACGACGATCATCGGCAGGGTGACGATGACCGCGGCGGCCATGAGGAGCTGCATCTCGCCTTCGCCGCCAGCGGTGATGTCGAACTGCGAGACGAGAAGCTGGAGGCCTCGAGGCAGCGTGAACAGGTTGATGTCGCGGATGTAGATGAGCGGCTTCATCAGGTCCGTCCAGCTCGCCTTGAGCTCGAAGATGAAGACGACGATCAGCGCGGGAAGCGTCAGCGGGATGGCGATCTTCCGCCACATCGTGAAGTAGTTCGCGCCGTCGACGCGGGCCGCCTCGAACACCTCCCGCGGCAGGCCGAGGAAGAACTGCCGCAGCAGGAAGATGTAGAACGCCGAGCCGAAGAGGTTCATCGCCCACAGCGGCGTCAGCGTGTTGAGCCCGAGCGGCGGCGCGACCTCGCCGACGGTCTTCCAGATGAGGAACTGCGGGACCATCATCACGGCCCCGGGAAGCATCATCGAGGCCAGCACGAGCCCGAAGAGGACGTTCCGGAACGGGAACCTGAAATAGGCGAAGCCGAACGCGACGAGCGCCGATGTGAGCGTCACCGTGACCGCGGCAAGGATCGACACCGTGACGCTGTTGAACAGCCACTCCGCGATCGGGGCGCGCGACCAGATCTCGCCGTAGTTCCCCCAGTGCGCCGGATCGGGGATGAGCTGGTTGTTGAAGACGGTCTCGCGCGTCTTGAGCGACGCGGATACGAGCCACACGAACGGGTAGAGGAAGACGATCGAGACCCCGATGAGCGCGACGATGAAGACGACGCGGCCCGGCGTGATCGCCCGCTGGCCCGGCTGCGCCTCCTCGCGACGCATCGCGGCGGAGGTGCTGACGGGCGCGGCGACCGCCCGTCCCATGTTGTCGCGGGTGGTCGCCATCAGTCGTTCTCGTAGTAGACCCAGCGCTTGCTGAGCCGGATCTGGATGAACGTGATGATCATGATGATGATGAAGAGGAGCCACGCCAGCGCCGAGGCGTAGCCCATCCGGAAGTTGACGAACGCCTCGTTGAAGAGGTGGATCACGTAGAACAGCGCGGAGCGGTCACCGGCCGTCGCGTTCGAGCGCCCGAAGTACATCGTGAAGACCTGGTCGAACACCTGGAGCGAGGCGATCGTGTTGACGATCAGGGTGAAGAACAGGGCGCCGCTGATCATCGGCACCGTGATGTGCCGGAACTGTGCCCAGGCGCTCGCGCCGTCGACGCGGGCCGCCTCGTACAGCTCGAGCGGCACGTTCCGCAACGCAGCGAAATAGATGACCGTCGTGCTGCCCAGGCTCCAGAGGCTCATCAGCACGATCCCGGGCTTGATCCAGTTCGGGTCCGTCGTCCAGTTGGGTCCGTCGATCCCGAACGCCCCGAGCGCCTGGTTGATCAGCCCCGCCTGGCCGTTGAGGAGCAGGAGCCACAGGGCGCCGACCGCAACGGCCGGGGTGATCGTCGGCAGG
>DATFPL010000153.1:0-7261 GCA_035264845.1 Candidatus Limnocylindrales bacterium | reverse complement strand
CACGAACGAGGCATGGAGCACAACGGTTGCGCCGGCAACGCCGGCAACGGCCGCCGCGAACGGCCGCGCCGCGAACAGCCGGGGATCGACGGCCGGCGCGGGCGATCGAAGCTCGTACCGGAGGAACGCCGCCAGGAGTGGTACGCACGCGACCGCCGCAGCGAGCTGGAGCGACGGGACCGCGATCGCGCCGATCGCGATGAGGAGCGCGACGAGGAACGTGGCGAGAAGGGCAAGCCCCGGGATGTCGATCCGCCGCCCGGCGCCGCCGACGGCCGGCGACGCGCGGCCGCGAACGATAACCGCGACCGAAACGGCGGCAAGGAGCGCGATCGGCACCGAGAGGGTGAAGAGGCTCCGCCAACCGAACCCGCCGACGATCACGCCGCCGACGAACGGGCCGACGGCGGCGCTCACCGACGTCAGCCCGTCGAAGAGTCCGAACGCGGCGCCACGCCGGGCCTGCGGCGCGGTCGCGCGGACGAGGGCCGTCGAGCTCGTCGAGACGAGCGCCCCGGATGCAGCCTGGAGGACGCGCGACAGCGCGAGGATCGCGAACGACGCCGCGGTCGCGGCGAGGAGCGACGCCAGTCCGAAGCCGACGACGCCGACGAGGAACGTCGACCGGTGGCCGAACCGGTCACCGAGGCTGCCGCTCGCAGGCAGTGCGACAGCGACCGCGCCGAGGTACAGGGTGACGAGCGACGCGACCGTCGAGGGCCCGACCGAGAACTCCGTCATGACGCTCGGCAGCGCGACGGCGAGCATCGTCGAGTTGAGCGGAACGAGGATCGCCCCGGCGGCAATGCCGAGCATCGCCGGCGTGAGGAGGCGCTCGTCGCTCACAGGCGGCGGACGGTTCCCTCCCGCCCGTCGATCTCGAGCGACTCGCCGTCCCGGATCATTGTCGTCGCCGTCGCCACGCCGACGACTGCCGGCAGTCCGAACTCGCGCGCGACGACGGCAGCGTGGCAGAGGACGCCGCCCGTATTCGTCACGAGGCCGGCAGCGATCGTGAACAGCGGGACCCACGACGGGTTCGACGACGGGGCGACGATGATGTCCCCTGACTGCACGCGGTCGAAGTCGTCGGGGCCCAGCACGACGCGCGCACGTCCCCGCGCCACGCCCGCGGACGCACCGGTTCCGCGAAGCGTGCCGTCCTCCGCTGCGGCGCGAGGCGTCCCGTCGAATCGGTCGCGCGGCGAGCCATCCGGTGGCTTGCCGATGTTGTGCGGCACGCTCAGCGAGCGGTGTCGCTCGTGCGCGACCTTTCGGTGCGCGACGACATCGCGTCGGTCCGCCGGTGCGCGCAACAGCTGCGGCACCTCGGCGCGCTCGAGGAACAGGACGTCCGCCCGTTCGGCGAGGACACCGAGATCGACGAGTCGCTGCCCGACACGAAACGCGAATGCGCGAAGGCGGGCCTGCGCCTTGCGATCGATCCAGTAGTTGTGGCCTTCGGTGAGTGGCCCGATCTCCCGGCCGAGCGTCACGAGCTCCTCGAAGCGTCGCAAGTCGTCCGGACGGTCGCGAAGCTGCTCGCGGATGCGCGCCTCGACCTCCGCGGCCTCCGCCGCGGTCCGATCATGTCGGCCGCGACTGGCGCCGTCGTCCCGCAGTCGCTTGGCGAGCTCCGCGAGGAGCAGCTCCGGCTCTTCGCCCCACGACGCGAGGCCGAGGTCGTCGAAGCCCTGGCCAAGATGGCCGTGCAGCTCGAGGAACGCCCGAAGGCGCGCAGCGAACGCGGTCGCGCCCGGCAGCGCCTCGAGGTCGGCGACCGTCGGCGTTGGCTCGTGGCTGAGCCGGTCCGCGAGGGCGGGCGACGCCGCCGCCATCGACACGAGCTCGTCGATCCTGCGGTCTACATCCTGGAGCTCGTCGATCCTGCCCTGGACGAGCTGGAGCGCCTCCGCGGTCGTCACTCCCTCGAGCGTCGACTCCACGAAGTCCGCGAGGTCCTCGAGCACCTGGTAGGGGCCGATGATCGTGTAGAAGTGGATCGACCACGCGCGCGCGAGGCGGTCCCACGCGGGATCCCACGCGTCGGCGATCGCGGCAGCCTCCATCTCCTCGACGGGGAGTTCGGCGATCGAGCGGTAGATCGCGTCGAGCTCGGGCAGCGCCTCGTCGCGCCAGTACGACGCCGCGATCCGTTCGTGCTCTCGAGCCCGCCGGTCGGCGTGCTCGCTGACGCTGGCGCGGTCGGAGTCCGGGGCAGTCGACCGGCGGCCAAAGTAGACGTAGCCGTTCCAGACGCGGCATCGCATCTCGGCGGGAATTCCGAGGTACTCGTAGCCGGCCGCGAAGCCCAACGCGAGGACACGGACGTAGTCGGCGCTGAGCGGCGTCATCGCGAACGGGGCGTGCATGTCGTCCCGCTCCCAGCTGACGTCGGGGTCGTCGGGGTCCAGCCACTCGATCGGGAACTCCGCGGTCCCCGGCGCGGTCGCGACGTCTAGCGCAGCCACTCGTGCACCTCAGCGAGTCGTGATGGGGCGAGCCTGGAGGAGATACCACTGCCCGCCGGCGATTGCCGCCTCGACGTCGACGGCCGCACCGAACGACGCCTCGACGCGGCCGGCGAGATCGACGAGGTCCGCGAGCTCCGCCGCCGCGAGGACCGGGCCAACCCCGGCGTCTGGTCCGCGTTCGACGCCCGTGTCGGTCGCCACGAGCCGCTCGCCTGCGTCGCCATCGACGTACTCGACCGTCGCGCCCGTGGCGCGGTCGACGACGAGCATGTCCGGCGTCGCGGTCCCGGAGACCATCGGCTCGCCGAGTCCGCGGAGGGCGTTGATCACGAGCTGGTCATCGCGGCCCGTGACGGGGTGACGGGTGAACACGACGACCGCCGCGTCCGCGGGCACGAGCACCTGGATCACCACGGCCATCGACGCGGCGTCGAGCGGCAGACCCTTCCGCAGCCGGTAGGCGACGGCGGCGCGGCTCCAGACGGACGACCAGCACCGTCCAACCGCTGCCTCCACGTCGTCCGCTCGGACGCCCAGCTCCGTGTCGTGAAGTCCCGCGAAGGACTCGGTCGTGCCGTCCTCTTCGGCTGCCGACGACCGAACGGCGAACGACGTCCAATCGCCCGCCCCGTCACGATCGCCGGCGAGCCGCTTGATCGCGGCATGGAGGTCGGCGCCGAGTGACGTCTGCAGGGCGGTGTCTGCAACCGCCGCCGCGAGCTCGGCGCGCGCCGATTCCTCCGGCAGCCGCGCCAGCGCGGACGCCGCGGACGGGCGCAGAAGCACCAAGGCAACGTGCTCGCGAAACGCCGCCGTCGTGATGACGAGTCCGGGCGGGACGCGGAATCCGGCCTCGATCAGCTTCCCGAGCGACGCACCCTTCCCGCCGACCACCGCGGGATCGACGCTCGCGCCGAGCGCCAGAACGCTGTCCTCCGCGCTCGGTCCCGCGGCGGCGCGGACCATCGGCTCAACCACTGGCTCCTCCGGAATCCGTCGGCAGAGTCTAGCGACGGCTCCGGGCGTCGGACAGCCCCGCAGAAAGGGTTCACACGGACTTCGGCGTACGATCGGCCGGGATGAACGAACAGGCGCGACCGAACGCTGACGACGTCGACGTCGTCGACAACGCCGCCGAGGGGCGCTTCGAGGCACGCCTCGACGGGAACGTCGCCGGCTTCTCGACGTATCGGCTCGTCGCCGACCGCCTCGTCTTCCTCCACACCGAGGTCGACCCGGCGTACGAAGGCCGCGGGATCGGGAGCCGGCTGGTCCGTGGCGCGCTCGACGACGTTCGCTCGCGAGGCCTCCGCGCCACGCCTCGCTGCCCGTTCGTCGCCGACTACATCGAACGCCACCCCGAATACAGGGACCTCACCGTCTCCTGACGAACGGCGCGCTTGCGGAAACCAGGGCGGCCACGGTGCCGTCTCCGCGGCAACCAGGCCGAGACCGGCCTCCGACACCACGGAGCTCGCCATGACCCCGACGACGGTGACCCTCACGATGCCGCTGCCCGACGCCCGCGTGCGTTGGCTCGCCGGCGGCCTCGCCGTCGGGCTGCTCGCCGCGGCATTCGTCGGCTCCGGCGGCGGCCCGCGCTCCGTCTTCGCAGCCGACCCCGCGACGCCCGCGGAGCACACGCTGACGGTGACCGGTACCGGCCGCGTCGTCGTGACGCCGGACGTCGCCGACCTCCGCCTTGGGGTCGTCGTCACTCGCCCGACCGTCAAGGCCGCGCGATCCGTCGCCGCGGACCAGATGACGAAGGTCATCGCGGCGCTCAAGAAGCTCGGGATCGCCGACAAGGACATCCAGACGACCGGGCTGTCGCTCCAGCCGAACTACGACTACTCGAACAGCGGTGGTCCGGCGCGCCTGACGGGCTACACGCTCTCCAATGGCGTCGCCACCACCGTCCGAAACCTGGACAGGATCGGCGACGCGATCGACGCCTCAATCGCCGCGGGCGCGACGACGCTCGACGGGGTCGCGTTCCGCGTCGACGACCCCGCCCGCGCTCAGGACCAGGCCCGCGCCGACGCGATGAAGCAGGCGCGCGCGAAGGCGGACACGCTCGCATCCGGCGCCGGCGTCTCGATCCGCGGCGTCGCCTCGATCGCCGAATCGGCCGGCCCGACGCCCTACCCCGTCTACTTCGGCTCCGTGCGAGGCGGCGTCGCCGCCGACAAGGCCACGCCGGTCGAGGTCGGGTCGAACGATGTCACCGTCAACGTCTCGGTGTCCTACCTCATCGGCTGAGGCGAGGTTCGAGGCACCGCTCGCGGCACGCCGCTCACTTCGCCCGCATCCGGTTGTTCTTCGGGTCGTGCGTCAGCTCCGCGAGGCCGAGCGCCTCGAGGAGCGGCGGCATGTACATCCCGAATCGTCCGCGGAGGCCCTTCTTGAGCCCGTACCACCCGCCCACCGGGTTGTCGGCGGACCGGCCCCAGCCCTCGACCGTGCCGTCGGCCGCCGGCTTCTGCTCGTCGGCGGCGCCGAGCGGCATCCAGTCGCCGTGCTTCTTGAGCATCGCCTGCAGATCGTCGATCGCACGGGCGTCGTAGCGCAGCTGCGTTCCACCGACCTGGCACACGATCGATGGTGGATCCGACGCGTCGTCGCGGTACATCGTGTACTCCGATGTCCCCGGCGGCGTTCGCAGGACCCACGGATCGTCCTTCGTCCCGTTGCCTCTCGCGGCCGTCGTCATCGATTCCCTCCTCGTTCACTTCGCAGCCGTCAGGGTGCACGCCGCGCGGAACCTCGCGCAACTCGCACCGCCGCTATCCTCCGCGCGTCGCCGGAATTCGCTGGAGGTTTCGCATGGACTGGCCGACGGTCGTCGTGCAGTGGCTGCACATCTTCCTCGCCATCTTCTGGTTCGGTGGCACGCTCTACAGCGACTTTGTGATCGTCCCGGCCCTGTCCACGCTGAGCATCCCCACCCAGCGGGAGGTGGGCTCGGCCATCGGCGCGCGCGCGACGAAGGTGATCCCGGGCGTCGCCGGCGGCGTCATCCTCCTCGGGATCCTGCGCGGCACGGTCTTCGGCAACATCAAGAGCGTGGCCGATCTAGGCAGCCCCTACGGCATCACGTGGGTCGTCGCCCTGATCCTCGCGATCGCCACGTTCATGTGGGGACTGCGCGTCATCACGCCCGCGATCGAGCGGTTGAACGAGCTCGGCGATGCGGCGGCCACCCGGCCCGACGGAAAGCCTTCAGCACAGGTCGTCGCCGCGATCGACGATCTCAAGCGGAAGATCGCGCTCGAGCTCGTCGGGTTCGTGCTCATCCTCGTCACCATGGTGTTGATGCGGTTCGGCGCCTGAGGTTGAGCCCGGGGCGTCGATGAGGACGGTCGACGTCGAGGAGCGGCGCGCACGACTCGCGCTCCGCCATCGCCTCGCGCCCGTTGCTCGAGTCGCCACGCCCGTCGAGGCCGCGGCCGCGCTCGTGGGGCTCCACGCGACCGATCCAGCGTCAGTCTACCTCTCCGCGCTCGCGCGGGTCGACGGGTTCGACGTGCCGGCGATGGAGCGGGCGCTGTACGACGAGCGGTCGCTCCTCAAGATCCTCGGCATGCGGCGGACGATGTTCGTCGTGCCACGCGACCTCGCGGCGGTCGTCCACGCTTCGTGCACGGTGGCGATCGCCGCTCGCGAGCGACGCCGCGACATCGCGATGCTCGAGAGCGCGGGAATTGCGGACGCGGCGCGCTGGCTCGCCGACGCCGAGGCGGCGACGGTGGCAGCGCTCACGCGCCGCGGCGAGGCGGTCGCGACGGAGCTGACGAAGGACGTGCCCGCGCTCGCCCTCCAGATCCCCGTCGGCCAGGGAAAGAAATGGCAGGGCACCATCGGGATGTCGACGCGCGTGCTGTTCCTCCTCAGCATGGAGGGGCGGATCGTTCGCGCTCGGCCGCGCGGCTCGTGGATCAGCAGTCAGTACCGCTGGACGGCGCTCGACCGCTGGGTCCCGGGCGGACTCGAGCCGTGGGACGTCGAAGCGGCGCGGGCCGAGCTCGTCCGGCGGTGGCTCGCCGCGTACGGCCCGGCGACCGTTCGTGACGTCGAATGGTGGACTGGCTGGACGCTCGGCGAGACGCGGAAGGCAATCGCGGCACTGGGCACGGTCGAGGTCGACCTCGACGGGATGCCGGGTCTCCTGCTTGGCGACGACGTCGAGCCGACCCCGACGCCCGAGCCGTGGCTTGCGTTCCTCCCGGCACTCGATCCGACCGTGATGGGCTGGGCCGCCCGCGACTGGTACCTGGGCCCGCATCGCGCTGCGTTGTTCGACACGAACGGGAACGCGGGCCCAACGATCTGGTGGTCGGGCCGGGTCGTCGGCGGCTGGGCACAGCGCGCGGACGGCCGGATCGCGTGGCGGCTGCTGGAGGACGTTGGCTCCGACGCCGAGGGGGCCGCGGAGCTCGCGGCCGCAAAGCTCGAGGCGTGGATCGGCGGGGTCCGGATCACACCGCGGTTCCGGACGCCGCTCGAGAAGGAGCTCTCGACCGCCTGAACTGCGCTCGGCGCGGGCGGCGCCGCGCTCGGCGAGGCGCGGCGGCGCCGGAGCTTCGTGCCTATCTCTCACGCGATGAGGGTTTCGCAGCGTTCTCCCTGCTCATCGTTCACGTCGCGAACGAACCGCAGGGTTGAGGCGTGGCGGCGGCGGCGCTTCGCGCACGCGCGGCGGCGGCTTCGACGAGGTCTCCGCGAACGCGCACCGGGTGAGAGTTACGCATGGACCGTGCGCCACGTCGGCCATTTCTGCCAAATGT
>DATFPL010000152.1:0-10756 GCA_035264845.1 Candidatus Limnocylindrales bacterium | reverse complement strand
GAAGTCGCCGAAGCTGCCGTCTAGCAGCCCGCCGATCGGATCGAGAGCCGGCGTGCCCACACCGAAGCCGTCTTCGGCGCCGCCGCCCGCGGCCGGACCAGGGCCGCTGACTCCGCCGCCACCGGGCGGGATGGTGGGGGTCACGACGGAGCCCGGGCTGGGCGACGGAACGGCCGAACCGACGGGGGTTGCCGCGGCGCTCGGCGTGGGCGTCGGGGCAGGTGTTGCGCCTGGCGTCGGCGTCGGCGTGGGCGTCGGCGTGGCCACCGTAAGCGTCGGCAGCGGCAGGCTCGGCACAGGAAGCGTGGGAGCGGCAAGGTCGGCAACGGAACGATCGGTGTCGGTGTCGGCGTCGCGGCGGGAGCTGGGGTTGGCGTCGGTGTTGGTGTCGGTGTCGGGGTTGGAGTCGGGGTCGCCGCGGCAGACACGACGATGGTCACGGTTGCCACTCCGGACGACGCGATGCCGTCGGACACGCGGTACGTGAAGGTCCTGTTGCCGACGAACGAGCCCCCCGACTTGTACGTAAACCCGCCGCCCGCCGACAGGGACAACGATCCGTTCGAGCCTCCGTCGACGAGGGATGCGGTCAACGTGTCGCCGTCGGCGTCGGTGTCGTTCGCCAGGACGCCCGGATCGCGCACCGTTAGCTCGACTGCCGTCGTGGCCGCGTACGAATCGTTCCTCGCGACCGGCGCAGCATTGGTGACATCGATCGTAACGATGGCGGCCGTGGCGAGCAGCCCGCTCGGCTTGTAGCGGAACGAGTCCAACCCGACGTATCGCGTCGCCGGCATGTACGTGAACCCACCGTTCGAGTGGAAGTCAAGCGTGCCGTGCGACGGACCGCTGCCTGTGATCAGGATGGCCGTGGACCCGCCGAGGAGGTCGACGTCGTTGGCGAGGACGCCCGGCGGACCGACGGTTAGCGTCCGGTCGTGCCTGACCGCGTAGGAGTCGTTCACTCCGATCGGTGCGACCGAGACGGCCACCGCCGGGGTGCTCGTCGTGACGTTCCACGCGAGCGCGGCGGCAAGCGACACGAGGAACGCGCCGATCCTCCGCGGCGTCGGCGGCACCGCGGAACGCGGCGTCATGCCACCCGCCGCCGGGGCGTCCAGAGCATCGATCGGCGGCCGTCGCCGGGGAGCGGCGGATCGGCGGCCGTGTCGATGCCGTCGACGAAGGCGCGGACGAGCGTCTCGTCGAGCTGCGTGCCTGCCGCGTCCTCGAGCCGGGTCAAGGCCTCACGGACGTCGAGTGCCTTGCGGTACGGTCGGGTCGTCGTCATCGCCGAGAACGCGTCGCCGACCGCGAGGATCCGGGCGATGAGCGGGATCGACTCTCCCTCGAGCCGGTCGAGGTATCCGTCGCCGTCCCAGCGTTCGTGGTGGTGGCGGATGCCGAGCCGGACGAGATCGAGGTCCGGGACGTCGCGCACGATCATGTGTCCGAGGGCGACGTGCTGCTTGACGATCTCGTACTCGTCGGCTGTGAGCTTGCCTGGCTTTCGGAGGATCGGATCCGGGATGCCGATCTTGCCGATGTCGTGGAGCAGGCCGGCGAGATGGACGGATCGGATCAGCTCGGGGTCGAGCTCGAGGCGCTCAGCGATGAACGTGGCGTAGCGAGCAACGTCCTCCGAGTGGCGCTTCGTGTAGCGATCTTTCGTGTCGACCGCAAGGACGAGACCCTCGAGCACGTCGAAGCCACCCGCGGAACCGTCGTCCGGCGCCACCTCATCCGTCCCGGCAATCCGGATGGCGTCGCCGCCGCTCGCCTTCGCCTCCCCGAGCGTCCTTGCCGCGGCCGCGAGAAGCACGGTGACCGATGAGCCGTGCTCGGGGTACGTGCACAGCCCCGCGCTGACCGTAAGCGGCAGGCGCTCCGTTGCCTCGAACTGGAGGCTGAAGTCCACGAGGGTCGTCCGAAGCGCGTCGACCGCCGGCTCGAGTGCGACGACTGCCGACGTCCCGGCGACGAGCAGGAACTCGTCCGGGCCGTACCGCCCGAGCACGATCGACTCGGGCACGTGCCGACGCAGCACGTCGACCACCGCGAGGAGGACCTCGTCGCCGGCGCGGTGGCCATGGTTGTCGTTCAGCAGCCGGAAGTTGTCGACGTCGATCAGCGCTACGCCGAGCGTCGTACCGGCCACTCGCGCGAGCTCGATCTCGCGGGCGAGATGGTTGACGAGCGCGCCGTGGTTGAGTGTCCCCGTCAGTGGGTCGCGAACCGCGGCGTCGACGAGCGCGACGGTCTGCCTCGTCAGCCGCGCCTGAGCTGACCGAAAGACGAGGAACAGGAGCGCTGCGGCGAGGAAGCCGGCGGTCAGGGTGACGATGACGACATTCCGGCGGACGTCGGCGAGCCTGGCGAGAATCGGACCCGCGTCGCGCCAGATCCCGACGACCGCGACCGTCTGCTCGTTCGTCCGGACCGGCAGGAACTCGCGCAGGACGTCCGGCGCGCCAAGCGGGCCTGGTCCGGCGGCAGCTTCCTGGACGCCGACGATCGCCGCCTGCGGGACGCCGGCAAGTGCGGCATCGAACACCGGGCTGGGCGGCGCAGCGGCGCCGCGAAGTGCGGGATCGCTCGCGGCGAGGATCGTGCCGTTCGGCAGGCGCAGCTCGACGCGAACGATCTCCTGCGGCCGCGGCAGCGTCGCGAGCTGCGCTTCGAGCAGCGCCAGCTCGTCGGAGGTTGCCCCGCCCGACGGCCCGTCGAGGTAGCGGCGCTGGACGTAGGCATTGACGAAGGCGCGCGTCGTCGCGGAGTCGCTGCCGACGATGTCGTTCAGTGTCGCGACGTTGAAGTGCTGCGAGACGATGACGGCCTGGGCCGTGGCGGTGATCCCGACGAGCGCCAGGAAGACGCCGTAGACGAGGATCAGCAGGATCGGACGGCGAATCCGGGGCTCGGAGCCGAACACGGGCGATGCGACCTCGGCACTCGGGAGGCGATGCCCGCGAGCGTATGTGCGGGCGCGCGCGAAACCGAGCCGACGAAGGTCATGGGTGAAGTCGGCCGAACGCGTGGTGCGCGCACGCCACGGACGCTCCGCGGGGCGGTCGTCGTGGCGGAGAGGGTGGGACTCGATCCCACGTTCGGGCTGAAGACGAGGCGAAGCGACCTGGACGTCACCGACCCCGCGTGGGTCGACCCGGGGGGAAGGTCATCGACATGCCAAACGTCGAGGGCATCCTGATCGCGAGATCGACCATCGCATTTCCGCAGATCATGCGTCCCACAGCGGACGACGGTTGTCGGCGTCGCCCCTCTGGCTAATCCTGACCCGAATGTGCAGGCTCTACCGCCCCGTTCAATGCTGCCGTGTCCAAGGCACGGCCGGATAGAACGCGGAGAACGCCCATCCGATCCCTCGTCGGCACCCCACATCGCAGGACCCCGGGACGATCACCTGGAACGCGAGTTCATCCTTCCCGGAAATGGTGTACTGCACTTCAATTGGACCGGATGCGAACTCCTCGCTGTGCGAAGGGAACGCAAGGACGCCGCGCCGCACGATCTTGTAATCGCCTTCGTCAACCTTTTCGCCGATCTCACTGAGGGAACCGAACTGGCCGTCGGCGGTGAAGAAGTGCGAATGCGCGACGTCCTTGATCGCGGCGCACGGATCCGGCGGCATCGTCGCGGCGCCTTCGAGATGGACCACCCACTCCTCGATCTGGTCAACAAGCCCCGCTTCGCCGAGAGCCTTCACAAGATCGCGACACGAGTTCGTTCGCTTCCACGTCCCGACTAGCGCGGCGTCGCTGGCGCCTGACGGAGTCGCACTCGGAGGTGGCGCCGTCGTCGCTGGCAGTGTGGAAGCTGGCGACAGTGCCGGCGAGGTCACCGCTGTGGATGGCGCTGTTGCACCGCCGGCGCACGCCGACGCTATGAATCCGACCAGCGTCAACAACGCAAGACCAAGCTTGGGCGAGGCGGCCATGGTGCCCTCCGCTGCAGAGCGTCACCCGCGCGCAGTACGTGCCGGGGACACCGTCTTGAAGGTCGTTCAACCGCTGTTTCGGTGCGTGAAAGCTGGCGGAGAGGGTGGGATTCGAACCCACGGAGACTTGCGCCTCAACGGTTTTCAAGACCGCCGCATTCGACCGCTCTGCCACCTCTCCGGGGCGAGGTCGAGGATAGCAGCGGCGGGTGTGGCGTCCCGGCCGGCCTCCGCTCGGCGCGGCCTCGGCTCGGCGCGCGCGGTCAGCTGATCCTGTCGCGCCGGAGGTAGGGCCGAAGCGGCTCCGGCACGTCGATCGACCCGTCCGGCTGCTGGTACGTCTCGAGGATCGCGGCGTACGTCCGCGCCATGCCGAGCGCCGAGCCGTTGAGCGTGTGGACCAGCTCCGGCTTCGCGCCCGCTTCGGGGCGGTAGCGAATTGCCATCCGCCGAGCCTGGTAGTCGCGGAAGTTCGAGCACGAGCTGACCTCGAGCCAGCGCTCGACGCCCGGCGCCCAGACCTCGAGGTCGTACTTCCTCGCCTGGACGAAGCCCATCTCGCGGGTGCTCATCAGGAGCACCCGGTACGCAAGCCCGAGCCGCTGCAGCAATGACTCGGCCGCGCGCGTCATCCACTCGAGCGCGTCGTTGCTCGCCTCGGGCCGCTCGAACAGGACCATCTCGACCTTGTCGAACTCGTGGACGCGGAGAATCCCGCGAGTGTCCTTGCCGGCCGCGCCGGCCTCGCGGCGGAAGCACGGGGTGTACGCGCAGTAGCGGACCGGCAGCGAGGCGGCGTCCAGGATCTCGTCGCGGTGCAGGTTCGTGACCGGAACCTCCGCGGTCGGGACCAGGTAGAGGCCGTCGCGCGTGACGACGTACATCTGGTCTTCCTTGTCGGGGATCTGGCCCGTGCCGCGGGCGCTTTCCTCGTTGACGACGACGGGTGGCCAGATCTCGGTGAACCCGAACTCGGCCGTCAGCGTGTCCATGAACCACTGGATGAGGCCCCGCTCGAGCGCGGATCCGGCGCCCTTGTAAACCGGGAACCCGGTGCCCGCGATCTTCGCGCCGCGGACGTTGTCGATGATGTCGAGGGCCTCGGCAAGCTCCCAGTGCGGCTTCCGCTCGAAGCCGTCCCCGGACGTTCGCGGCACTGGATCGCCCCACGTCCGGATCGTGACGTTCGCCTCCTCGCCACCGACGGGGACGTCCGGGTCGGCAGGGTTCGGGATCCGAAGCAGGAGGTCGGCGAGATCGCTCTCGAGGTCCTGGAGATGCGAATCGCGGTCGGCGATCCGGCCGCCGAGGTCGCGGGCCTCGAGCCTGAGCGCCTCCACCTCGCGCGAGTCCGCGGCCGCGCCGCCCTTGATCGCGCTCCCGACGCCCGCGCTCTTCTGCTTGAGTGTCGCTCGGAGGCCGTCGACCTCCGCCTGGATCGACCGACGCTCGGAATCGAGCGAGATCGCGCGGTCGACGATCGCGGCGTCCTCGCCCTTGTCGATGGTGCCCTTCCTGATCGCGTCCGCGTCCTCGCGGAGCCGCTGCAACCCGACGCTCATCAGCCGCCCACCGGGAGCCGTTCGGGTGGACCCGCGGTCGTCCAGCCGGACGCTTCCCACGCGCGTTCGACGACGAACGGTTGATCGAGGCTCGCGAGCAACCAGCCCGCCCGCGGGCCGTTGCCTCGACCGAGGAACGCCAGGTAGATCGCCTCGAAGGCGCGGCGGGCGGGAATCTCGGCGGAGCGCGCGACGTCGAAGATGAGCGACTGCCACTCGTCGCCCGAAGCCGGCAACTCGGCCTTCGCCCGCCGCGACAGCTCGGCGAGGAAGCCGCGCTGATCCTGGTGGAGGTCGCCCGCCTCGGAGGGGACGTTGTCGCGTTGTATCTCGAGGCGAACGCTTTCGGGCGCGTATTCGGCGAGCCAGGCGCGAGCCGAGGCAATGCGCTCGTCGAGGATCTGGCGCTCGCGATCGCTCAGCTCGCTCCCCTTCTCCGCCTCGACGCGCGCGCGGACGTCGACGCCCGGGATCTGGACGAGCAGGGCAAGGTGGCTGAAGGCGGGCCGGAAGGCCTCGGCCTCCGACTCGACATCGGCATCGGGCGAGAGAAGCGAGTAGCGGAAGACGCTGCCGAAACCCGGCGGCAAATCGCCGCGGACGTCGCGGCCCGCGGTCGCGGCCGCGATCCTGTCGAACTCGTCGAACAGCCGCGGGATCGCGTCCGTCCCCTCCGGGTCGAAGTCGATCGCGTGGTTTGGCCGCGGCCGCAGGAAGAAGAACCGCAGCTGCTCCGCCGGGATCACCTCGGCGATCGTGTGCGCCGCCGCGCCCCGACCCTTCGAGGTCGACATCTTGCGGCCGCCGATGTTGATGAACTCGTACGGCACGTTGAGCGGCGCTTCGCGCTCGAACACCTCGCGCGCGATCGCGTCGCTCCGGTCGCGTGACCCGCCGGCCGTCGAGAGGTCCTTGCCGCACGGCTCGATGGTCACCCCGAACAGCGACCACTGGGCCGCCCATTCGAGGTTCCAGGGCAGCTTCGCGCGACCACTGAACGGCGACGTCCACCCGGAATGGCCACAGCCCTTGGCCCACGTCACGAGCGCGGCGCGGCACTCGTAGTACACACGCTCGCCATCCCACTTCGTGACGATCGTCGTGCCGACCTTGCCGCAGCTCTCGCAGACGACGCTGATCGGGTGCCACGTGTCGGGATGGCGGACGTTGGCGACGCGCTGGTAGATCTCGCGGACGGTGGCGGCTCGGTCGAGCGCGATCCGGATGTACGGATCCATGTCCCCCGTGGGATAGATGTCGCTCATCCAGTAGTAGCGATCCGGCCGGATCCCGAGGCGCGCAAACGTGTCGATGAACGCGCCGGCGTGGTGGCGTGCATACGAGGCGTGACCGTCACCCTCCTGGTCCGGGATGTGGGCGAGCGGCTTGCCCATCGCGCCCTCGACGGCATCTGGCGTCAGAAGCGCCTGCGCGTCCATGGGGTCCATGTCGTCGACGCCGTAGAGGTACGTCGTCTGCGTGCCGTGGGCGCGGAGCGCACGGACGATCACGTCGAGGAGGACGGGGCCGCGGAGGCTCCCGACATGGACGGTGCCCGACGGGGTCTTCGAGTCGTTGATGACCTGCGGCCCGGAAACCCGCGCCGCGAGCTCATCCGCCCAGTCCACTACGGGCACCCCTCCGCGATGTACCGGCTCGCGCTCACCGACGTCCGAGGCCGAGCTCCGCGACGCCATCGGCCGGAGGTTTCCGCCTCCGACCTCGGAGAGCGGGTGCTCACTCATCGCCGAGGGTGGCGGTTCTCCGTCACGTGATCGTGACGATCTTGTACGTGAAGTCGCCGGCCGGGACGCGGACGACGACCTTCTCGCCCTTCTTCTTGCCGAGGAGCGCGCGGCCGACGGGGCTCTCGTTCGAGATCCGGCCCTCCTTCGGCTTGGCCTCAGTCGAGCCGACGATCGTGAACGTCTCCTTGCCGTCGGGGCTCTCGACGGACACCGTAGACCCGATCTGGACGTGGTCCGTCGAGTGGTTCTCGTCGATGATCGTGGCGTTCTTGATGAGCGCCTCGAGCGTCTGAATCCTGCCTTCGACGAACGCCTGCTCGTTCTTGGCGTCCTCGTACTCGGCATTCTCGGAGAGGTCGCCGTGTTCCTTGGCGTCGTGGATTCGCTGCGCGACCTCCGGCCGCTTGACGCTGGTCATCTCGTCGAGCTCCGCGCGGAGCTTCTCGAGGCCGTCCTTGGAGAGATACGTCGGCTTGTTGTTCACGGTGGGCGCCCCCAGGGCTGGCGCGGCGAGCGAATCGTTCGCCGTCGAGCGGGTCGGATAAAGGAAAGAACTCCAGGCATCCGCGCCGGACGCGCGCCTGAAGTTCGAGCCGCCGGGAGTCTAGCGCGGGCGCCTCGGCGGTGTCAAAGAACCAATTACTTCCTGGCCGCGGCGACCCGCGGGACCGCACCTCGCCACACCGGAATGCTTCGGACTCGTACTACGACATGAACGATTGCGGCGCGCGGCGGGCACCTCAGCCACCCTCGCTCAGCCGCATCAGCCGGCGCTTGATTCGCTGGAGGGAGCCGCGGTCAGGGAAGGCGACGAAAAGGGTGTCGTCGCCGGCGATTGAACCGGCCACCTCGTGCCAGCGAGTCCGGTCGAGCGCGGCCGCGATCGCATGCGCTGAGCCAGGGAGGGTCCGCACGACGAGCAGGAGACCGGCCTCGTGGAACTCGACGGGCAGATCCGCCAGGAGCTTCCGGAGGCGGTCGTCGCCGGACGGTTCTGCCTCGATCAGCCGCGGCGGCAGCGCATACGCCTGGGTCGAGTCTCGGCTCACCTTGATGAGTCCCAGCTCCGCGACGTCGCGGCTGATCGTGGCCTGCGTTGTCCGAAAGCCGCGCTCACGGAGCGCCGCGGCAAGCTCCTGCTGCGTCCGGACCGCGCGCTGCTCGACGAGGTCGCGGATCGCGCGCTGTCGCAGCTGCTTCATGACCTCCACGGCGGCTCTCGCCCCCTCGGGTCAGCGACCGAGACCGAGCCAGGCGACGACGACGACGACCGCGAGCAGGACGCGGTACGCGACGAAGACGTCCGTCGGGTTGGAGCGGAGGAAGCGCAGCAGGACCGTGATCGCGATCAGCCCCGCGACAAGCGAGGCGATGACGCCGACGACCAACGGCGTGAGCGGGACCGTGACGCCGCCCTCGCCCGTGATCAGCTTGCGCGCCTCGTACGCGCCGGCGAGCGCCGTGATCGGCGTCGCCATGAGGAACGAGAACCGGGCGGCCGTCTCGCGGTCGAGGCCCGCCGCGAGCCCCGCGGCGATCGAGATGCCGGAACGGGAGATGCCGGGAATCAGCGCGACCGCCTGTGCCGCGCCGATGCCGATGGCGGTCGGGAACGTCAGGCCCGGCATCGTTCGGTCCCGGCGGCCGTGCCGTTCGGCCAGCCACAGGATCGCGCCGCCGACCACCAGCATGACGGCGACGAGCCCGACCTGGCGGACATGCTCCTCGATGAAGTCGTTGAGCAGCACGCCGGCGACCATCGCAGGCACGGTCGCGGCCGCGATGAGCCACGCGAGCCGCCGGTCCGGGTCGTTGCGGAGGGATCGATCGCGAACGGCGGCGAGGCCGGCGGGGACGAGCCGCATCCAGTCGGCGCGGAAGTAGATGAGCAGCGCGACGAGCGTCCCGAGGTGGAGCATCACGCTGAATTCCAGCGACGTGATGAACGGATCCGTCCACCCGAGCAGCGCCGGCACGATGATCAAATGCCCCGAGCTCGAGACAGGCAGAAATTCCGTCAGGCCCTGCACGATCCCCATCACGAGCGCCTGAATCAGCGTTTCCATCAACGGCTCTCCCGCGCGCGAACGGCCACCCTCAATGCTCGAGCGGTCGCTCGCTCACCGAGGTCCGAGGCGGAGCCCCGCGACGCCATCGGCCCGAGGTTTGCGTGAGCGAGCGCGCGCACCCGGCAACGCCGGCATGAACGTCTAGCCGCGACAGCCCGTTTAGCGGATGAAGAGGGGGGCGAGGACGAGCGTGATCGTCGCCAGCAATTTGACAAGCACGTGCAATGACGGCCCGGCGGTGTCCTTGAAGGGATCGCCGACCGTGTCGCCGACGACGGCCGCGGCATGCGCATCGGTCTTCTTTCCGAGGACCTTGCCGTCGGGGTCCTTGAGGTTGCCCGACTCGATGTACTTCTTGGCGTTGTCCCACGCGCCGCCGCCGTTATTCAGGACCGTCGCGAGAAGCACGCCGGCGATGGTGCCGACCATCAGCATCCCTGCAACGGCCTGGTAGCCGAGCAGGAGCCCGACGATGATCGGCGTCGCGACGGCGACGATTCCTGGCAGCACCATCTCGCGGAGCGCAGCTCGGGTCGTGATGTCGACGACGCGCGCGTAGTCCGGGCGCTGCGAGTAATCCATGATCCCGGGCATCTCACGGAACTGGCGACGGACCTCGACGATGATCGACTGGGCCGTCTTGCCGACCGCACGGATGGCGAGGCTCGAGAAGAAGTACGCGAGCATGGCGCCGATGAGCGCCGCGACGAAGACATTGACGTCGGCGAGGTTGACCGAGGTCAGCAGCTCGCCGCCGCGATTCCGCTGGATGAGGTTGACCTTGTCGATGTATGCACTGAACAGGAGGAACGCCGCGAGCGAAGCCGATGCGATCGCGTAGCCCTTGGTGAGCGCCTTGGTCGTGTTGCCGACGGCGTCGAGCCGGTCCGTGATCTCGCGCGCGCCGGCCTCCGAGCGGCTGAACTCGGCGACCCCGCCGGCGTTGTCGGTGATCGGGCCGAAGGTGTCCATGGCCAGGATGTAGGCCGTCGTCATGAGCATCCCCATCGTCGCAACGGCCGTGCCGAAGATGCCGCCGACATCGGCGCCCTCGGAGTTCTTGAGCCCGGCCTGAGAGCCGAGCCAGTGCGACGCGATGAGCGCGATGCCGATCGAGATCGCCGTCACGAACGTCGTCTCGAACCCGACTGCGACGCCGGAGATGATGTTCGTCGCGGGACCGGTCCGGGACGCCTCCGCGATCTCGCGCACGGGGCGGAACGAACCGGCCGTGTAGTACTGGGTGATGTAGACGAAAACGACGCTCGTCGCGAGGCCGATGACCCCGGCGAAGAAGAACCAGACCCAGACCGGGAGCCCGTTAGCGCCCGTCGCCCCGTTCGTGTTCATCATCACGTTCGTCGTGATTGCGAGCCCGATGACGGACAGGATCGTCGTGACCCAGTAGCCGCGGTTGAGGAT
>DATFPL010000151.1:0-5751 GCA_035264845.1 Candidatus Limnocylindrales bacterium | reverse complement strand
AGGAAGATGCCGACCCATGGCAGCCCCGGGCGCCGATCCTCGTCGTTGCCCCAGTGCCAGCCGTGAACGACGATCGTGTCGTCGTCCCGAGCGCCGGGCGCGACGCGCCGGACATTTCGGGTGTCGTCGTTCATCGCTTCGTCACCCGCCCGCGAGCCGCGGCGCCGTCGAGCGCGGTCGCTGCCCGTCCTCCTCGTCCTCCGCGTGGCTGAAGCCGAGCCGATCGACGAGCCGGGCGAGGAACCCCGGGGCCCACCAGTTGAGCCCCCCGAGCAGCCGCATCGTGGCCGGCACGAGCAGGACCCGGATGATCGTCGCGTCGATGAAGACCGCGATCGCCATCCCGACGCCGATGCTCTTGATCGTGATGACCTGGGCGAGGGCGAACGCGCCGAAGACGGAGATCATGATCAGGGCCGCGCCCGTGATGATCCCCGCCGTCCGCGACAGGCCCTCCGCGACTGACGCCGTGTTGTCGCCCGTCCGCCGGTACGCCTCCTGGATCCGCGACAGGAGGAGGACCTCGTAGTCCATCGACAACCCGAACAGCACGCTGAACATGATGATCGGGTTGCCCGCGATCGTGTAGCCGAGCGGATCGAAGTCGAGGACGTTCGCCAGATGGCCCTCCTGGAAGACCCAGACGAGAGCGCCGAAGCTGGCCGTGATCGAGAGCAGCGTCATGAAGACGGCCTTGATCGGGATGACGACCGATCCGAACAGCAGGAAAAGGATCAGCGCGCTGGCGAGGAGCGGGATGCCGACGCCGAGCGGCGCGCGGTCCGCCTGCGCGACGAGGAAGTCGTGGGCGAGCGCGGCCGACCCACCGACCTGCGTCGTGATGCCGTTGCCGACCTGGAGTCCGCGCACGACCGGGATGATGTCGGTTGCCGCGGGCTTCGCCGGATCGATCGGGCTGATCGCGTCGAGACGGACCGTCGTGCCGCGGATATACGTTGCGCTGACCCGGTCGCGCGCGGTCGCGATCTCCGGTGGCAGCTGCTCACGCGGCGTCGCGTAGAGGCGGGCCACGGCGTCAGGGGACATCGGTGACCCGGTGGCCGGATCGGTGAGCGTGAACGGTCCCTCGACGCGGTCGACGCCGTCGATCGATTCGATGCGCGACGCGAGATCCGCGATCGCGGTGACGTTCGCCGCGTCGGTCGGCGAGCCCTGGACGTTGGCAAGGATGACGATCGGCGTCGTCTCGCCGCGCGGGAACTCGGTCTGGAGCGCGACGTACGCGTCGCGGCTCTCGAGGCCGGCGGGGTAGATCTCGGCGCCGGGAACGCCCTGCTGGAGGCGGAGGAACGGCGTGCCCGCGGCGAGCAGCAGGGCCAGCGTCGGGATCAGGACGACGATGGGGCGCCGCATTACGGCCCGCGCGACGGCCTCCCAACGCGACCGGCTCTCGCGCGCGGCGCGTGGGCCGCGGACGCGGGCGAAGAGTCGCTGGAGGCTCCACGCATTGATCCTGTGGCCCAGCATGCCAAGGATCGCGGGCAGGAACGTCAGGGCGTAGAAGACCGAGCAGAAGACGACGATCGAGCCGGCGAGCCCGATCGAGCGGAGCGCGGGCGCGGTGAACACGAGGAGCCCGGACAGCCCGATCGCGACCGCGAGTCCGCTGAACGCGACCGCCTTGCCGCTCGTCGCCACCGCACGCTCGACGGCGTCTCCTACGGACCGCCCGCGTCGCAGCTCCTCGCGGAAGCGGCTGACGATGAACAGCGAGTAGTCGATCGCGAGCGCGAGGCCCAGCATCGTCGCGATGTTGAGGACGAAGACGCTCATCTCGACCCGCTGGGCGACCAACCAGATGATCGCGAGCGACGAGGGGATCGCGAGGCCCGCGACGAGGAGCGGCATGCCCGCTGCGAGGAGCGACGCGAAAACGAGGATGAGGATCACGGCGGCGATCGGGAGCGACACCGTTTCGGCACGCTGGAGGTCGGCTTCGGACTGTGCAGCCGAGTCCTCGGTCACCGGGCCGTAGCCCGTCAGCTGATACGTCAGCCCCGCCGGGGCATCGATCTTCGCCCGGAGATCGTCGACGGCGTCGACCGATTCCTCGTTCGTCAGCGTCAGCTCGATGACGGCGTATGACGCGCGCGCGTCGGTGGACACGAAGCGCCGGTCCCCCGTCTGCGCGTAACCGACGACGCCGCTCACGCGCGGGTCGGTGCGGACGTCGGCGAGGGCGGTGGCGATGCCGGCCTGGAACGGCTGCGACGTCGCATCGGCGCCGTCGGTTGAGCGGAACAGCGCCACGACGCTGCTCCGCCCGGCGCCGAACTCCTTCGCCAGCCGGTCCGCCACCGTCGATGACTCCGCGCTCTTGTCGAGCCAGCCGCCGGAGCTCAGCTCCCCCGACGCCTGGGCCGCGAACGCGAGCGACGCGACGCCCAGGATGATCGCGCTGACGGCGACGATGCGGCGGAACCGGTAAACGAACGCTCCCCACCGGGCGAAGACCATGGTTCGACAATCCTCCGCGGCTTCGGCCGCCGTTGCGCTCCTGTCGCCCGCGACGATAGAGAACGCTCATTCTCCTTGTCAACACCGGACGACACGAGGAGTTGCATCGCGGGATCGACTTTCGGTACCGTACGCCGAGCGTTCGTTCTCTTTCCGAGGAGCCCTTCGTCATGCCGCGCGTCACCGAGGCCCACGAGCGAGAGGTCCGCGAACGGATCGTCCGCGCGTCGCTGCGCGTCTTCGCCGAGAAGGGCTTCGACCGGGCGACGATGCAGGACGTCGTCCGCGCCAGCGGCCTGTCGGTCGGCGCGATCTACACGTACTTCCGAAGCAAGGATGAGCTGATCCTTGCCGGCTGCGACCTCATCACGGACCAGGAAATTGGCGAGCTCCGTGAGCGGCTCGCCGCGATCGATGGCTTCCGGGAGAGGATCGCGGCCGCAGTCGGGTTCTTCTTCGACCAGCTCGACTTCGAGCGCGAGGATGTCGGCGGGCCGCGGCTGCTCGTCGAGGCGTGGGCCGCGGCGGACGCGGAGCCGGCCATCCGCGAGATGCTCGTCCGGCGGCGGCGCGAGGTCGTGGGGGTGACGGTCGCGCTCCTGCAGGAGGGGCTCGCGCGCGGTGAGTTCCCGCGCTGGATCGACATCGGCGCGGTCGCGGCTGGGTTCGCGGCGCTGCTCGACGGCGTGATCCTCGAGGCGATCGAGGAGGGTGCGGGCTACCGGCGTCGTGACTCGGAGCGGCGGGTGCTCGCGATGCTCGAGCTGCTCTTCGCGGCGGCGGCGTCGGAACGGATTCCGCCGATCGCCGCGGCGCGGCCGCTGCCGTATCCCTCGGCCCGCGGCCGCGAACCCGGGCGTGCCGCCTCGTGACCCCCGGCGCGTCGCCGCAGGTCATGACGGTCCGCGGCGCGATCCCGCCCGGCGATCTCGGCGTGACCCTCCCGCACGAGCATACGGCGATCAGCCTGTGGCAGATCCCCGGCCGCTGGGACTACTGGGAGCTGACCCGTGACGAGGCGCTCATCGTCGAGGAGCTCGGGCGGTTCCGGGACGCCGGTGGAGGGTCCGTCGTCGACGTCACGCTCCCGGGCGTCGGTCGCGATCCGTTGTGGCTGGCCGGCGTTTCCGAGGCGAGCGGCCTGAACATCGTCATGGGCTGCGGGTGGTACCGCGGCGCGTACTACCCGACGGAAGCGCTCATCGACCGGCGATCCGTCGAAGACCTGGCCGCGGAGCTCGTCGCCGAGGCTGCCGACGGCGTCGCGGGTACCGGAATCCGGCCCGGCATCATCGGCGAGATCGGGACCGACAAGCCGTGGGTCTCCGCGCTGGAGGAGCGCGTCCATCGGGCCGCGGCTCGCGCCGCGCGCGAGACGGGCCTCGCGATCACGACCCACGCTGTCATGTCGGACGTCGGCCAGGCGCAGCTCCGCATCTTCGAGGAGGAGGGCGCCGACCCGACCCGCGTCGTGATCGGCCACGCGGACTCATACCCGGTCCTCGATCACTACCTCGCGATCGTCGGTCGAGGCGCGTCGGTCGAGTTCGACTTCCTCGGCATGTCGTTCACCGTGCAGGAGCGCCTCGGCGAGGCGCGCATCGTGGAGCTCCTGTGCGAGCTTCTGTCGCGGGGCCACGGCGATCGGATCCTGCTGTCGCAGGACGTCTGCCACAACAGCCAGCTCAAGCGGTACGACGGGAACGGCTACGTCCACCTGGCCGAGACGTTCCTGCCGCGCCTGCGCGCCGCCGGCGTCTCCGATGCCGAGATCGAGACGATCACGGTCGCCAACCCGAGGCGACTCCTGACCGTCGGGTAAGGCTCCGGCGCGAGCGCGCGCGCCCACGATGTTGCTCCCGGAACAGGCCGGCGGATTCGCGCCGTTTGTTGCTCCCAGGGCACGAAACTCACGAGATGAGCTCGGTCGGGCGGCGTCGCCCGGTGATCGGTCGCGTCGCCTGCCCGACTAGCCCTCGAGCGTCGCCTCGACGGACAGCTCGATCGACGGCGAGAGCGCCTGGGAGATCGGACAGCCGGCCTTGGCCGCCTCGGCGGCGGCCCCGAACTCGTCGCGCTCGATCCCCGGCACGCGGCCGCGGACGGAGAGCTGGATCCGCGTGACGCGCCAGCCGGCCTCGACCTTGTCGAACGTCACCTCCGCCGATACGTCGAGCCGCTCGGCCGGATGGCCCGCCTTCGCGAGGCCGTTCGAGAACGCCATCGAGAAGCAGGCCGCGTGGGCCGCGGCAAGCAGCTCCTCGGGACTCGTCCGGCCGTCGGCCGACTCCGTCCGCGACGCCCAGGTGACCGGCAGGTCGCCGAAGGCGTGACTCGTCGCTGCAGTGACCTTGCCGCTGCCGCTCGTCAGGTCTCCCGACCACGTGGCTTCGGCTCGGCGGAGGGCGGGCATCGGGCTTCCCCTGGCTGCGAATTCGGCTGGTCCGTCGCATCGTCTCACGGAGCGACGACGAGTGCGGTCACGTCCGATGTGGTCTGCGGCAGCGGCGTCCGGTGCGGCCCGACAACGCCCGTACGATCCCCTCTGCCGCGTCGGGACGCGTGAGCCATTCCCACCTTGATGCCTGTCGTCGACCGTGGGAACGCAGCCTCGGACGCACCACCTGACGGTCCGCCGGGCGACTCACGAGGTCACGTGGAGATGTCCCTCGTCGTGCGGCGACTGGCGTCGTTCGTCTTCACCGCCACGGTCCTTCTCGGTCTCGTTTCGGTCGGCGCCGTTCCCGCGGCCGCGACCGACCTGACGATCGCCGGCGCTGAGCAGCGGATGCTTTCACTCCTCAACGCGGACCGAGCGAATGCAGGGCTCGTCGCGGTTCGGCTCGACACGCGCCTTGCCGCGATCGCCCGAGCCCGATCCGTCGACATGGCCACGAAGCACTATTTCGGTCACACCCAGCCGGACGGTCGGAGCGTGTTCGACATCCTCACCGCCAAGGGGATCACGTGGTACGGCGCCGGCGAGATCATCGCCTGGAACACGTCGTCCGCCCTCGCCGACTCCGCGACCGCCGCCAACACGGCCTGGCTCGGTTCCGCCGTTCACAAGTCGATCATCATGTCGACGTCCTACAACTACGTCGGGATAGGCCTCGCGATCGACGCGTCGAACGGGCATCGCCTCTGGACGGCGGTGTTCATGAAGGGGCCCGATCGGACGGGTGGCTGGGTGACGCTCGATCCGGTCGTCGAGCCGCTCGCCCTCGACGCGACGGCGACGAGCCGCAGCGCGAC
This sequence comes from Candidatus Limnocylindrales bacterium, assembly GCA_035264845.1. Taxonomy (GTDB): domain Bacteria; phylum Chloroflexota; class Limnocylindria; order Limnocylindrales; family CSP1-4; genus JACDAV01. The sequence continues at coordinate 18 of DATFPL010000151.1, read as the reverse complement.
CGTGACGTGGCGCGGTGG
>DATFPL010000150.1:0-3647 GCA_035264845.1 Candidatus Limnocylindrales bacterium | reverse complement strand
CGACCGAGGTTGGTGTTCCAGCGCTCGGTGTCGCCGGAAAAGCCCTCGACGCCGTGATCGGCGCGCCACACCCAGGTGTGATCGATCAGGACATCGTTGTTGTTGACCTCGAGCGCGACGTCGGCCTTGCCGACGTGCGGTCCGCCGACGCGGAAGTACACGTCGGACAGCGTCGTCGGGTCCGACGGGTCGCTCTTCTTGGAGTTCGGCTTGGCCTTCTTGCCGATCTGCAGCAGAACCGGCGACGCGGTTGGGCCTGCGTCGATGGTGACGCCCGCGACGATGACCCCGCGGACGTCGGCGACCGTCAGCGGGACCGCGCCGTCGACGGCGGTGAGCGTCGCGTGCCCGAGCCCGAGGACGACCGTGTCGGCACGTTTGACGGAGATGCTGTCCCCGACGTCGTAAACGCCCGGCGTGAGCAGCAGATTCCTCCCGCGGGCCAGCTCGCGATTCATCGCCTTCACCGAGTCTGACGGGCTCGCGACGAAGAAGTCGCTGAGCGGGATCGTGCGTCCGGGCGTCAGCCCGCCGCCCCAGGACGTGCCGTTCGACTCGGTCTCCGCCGAAGGCGCGCGGACGTCATAGTTGCCGTCTGCGTCGACGAACAGGTACGGCTTCTCGCGGCTGACGGGCGTCGTCGAGAGCGTCGTGTACGGCGGGTTCGGGAACGTCGCGTCCGCGGGCGCGCCGACGACCCCGGCGAACACCTGGTTCCAGACGCCGTTCGACCAGCCGCCGAGCTGGCTGTTCCGCGTCAGCCACTGCTGCTGCGAGCCGTTGATCACGAACGGCAGGTTGGAATCGGCGATGAAGCCGCCGCTCGCGTACTGCGGCCCCGCCGTGCAGTAGTCCATGAGGGAGAGGTTGCCGCCGGAGATGTTGACTCTGCGCATCGACGACGCCTGCGAGACGGCCCAGAAGTTCGCCGACGCGCGACAGCCGTCCTGCCCGGCGCCGTTGATGTTCAGCGAGAGGTTGGACAGCGTGCGCCAGAAGTTGACGAGGGCGTGGCAGTTGCTCGTGCCCCCGTCGTTCAGGCAGCGGTTGTAAACCTCGATCTTGCCGTTGATCGTCACGTCGGCCGGCGACGCGCCCAGGCCCGCGACCTCCGTGTAGTAGCCCACCTTCATCTGCAGCGGCTGCGCCGCAGTGCCGTAGACGCCGGGCTTGAACAGGAGCGCGTAGCGGTTCGTGCCCATCTCGGCGTTGACCTGCTGGGCGTAGATCGCATCGACGGTCGCCTGGATCTGGCCGACCGGCATGCTCGGGTCGAAGACGATGACGTTCGGACCGAAGTCGGGCGCCGACGGCGCGGCGCTCGCGACGGATCCACCGGCACTCGCACCCAGCAACAGCGTGATCAGAAACAGTGCAAGCCGCAGGGTCATCGTCGATCGAACCCGGAACATCAAATCCTCCTCGTCCTCTGGCTGCGCGGTCACGACGACACGACCAGCAGCGCCGAACCTACTCCTCAGAGGCAGGGCGTGCATGCCGAGAGTCCGATCACCGCCGATGGCGGAGCGGCGTCAACGCGAGCCCGTCGGAGGCGGGATCCCGAGGTCGGTACAGATCGTGCGCGCGAGACGAAGTCGATCTCGCGATGTTGTGGCACTGCACTCGAGCGTTCGGCGTAGAACCCCCAGAAACCGTGGTTGCCGCCCTCGCGCAAGAGCCGCGCGCCATGATTGCGCAAGTGGCGCTCGAGATCTCGGCGCTTCAACCGCCGATGACGAGTTCGAGTGGGTCGCTGTCTGCGGCGTCGCGGACGGCCGCGTGCTCCCCGAACCGCAGCTCGAGGATCCCGCGGAGGGCGTCGATCACGTTCGCCCGCGCCTCCTCGCGTGTGCGCCCCTGGCTATTCGCACCCGGAACCTCGGGAATCGAGGCAACGATCCATCCGTCGTCGCCCGGTTCGTAAACAATCGTCACGCGCAGCGACTCGCTCATGTCGAGAACTTAGAGCCTATCCCGCTAGGCCTTCGGAGGTCGCGAGCCGCCAGGTGACGAGGCCGCAGGCGAGTTGGAGGAGCGCGCGGTGGTTTTCGGGTTTTTTCGACCAGCGGACGAGGAGGCCGCGGAAGCGGTTGAGCCAGGAGTGGGTGCGCTCGACGACCCAGCGGCGGGCACGGAAGCCGACATCGCGCTCGAGCTGCTTCTTCTCCTCGCGGCGGGAGCGGATGTGGCCGGTGAAGCCGAGCTCGTCGAGTAGCTCGTACACCTCAGGGTAGTCGTAGCCCTTGTCCAGGCACAGGCCTTGCGGCGCGTCGACGGTGACGTCCGGCCGCTCGATCACGATGCTCTCGAGCGTCGCGCGCAGCAGCTTGAAGTCGTTCACGTTCGCGCCCGCGATCTCGAGCCCGATCGGGACGCCGTCGCCGTCGCAAAGAACGGATCGCTTTGCCCCCTTTTCGCCCTGTCAGTGGGATTGGGGCCAGTCTTCTCGCCGCCAAGCGGCGCCTTGCCCATCGCCCCATCGCAGGAGAGCCACTCCCAGTCGATCCTCTTCAGCCGGTCGTAGGCGAGCAGCCCCTGCCGCCAGAACTCCTCGAACACGCCCGCCTTCACCCACTCCTGAAAGCGGCGGTGCGCCGAGCTCGATGAGCAGATCCCGGTCGCGTTCAGCGCGTTCCACTGCATCCCCGTCCGCACCACCAGCAAGATCGCGTTCATCGCGTCCCGATCCGGCACCCGCGGGTTGTGACAGCCCAACGGATGCGACGGCCGCGGCGGCAAAAGCGGCGCCATCCGCTCCCACGTCTCATCGGGAATCCGCCACCCGTCGTCCCTATTCACCAGACCCACTCTCATCCTCCCTCATCGAGTTTCTCAACGAGGTCGGACTTCGCCGTCAGGTCAGAGGACCCTTCCTAGCGGGATAGGCTCTTAGCCGGTTGGGACGCGGGACAGTGGTAAGCGGGCCGTGAGGTATGGGGTCAGCGTGAGGTATGGGGTCAGGTCTTGCAATGCGACATCCGCCGGTCTGGGCGTTACCAAAAGTGGCAATGCAAGACCTGACCCCGCGCTCATGACCCCGCGCTCACGTGACGTCGCGACTCGCTCATGTCGAGAACTTAGCCGGTTGTGACGCGGGACAGTGGTAAGCCGGGCCGTGAGGTATGGGGTCAGGTCTTGCAGTGCGACATCCGCCGGTCTGGGCGTTACCAAATGTGGCAATGCAAGACCTGACCCCGCGCTTCGAACCGTGCAATGCAAGACCTGACCCGAGCTCCTTCCGTCGTTACCTTGACGGCGAGCTGATCGGCCACCGCCCGCGACCAGTTACGCGTCGCCGGGTGATGGATCGTTGCCCCGCGCCCGCCAGGCCCGCTCGATCCCTCGCACGATCGCGGGGTACACGATCAGGTGCCGGAATGGTCTGATCGCGGCCATGTAGGCAGTCCCGAGCAATCCGTTCGGCTTCACCAGGACAGCCATCTGGCCTCGGTAGCCGCCCTTCATGTCCGGGACCCAGCCCAGGTGCATGACCCCGTGCATGGTCCGATTCGCAATCTCCGCCGCAAACTCGTCGTCGATCAGGTAGAGCGACGCGAAGGGGAGCGCGTCGAAGTCCGGACCGGATTCGGCGGTCCGCAGATCCGCCGGCAATCGGTCACGGAGCGTCGGCACCGTCGACCCACCGC
>DATFPL010000149.1:0-7768 GCA_035264845.1 Candidatus Limnocylindrales bacterium | reverse complement strand
CGACACGCTGCTCGAGGTCGACCGGTCGTCCTCGACGACGAGGATCAGCGGATCTGTCACCGCCCGGTCGCGACGGGCGGCGGCGTGCCGTGTGGCGCGCGCCCGGCAGCCTGTGGTTCCGAGCCTGACTCGGGTGCCGCGGCCGGGCCCGGCATCACGCTCTCGGCGTCGACATCCCCGGATGCGACGGGCAGCCGGATGTCGATGGCCAGTCCGCCGAGCTCGCTCCGGCGCGCCGCGACGCTGCCGCCCGTCGACTCGATGAGGCCGCGGACGACCGTCAGCCCGATGCCGGTGCCCCGCCGCGACCGTTCGCGCGCCGGTGCAATACGGAAGAACCGCTCGAACAAGCGCGGCAGGAGGTCGTCGCGGACGCCGCCGCCGCCATCCTCGATCGTCACGAGGACGGTGCCGGGCTCGTCGGCGCGAGCGCTGACGCGGATGGCGGCGGCCCGCGGCGAATGGACGGCGGCGTTCTCGAGGATGTTGGTGAGGGCCTGGTCGACGTGCAGCGAGTCGACGAGAACAGGCGGCAGCTCGGCCGGCACGTCGATCTCGACGTCGCGCCCGTCCATCCGCGCGGACAGGCGCTCGACCGCGTCCGCTACGAGGTCCGCCAGCACGAACGGCTCACGCTCGGGCCGGAGCGCACCGCCCTCGATTCGACCGAGGTCGAGGAGATTCGTGACGAGCGAGCTGAGCCGCTCGGCGTCGCGGTCGATCGACGCCGCGGCCGCGCGGATCTCGTCGGCCTGCCACGCGACCTCTGCATCGGCGAGGCTGCCGGCCGCCGCGCGGATGGCGGCGAGCGGCGTCCGCAGGTCGTGTGACACGGATTCGACGAGCGCGGTCTTGAGCGCGTCGCTCCGCCGCGCGACCTCGACACTCACCGCGTCCCTCGCGAGCGCGTCTCGCTCGAGTCCGCGCGCCGTCTGGTCCGCTGCAGCGGACACGAGCCGCGTCTCCTCGCGGCTCGGCCGCCCCGCGACGGCGGGGCGCGAAGCGCGGATCGACCCAAGCCGCGAGCTGCCGGATTCGATGATCACCCGGTACATCCCGGCGCGATCGGCGGCCCGCGCGGCGCCGCCCGCACCCGCCGCATGGACCCGGATCCATTCGGCCGGTTCGTCGCCGGGTCGCCGAACCAGCACGGACGCGATCGCCGCCCCGGGTGGCGGACCACTGCCCGTGTCCGCCTCGACCCGTTCCGTGGCGTCGTCCGCACCGAGCGTGATCCAGACGCGGTCGAAGCGTGACTCCGCGGCAACGATCCCGGCCAGCGCCGGAAGGGCTTCCCGCGTCGACGACGCGAGCGCGAGCGTGTGGCTGATCCGGAACGCCGCAACGGCTTCCCGTTCGCGTCTAGCTGCCGCGTCCGCCCGCTCGCGCTGGCTCGCGGCGAGCCTCCCGACGACGACCCCGACGAACAGCAGGAGCAGGAGCGTCAGCCACTCCTCGGAATTCGTGACGGCGAGCGTGTGGATCGGGCGGGTGAAGAGGAAGTCATAGAGGAGGAACGCGCCCGCGGACGCGAGGACGGCCGCCGTCGTGCCTGCGCCGACCGCCGTCCCGACGACGGCGAGCAGGTACGCCGACGACGCGTTCGGCACGCCGACGACATCCTCGAGGACCCAGACCACGAGCGATGCGGCGGCCAGCCAGCCCGCGGCGACGGCGGCGGCGAGGGCGCTGGATCGCGACACGAGCGCTGCGGCCATCGCTCGATGCTACGCCTGCCCACGCTGAGCGCGTCGAACAGCGGAGGGGAGCGCGCGGCGGCCAGGATCTTGAGCAGTTCTTGAGCCGAACCATCAGCGCCGCCGTTTGAGCGCGGCGGCGGCGGCGGATGATTGCCTGATGCCCAACCACGAACCCGGCCTTCCCGCGCCCGGCCGAGCGTCTCGCTCGCGCCGATGATCGGTGGCCGACGGCCGCTCAAGGGCCGCAAGCTCGCCGACCGCCGCGTCCGCGTGGCGCGGCCCCACTCGCCCTACTTCCGCTACGCCGGGCCGAACACGCTCATCGCGAAGGAGGCGGCGAGCCGTCCGCTGACGCCCGCCGGACGCGCCGCCGCCCGCGTGCGGAGCTTCCTTTTCGGGCGCCCGCTGTCCAACTACGACGAGATCGACGAGCGGCTGTCGAAGAAGAAGGCGCTCGCGATCTTCAGCTCGGACGCCATCAGCTCGTCTGCCTACGCGACCGAGGAGATCCTGCGCGTCCTCGTTCTCGCCGGGACCGGCGCGCTGCTGCTCAGCCTTCCGATCGCGGCCGCCATCGCGCTGCTGCTGGCCGTCGTCTCGACGAGCTACCGCCAGATCGGGTACGCGTATCCGTCCGGCGGGGGCGCCTACGCGGTGGCGCGGGCGAACCTGCCGCGCGTCTCCGCGCTCGTCGCTGCGGCGGCGCTGCTTGTCGACTACATCATGACGGTCGCCGTTTCGACTGCCTCCGCCGTCGAGCAGATCACGTCGGCCGTCCCGGAAATCTTCGATGTCCGGATCCTCGTCGGCGTCGCGGCAATCGTCCTGATCACGATCGGCAACCTGCGCGGGCTCCGTGAGTCCGGCAACATCTTCGCCGTCCCGACGTACCTCTTCGTAGGCTCGGCGCTGCTGATGGTCGTCGTCGGCGTCGTGCGGATCGTCGTCCTCGGCGAGGGCGGCGCCTCGCCCGCGCCGCTGCCCGGCCAGCCGTCGCTCCTCGAGCCGCTCGGCGTGCTCCTGATCCTGCGGGCGTTCGCGTCCGGATCCGTCGCGCTCACCGGCACCGAGGCGATCGCGAACGGCGTCCAGGCGTTCAAGCCGCCCGAGTCCCGGAACGCGGCAGCGACGCTGACTGCGATGGCGCTGCTTCTCGGGATCCTCTTCGTCGGGATCACGTTCGTCGCCGACAGCTTCGGCATCGTCCCGCTCGACGAGCCCGTGAAGAAGACCGTCGTCAGCCAGGTTGCTGCAGTCGTGTACGGCAACGGGTCAGTCGGCTTCTACCTGTTCCAGGCCTTCACAGCGCTGATCCTGTTCCTCGCCGCGAACACGAGCTACAACGCCTTCCCGCGCCTCGCCGCGATCCTCGCCGAGGACGGCTACATGCCGCGGCAGTTCAGCTTCCGTGGCGACCGGCTCGCGTTCACCCTCGGGATCGTCATCCTGAGCGCGGTCGCCATCGTGCTGCTCGTGGCGTTCGGTGGCGACACGCACGCGCTCATCCCGCTCTACTCCGTCGGTGTGTTCGTGTCGTTCACGATCAGCCAGGGCGGCATGGTCAAACACTGGCGCCGGGTCCGCGGATCAGGATGGCGGTGGCGGCTCGCGATCAACGGGTTCGGCTGCGTCCTGACCGGCATCGTCGCCGTGATCGTGACGGCGGCGAAGGCGCCCGAGTCGCTCCTCGTCGCGGTCATCATCCCGATCCTCGTCGTGATGATGGTGTTCATCCACCGCCAGTACGCGCGCGCCGCGCGGCAGCTCGCCGTCCGCGCCGAGGGTGTCATTCCGAGGCCACACCGCGCCGAGCGGGTCGTCATCCCGGTGCCGGGGATCACGCGCGCCGTCGTGCAGGCCGTCAACGTCGGACGGACCATCTCCGACGATGTCCGCGCTGTGCTCGTATCCGACGACCCCCCGGAGGCGACCCGTATCCGCGCCCGCTGGGAGCGCCAGCTGCCCGACATCCCGCTCGTGGTGGTCGAGTCGCCGTACCGCGCGCTCGTCGGCCCGCTGCTGTCGTACCTCGACGTCCTCGACCAGGCGTGGCCGCCGGGCCACGAGTCGCCGACGACGTTTGTCGTCATCCCGGAGTACGTCGCCAGGCGGTGGTGGGAGCGTCTGCTCTACAACCAGTCGGCCAAGCGGCTACGAGCCGCGCTCCTGGGGCGGCCACACACCGTCGTCGTGAACGTGCCGTACCGGCGAGACGAGCCTGACGCCAGCCTCGCGGTGATCGGCGGCAGCAGCGGGAGCGAGCCCGCACCCTGACCGTTGCGCGGCGCCGCCCGGTGGTATCGTGGCGCCCGCTCCGGCCGCCCAACCGCGGCCCCATTCCCAGCCCCGAGGAGCGGAGCAACGTGCCCGACCATGACAAGCCGTCGTTTCGGCGCGTCGTCCTCGCGCTGAACGGCGGACCCAGCGATTCGCGGATCGTCGGCCTCGTCGCCGAGCTCGCGCGGCCGCTCAAGGCCGAGTTGTTCGCCGTCCACGTCGTCGAGATCGACTGGACGCTGCCGATTGACGCCGACGTCGCCGGCGGCTCCGAGGAGGCGCAGCGCGTCCTCGACCTGGCGGAGAGCGTGGCCGAGACGCACCGCCAGCACATGGAGCCGATCCTGCTCCAGGCTCGCGACGTCGGCGCCGCCCTCGTCGACGAGGCAACCGAGCGGAGCGCGGACCTCCTCGTGGTTGGGCTGCCGTACCGGAAGCGGTTCGGAGGCGATTTCGCGATCGGCCGTACGATCCCCTACGTGTTGAAGAACGCGCCGTGTTCCGTGTGGGTCGTACGCGAGCCGATGCCGGAGGAGGCAGCTTGAAATCGGTCATCGTCGGCTGTGGTCGGGTGGGAGCGGAGATGGCGGACTTCCTCGACCGCGCGGGCCACGACGTCATCGTCGTCGACACCTCGACGCGCGCATTCGACCGCCTGCCCGGATCGTTCGGCGGGACCGCGGTTCGCGGCGACGGGACGGACGAGGACACGCTCCGCCGGGCGGGCGCGGAGGACGCGGACATCTTTCTGGCGATGACCGAAGGCGACAACCGGAACGTCATGGCAGCGCAGCTGGCGGTCGAGGCACTCGGCGCCCGCCAGGTCGTCGCGAAGGTCAACGACCCGCTCCGCGCGTCGGCCTACGCCGACCTGGGCCTGGCGGTCCTGTGCCGAACGACGTTGATGGGAGACGCGGTTCGGACGTACCTCGGGCTGCCGGTGTCCGGTGTCCCGGGTGTTTACGCGCCGCGCGGTCAGCACCCGGGTGGCGAGCACCACGAGGTCCCGGCCGCGCCCGACGGGGAGTCGGCGTCGGCGTCGGACGTCACCCTGGAGCCGTCGACGGTCGGGTCGCGCGCCGCGACGCAGGACGCCGGCTGATGTTCGTCCTCGTCATCGGCGGCGGCAAGGTCGGCTACTACCTCACGAAGGAGCTGATCGAGTCCGGCCACGAGGTGGTCCTGATGGAGAAGGACCGCGCGCGCGCCGATCAGATCGCCGACGAGATCGGATCGATCGTCATCCCGCACGACGGCTGCGAGGGGAAGTACCTGGCCGAGGCGGGCTGCAACCGCGCCGACATCGTGGCCGCCGTGACCGGCGACGACGAGGACAACCTCGTCATCTGCCAGATGGCGAAGCACCACTTCGACGTGCCGCGGACGATCGCCCGGGTCAACAACCCGAAGAACGAGTCCCTGTTCAAGCACCTCGGCGTCGACGAGCTGATCAGCCCGACGCGGATGATCCTCGGCTCGATCGAGCAGGACATTCCCGTCCACGAGCTGCTCCATCTCGCCGCGCTCGGCGGCGGCGAGCTCGAGCTGATCGAGGCGCATCTCCAGGCGGGCTCGCCGGCGGTCGGGCGGGCGCCGAAGGATCTCGCCATCCCCGAGGGCTGCTCGCTGTTCGCGGTGATCCGGGACGGCGTCGCGACGCCGCTGCGCCCCGATACGCCGCTGCGCGAGGGTGACAAGGTGATCGCGATCGGGCGGACCGAGTGCGAAGCCCTCCTCCACGAGCAGCTGATCGGCACGGAGACGGCGAGCGCGGGCTGACGTTGCCGGGCGGCACCCGGTTGCGCGAGGGCATCACCGACGCACTCCTGAGTCTTGACAATGGGATTGTCAGGGTTCTAGGATGCCGATGTGTCCGTCGAGGGACGACGGGCAGTCGGATCATCACAGTTCAGGAGGTGTCGCATCATGACGATTGCGCGCCGTCCATCGCCCTTCGGGGAGTTGCTCTCGCTCCGCCAGGCGATGGATCGGCTGTTCGAGGACAGTTTCGTCCGCCCCGGCAACTGGGGCGACCGTGAGTCCGATTTCGGCCTTCCGCTCGACGTTTCAACGACCGCCGACGAGCTCGTGATCGAGGCGTCCCTGCCGGGCGCGAAGCCCGAGGACGTCGAGATCACGGTCGAGAACGGCACGCTGACGATCCGCGGCGAAACCGCGTCGGAGCAGCGGAACGAGGACGGCGGGTACGTCGTCCGCGAGATCCGTCGGGGCAGCTTCAGCCGTTCCGTCAACCTCCCGGCGGGCCTCGAGCCCGACAAGGCGGAGGCGGCGTTCGAGAACGGGATCCTGACCCTTCGGATTCCGAAGGCCGAGCAGGTCAAGCCGAAGCAGATCCGCATCAGCCCCACGGCCAATGGGACGTCGCACACAAATGGGACGTCGCACGCAAGCGGCTCCAGCCCCGACGAAGGCAGCCAGGCCTGACCGAATGGCGTACCACCGGCCGGACCGCGACCCGACTCGCCCGGTCTATGTCATCAGCGTCGCGGCGAGCATCGTCAGCGTCCACCCGCGAACGTTGCGGATCTACGAGGACGAGGGGCTCGTCTGTCCGGCCCGGACGCCATCCAACATTCGCCTCTACAGCGAGAACGACATTCGACGGGTCCTCTGGATCCGTCACCTGACCCAGAACCTCGGCGTCAACCTCGCCGGTGTTCGCATCCTCTTCGAGCTCGAGGAGCGGCTTGGAACGCGAATCCTCGAGCGGCTCTACGACGAGGGAGCGGATCGCCGGGCCGCCGAGACGAGCGAGGCAATCCGGGGCGCATGACCCGGATCACGTAACCCACGACTGCTCCGCGGCCTTCGCCGGGCCGCGGAGCCGGTCACTTCGGCACACCACCGCCACGCACGAGCACCAGGAAAAACCAGGAGAACCCAATGGCCAAGCGACCGTCCACCCCGACCGAGGAGCCGCAGACCGCCGCCCCGACGCGCGAGCTGCCGCTCGTCGCGCTCAGGGAGACGGTCATCTTCCCGGAGATGATCGTCCCGCTCCAGGTGGGCCGCGAGAAGAGCGTCAACGCGCTCAACGCCGCGGTCGCCGAGGGTGGCCCAATCGCCCTCGTGACCCAGCGCCAGGCTGAGCAGGAGGACATCACGGATCCGGCCGAGCTCTACGAGGTCGGCACACTGGCGAAGATCGCCCAGGTCGTCCAGCTTCAGGACGGCACCGTGCGCGCCATCGTCCAGGGCCAGGGCCGGCTCCGCGTTCGCGGATTCGCCCAGTCCTCGCCGTACCTCCGCGCCCGCATCGAGGAGGTCGCCGACGAGAGCCCCGCCGGGGTCGAGGTCCAGGCGCTCATGCGCACGGTCCAGGCGCAGATCGAGCAGTACGTCGCCAACGGCGCGCCCGTGCCGCCGGAAGCGGCCGTCGCCGCGCGCAACATCACCGAGCCAGGGCTGCTCGCGGACATGGTCGCGTACAGCCCCGACATGACGACGGAACAGCGCCAGGAGCTGCTCGAGACGATCGACGTCGTCGAGCGCCTCAAGCTCGTCAGCGGGTTCCTCGCCCGCCAGGTCGAGATCCTAGAGCTCAAGGGGAAGATCCAGAGCGAGGTCAAGTCCGAGATGGACAAGACCCAGCGGGAGTACATCCTCCGCGAGCAGTTGAAGGCGATCCAGCGCGAGCTGGGCGAGGACGATCCGCAGCAGGCCGAGATCAACGAGCTGCGCGACAAGGTCGAGGCCGCCGGCATGCCGGACGAGATCCGGACCCGCGCACTCAAGGAGATCGACCGGATGAGCCGGATCCCGTCGGCCTC
>DATFPL010000148.1:0-7440 GCA_035264845.1 Candidatus Limnocylindrales bacterium | reverse complement strand
GGACGAAGGACGACCGCGACGCGCTGATCTCGCTGCTCGCGAACGTAGCGCCGGGCAATGCGATCGCGTTCCTCGAGACGACCGACGGGTCGCGACGCCCCGCGGCGCTCGACGCCGTCGCCAAGGCGGTCGCGGCACTGGGCGGCGCCGCGCGCGAGAGGAAAGCGCCGAAGCAAGGGGAGCTCGCGTCGTGGATCGAGCGCCAGGCGACGGAACGCGGCGTCACGCTGGCGGCGGGCGCTGCCCGCGAGATCGCACGGCGCGTGGGAGGGTTCGTCCGCGAGGGCGACATCGATCGTCGTCGCCAGGGACAGCTCGCGGTCGGCGAGCTCGAGAAGCTGGCGTTGTACAGGCCTGCCGCGATCGTGTCCGTGGACGACGTCGGCGCGCTCGTCCCGGAAGTCGTCCCAGGCTCGACGTGGGCATTCCTCGACGCCGTTGCGGGACGGCGGGTAGGGCTCGCGCTCGAGCTGCTCGAGCGACTCTTCGACACGACGCCGGACCTCGTGGTCATGGCGCAGCTGCACCGCCGCGTCCGTGACCTCGTCCAGGTGGCCGACCATCTTGCGTCGGGCGCGAGCCCGGGATCGCTCGTTCGGACGCTCGGCCTCAAGCCGTTTCGTGCCGAGAAGCTGGCCGAGCAGGCGCGTGCCTGGACGCAGCCCGAGCTCGACGCCGCCCTCGACGGCCTCGTCGAGCTCGACGCCGCGATCCGCGGCGCTCCTGGCGCTGCGGCGACGGAGGCGCAGCGCCGACTGGCGTTCGTTCTGTGGATCGCGGACCGGGTCGGACGCGCCGCGTAACGGGACGTTGGGCCGGATTTCTCGCGTTATTGCATGTTGTCCTGCCCCTACTGGCCGGGTAGACTCGTACGTCCCAACCGGGATTTGGGAGACAGGGCATGTCGGAGGACGTCGCCGAACTGCTCGCCGAGTGGCGCGCCGCGCAGCGCCGTTTCGAGTCACTCGTCGATGCCGACAAGTCGTGCCCGCGTGCGGCCGCAGAAGTCGCCCGCGCCTGGCTTGCGTACCAGCTCGCCGTCGGCGCACTGGACCCGGACGAGGTCGTGCTCATCGTCGACGACGACCGTCGCTACATCGCGGCGAGCCCCAACGTGGAGCGGGTGCTCGGGATCAAGCACGAGCAGTTGCTGACGATGCGAATCGACGACGTCACGCCGCGCGATGCGCTCACCGTTCTAGACGACACATGGCGAGAGTTCCTCGCCGGCGAAACGATGGCCGGCGAGTACGGATCGCAGGAGGGCTCGGGCCTCGCGAGAGTCGAGTTCCGTGCCCGCGCGAACTGGCCCGTGCGCCACGTCCACATCTCGCACCTGAAGCCCGCGGTCGTGACGATCCGTCCGTCGAATCGGACCGCGGACGGCACATGGCAGACCGTCGCGCAAAGCCAGGCGACCATCGACGCGACGCGCGATCTCATCAGGTCCGTGCGGGGGCCGGAGCCGCGCTCGATCGAGTCGGTTGATGCGCCGAGGATGTCGCCGCCGGCGAAGGACGCACGCGAGGCGTCCTGACCACGAACGCCGCGATCCTCGGGGGATCGGCGCCGCGGGCTAGTGCCCGCTCGACCAGGCCTGCTCCTGGACGACGAGATCGCTCTCGATGGCGAACACGCAGCGCGCGTCGCCGAGGTCGAGCAACTCGATGAGGTCCGGCTCGATGTACAGCTGGTGGCAGTCCTCGCACAGGCCGCCGGGGATCCCGAAGCACAGCCGCTCACTTCGATCAGGCAGCCGGAACGTCGTGTCGAACCTGGTCGTGATCAGGCGGCGGGTGCACGCTGGGCAACGCTCGCGGAGGCGGGACATTGACGCCGGGCCCTCGGGTGGGAGGGCCACACGGCCATCCACTGGCCCGGACTCTATGAACCGCCCGAATCCGCCGACATGACCCGACGGTACCCCCGTCGAGACCGTACCGAGACGCCGCTGCCGGCCGCGACGGCCGCGCTACTGGACGCGAAGGACGGTCTTCGCCTCCGACCAGTGCTTCTCGAGGCCGTAGAAATCCCGCTCCGGCGGCGTGAAGACGTGGACGATGACCGAACCGAAGTCGATGAGGACCCAGTGCGACGCCGGGATGCCCTCGCGCCCGATCGGCCGCATGCCTTCGGCGCGCAGCGCCTCGACGATGCCGTCGGCAATCGCCGCGAGCTGCCGCTCGGACCCGCCGGAGCAGATGACGAAGTAATCGGCGACTGTCGTGAGCCCGGTCAGATCGAGCACGACGATGTCGGCGGCCTTCTTGTCTTCCGCGAGCTCGGCGACCCGGCGCGCGACGTCGAGCGGCGAACGCTCGCCGGCGGGCGCGCGGCCGCTCCGCTTGGGCAGTCCGTCTGGTCGGGGCGCCGCCGTTCCGGCGGTCATTGATTCGGTCACGGTCGGGTCGTCCTCCGCGCGCGGGTTTCGGCAGTCACGTCGTCAGTTCTTCCTCCAGAGATCCGATTGGTAGAGCTCATGGTCCTCGATATACCGCCGGACCGCGTCCGGGACGAGGTAGCGGACGGAGCGGCCGGCGGCGACACGGGCACGGATCTCCGTCGCCGACAGGCGGAGCCGCGGCGCATCGAGGAACTCGACGCGTGCGCCCGCGCCGGGGAAGTGCTCATCGAGCCACGCGACGCCGGGCGGCGCGAACCCGCCGCGCGGCACCACGGCGATGCGGCACGCCCGGAGCAGTCGCTCCGGGTCATGCCATGTCGGAAGCCCGCGGAACGACTCCGCCGACAGGATCACCGTGAGATCCGGCTCCCGGCCGGCGTCTCGCTCGAGACCCCCGAGCTCATCGACGGTGTCGAGCGTGTACGACGGACCGGGCCGATCGACCTCGACGCGGCTCAGTTCGAATGCGTCGTTGTCGGCGATCGCGAGCTCGACCATCGCGATCCGATGCGCCGGCGGCGTGACGATCCTGCCCGTCTTGTGCGGCGGGATGCCGACGGGCATGAAGAGGATCCGCTCGATTCCGAGCGCCTCGCGGACCTCTTCTGCCGCGGCGAGGTGGCCGATGTGAATGGGGTCGAAGGTGCCGCCCATCACCGCGATCGAGCCGGGCACGACGGGTCGCGCGAGGCGCGGCGGCTCGAGCTCGTTCGGCGCGGCTTCGCGGGGCGTGCCCGCCGGTCGCTCCGCCGCGCTCGTCATCGGCCCTCCCAGGGCTGCGGCTCCCACTCGAGCTCCGTCGCCCCGATGCGGACCATGTCCCCTGCGGCGACCCCCGCCTTGCGGAGCTCATCCTCGATCCCCAGCCGCGCGAGGTCGCGCTGGAACCGCTCCGCGGACTCCTCGTTGTCGAAGTTCGTCTGCGCCGCAAGGCGCTCGATCCGCCGGCCGCGGACCCGGAACCCGCCATTCTCGACCTCGACGACGAAGCCGTCCGGCATCGCATCGAGCCGGTGGACGACGACGCCTGCCGACTCGGGCGGCGCCGCGAGCTCGGCTGCGTCCGGCAGCAAATCGGCGAGGGCGCCGCGCAGCTCGTCGAGGCCCTCACCCGTCGCGGCGGCGACGGCGAGCGTCCGGAACCCGTCCGCCGCGCGCAGTTCGCGGAACTCGGGCCAAACGCGCTGCGCTGCCGGCAGGTCGAGCTTGTTGAAGGCGACGAGCATCGGCTTGTCGAGGAGCGCCGGATCGTGCGCCTCGAGCTCGCCGCGGATCACGCCGTGGTCCCAGTCGGGGTCGCGCGACGATCCGTCGACGACGTGGACGAGGATCCGCGTCCGCTCGACGTGACGAAGGAACGCGTGCCCGAGCCCGGCGCCGGTGCTCGCGCCCTCGATGAGCCCTGGCACGTCCGCGATCGTCGGCCGGCGCTCGTCCTCTGGGCCGAGGTCCATCACGCCGAGATTCGGCTCGAGTGTCGTGAACGGGTAGTCGGCGATCTTCGGCCGTGCCGCGGTGAGCGCGGCGAGGAGCGTCGACTTGCCCGCGTTCGGAAGGCCGACGAGTCCGATGTCGGCGATCAGCCGGAGCTCGAGCGCAAGCGACCGCTCCTCCCCCGGCTCGCCCTTCTGCGCGTGCTTCGGCGCCTGGTGCGTCGCGGTCTTGAAGTGCGTGTTGCCGAGCCCGCCTCGCCCGCCGCGCGCGACGAGCACCTCCTGACCGTACGCCACGAGGTCGGCGATCAGCTGCCCACTGTCGACATCGCGAATCGCGGTCCCGGGCGGAACCGCGAGCTGGAGATCGTCGCCGGCCTTGCCATGGCGCCGGGCACGCTCGCCGCGGCCCCCAGCGGGGGCCTTGAAGTGGTGAGTGAAGCGGAAGGCCTGGAGCGTCGTCTCGCCGGGATCGACGCGCAGGAGGATCGAGCCGCCACGGCCGCCGTCGCCGCCGTCCGGGCCGCCGCGCGGGACGTGCGCCTCCCGGCGGAACGTCGCCGCCCCGTCTCCGCCGCTCCCGGCACGGACGAAGATCGTGACGCGGTCCAGGAACATCGAGCCTATCTTCTCATGGGCTCCCGGCTCGCCCGCGGACGGCGCCCGCGCCCATCGCCCACGACTCGGGCCTACCCCCGCGGCCGGGCTGTCCTAGAGGTAGATGAGCGGGTTGACCCGCGTTCCGCCGTCCCAGATCGGCCCGCGCCAGACCTCGAAGTGGAGGTGCGGACCGGTCGCGTTACCCGACTGGCCGATACGCCCAACCTGCTGACCGCGGGCGACGCTCTGGCCGCGTCCGACCGTGATCGAGCTCATGTGGTTGTAGGTCGTGTAGAGGTTCGAGCCGTGTGAGATCCACACCTGGTACCCGCCGCCGTTGTCCTTCCAGCCGGCGAAGGTGACCGTCCCGCTCGCTGTCGCGACGACCCTGGAGCCGTAGTCCGCGGCGACGTCGATCGCGTAGTGGCCGCTGTGGAAGTACTGGCTAATGAAGTTGCTGCCGCCGATGACCGGCCAGGCCATCGCGCCGCCGCTGTACGTCGTGGGCTGACGGACCGTGCCGCTCGTTCCTGTCGCGACTGGGCGCGGCGTGGCGACGACGGGCCGCGTCGTGGGACGTGGTGTCGGCGTCGCGATGGCCTCGCCTTCGGCCCCGGGCAGGACGAGCGTCTGCCCGACGACGAGGGTGCGGTCCTCGAGGCCGTTCAGGTCGTAGATCTTGTCGGGGGCGACGTCGTACGTGTTGCCGATCGACTCGAGCGTGTCGCCCTCGCGGGCCGTGATGACGAGCCCGTCGAGGGGCGGGATCATGAGGTCGTCACCGACCGCAAAGTCGGTGGCCGACTTGAGGCTGTTCGCCCACCAGATCGTCATGACCGACAGCCCGAACCGGTTCGCGATCCCCGTCAGCGTGTCGCCCGTCCGGACGGTGTACGTCTTGAGCAACCCCCGACCGTCGGGCACATCGGTGTCGACGGAGATCGGCTTGACGATCGTGCCGTCGATCGTCATCTGTCCGCGGCCGGTCGTGGCAGCCGGCAGCTCGCCGCGGCCGCCGAGCGTCGCGGCGTCGGGATCGACTCTCCCCGGGACGCCTCCCTGCGAACTCTCCGGCGAGACGATCTCGCCACTCTGGGTGCCTGCGCCGGATGGACCCTCGCCGTCGTTGCCGCCCGCGCCCGCGACGCCCCCGAGCGCGACGCGGGGCCCGGGACCGTCGCCGAGCGGGCCGCCAACGGGCCCAGTCGTCGACGCACGGCCAGGGAGCCAGCTGACGACCGACGCGACGACGACGATCAGGACGACGGCGATCGGGAGGATCGCCTCATGGCCGAAGCGCTTCGTGAGCCGCCGCGGCAGCTCAATCGACGACGCGCGCTCCACCAGGTCGGGGCCGCTTTCGGTCGTCGACGTCAGCGATGCTGCACGGTTCCGCAGGTCGCGGGCGACGCTGGCGGAGCGGTGCCGGAAGTGAAACGCTCGGATGGGGGCCTTGCCGCGTGTCGGCCGCAGTCGCCGTAGGACGCGCTGCGCGCCGACCGTTGCATTCAGCAATACGGTCTCCTGGCGTAGACGGCCCGGTGAGTGAGCGCGTGGGCAACCGGTGCGACGGGTGTACCGGGTGGGCCGTCCGTTGTTAGGTCGCGGTATTCGAGGCTGGGGGTCTCTCTTACTCTCGCGGCCGAGGCCTACTGGGTGGCCTCAACGTCCGGGCCACCCTAGCAGACTCCGAAGCGTGTCGCAAACCAGATACGGCAGCGGCGTGGTCGTTACGTGGCTGAAAGGTGCGGTCGCTCTTGCCCGGCGACACCACCCGATCGGATGCGACGGCGTGGTACGGAGGCGCCACGGGACCCGCTCGTCGCGTGCGGGCCGTTCGCGGCCAGGCGTCGAGGCAACCTCGGCCGATCGCGTCGCGGAGCTCCGCCCCGGACCTCCGTGAGCGGCGCTGTTCTCCGCGGAGGCCGGCCTTTACGCGTCCAGGCTCTTGGTCAACGTTGCGAGGAACTGGGCATTGTTATCGGTCTTCGCGAGCCGGTTCAGGAGGAGCTCGATGCCCTCGTTCGTGCCGACGGCGGACAGCATCCGGCGCATCGTCCAGACCATCTTGAGGGTGCCGTCCTCGAGAAGCAGCTCCTCGCGACGGGTCCCGGAGCGCTGGACGTCGATCGCCGGAAAGATCCGCTTCTCGGCCAGCTTGCGATCGAGAATCAGCTCGGAGTTGCCGGTGCCCTTGAACTCCTCGTAGATGACATCGTCCATCCGCGACCCGGTATCGACGAGGCAGGTCCCGATGATCGTCAGCGAGCCGCCCTCCTCGATGTTCCGCGCGGCGCCGAAGAAGCGCTTCGGCGGATAGAGGGCGATGGGGTCGATGCCGCCGGAAAGGGTTCGGCCCGACGGCGGGAGCGCGAGGTTGTAGGCCCGCGCCAGACGGGTGATCGAGTCGAGGAGGATGACGACGTCGCGGCCGGTCTCGACCTGGCGCTTCGCGATCTCGAGGGCCATCTCGGCGACATGGGTGTGATTCTCGGTCGGCTCGTCGAACGTCGAGCTGATCACCTCGCCCTTGACGCTTCGCCGCATGTCGGTGACCTCCTCGGGGCGCTCGCCGATGAGGGCGACCATGAGGAGGACGTCGGGATAGTTCGCCGATACGCCGTTGGCGATGTGCTTGAGCAGGAACGTCTTGCCGGCCTTCGGCGGGCTGACGATCAGCGCGCGCTGGCCCTTGCCGAGCGGGTTGACGAGGTTGATGAGCCGCTGACTGAGGTTCTTGGGGTCCGTCTCGAGGTTGATGAGCTCGTCGGGATGGACCGGGGTGAGGTCGTTGAAGATGGGCCGTCGCCGGGCCGTCTCCGTGTCGACGCCGTTCACCGCGTCGACCCGCAGCATGCCCCAGTACTTCTCCGCCTCGCGGGGGGCGCGGACGGCGCCGCTGATGCGGTCGCCGATGCGAAGCCCGAAGCGACGGACCTGGCTCGAGCTGACGTACACGTCTTCCGGGCTCGGCAGCAGGCCGTGGCGGCGCATGAACCCGAA
>DATFPL010000147.1:0-3981 GCA_035264845.1 Candidatus Limnocylindrales bacterium | reverse complement strand
CTGGCCGGATCCGATCAGGACGCAGCAGACGAACTGGATCGGCCGGTCAGAGGGCGCCGAGCTCGTCTTCACAACCGCCGCGGACGATGCGCAGCCGGGCGGCGACGAGCTCCGCGTCTTCACGACGCGGCCGGACACGCTATTCGGTGCGACGTTCATGGTCCTCGCGCCGGAGCACGCACTCGTCCCGACGCTGGCGCACCCGGAGCAGCGTGCCGAGGTCGAGGAATACGTCGCCGCGGCCACGCGGCGGACGGAGATCGAGCGCCTCTCCACCGACCGCGAGAAGACCGGCGTTTTCACCGGCTCGTACGCGATCAACCCGGTGAACGACGAGCGGGTCCCCATCTGGGTCGCCGACTACGTCCTGGGCGGCTACGGGACCGGAGCGATCATGGCCGTCCCCGCGCACGACGAGCGTGACTTCGCGTTCGCCACGAAGTTCGGGCTGGAGGTTCGGCGGGTCGTCGCCGCGCCGGGCACCGAAGACGAGGTCGTCGACACGGCATACATCTCGCACGCCGCCGACGAGCGGCTCGTCAACTCGGGGGAGTTCACGGGGCTCGAGGCCGACGACGGCGGACGGCGAATCGTGGCGAAGCTGGCCGACCGCGGCCTCGCCAAGCCGACCGTCACGTACCGGTTGCGCGACTGGCTGTTCAGCCGGCAGCGCTACTGGGGCACGCCGATCCCGGTCATCTACTGCGACCGCGACGGCGTCGTGCCGGTTCCGGATGCGGATCTTCCGGTTCGGTTACCGGACACCGTCGACTACGGCGGTCGCGGCGAGAACCCCCTCAACCACGACGAGGCGTTCCTCAACGTCGCGTGCCCGAAGTGCGGCGGCCCGGCGCGCCGCGAGACCGACACCATGGACACGTTCGTCGACTCGTCGTGGTACTGGTTCCGCTATCTGTCGCCGCACAAGGACGACGCGCCGATCGACCGCGAGCTGGTGGATCGGTGGACGCCCGTCGACCAGTACACGGGCGGCGCCGAGCACGCCGTCATGCACCTCATGTACAGCCGGTTCTGGACAAAGGCGATGCGCGATCTCGGCCTCGTCAAGCAGGACGAGCCGTTCAAGCGGCTGTTCAACCAGGGCCAGATCCTGGGCCACGACGGCGAGCGGATGAGCAAGTCGCGCGGCAACGTCCAGGATCCCGACGACCTCGTCGCGCGCTACGGCGCGGATACCGTCCGCCTGTTCCTCATGTTCATGGGGCCGTGGGACCAGGGCGGCCCGTGGAGCCCCAGCGGGATCGGCGGCGTGCATCGCTTCCTGACTCGCGTCTGGACGCTGGCGATCGACCCGCACGGCCGAGAGCCGGGCGACCCGGAGAGCGGCCACCTGCCCCAGGGCGAGGACGACGCCGCCGCGGCGATCGCCCTGCGCCGAGCCGCCCACAAGACGCTCCGCGTCGTCACCGGCGAATACGAGCTGTTCAAGTTCAACACGATGGTCGCCCACCTGATCGAACTGGCCAACACGCTGATGCGGTATCGCGGCACCTCGATCGCCGGCGGGCCCGAGTGGGACGAGGCCGTTCGGCTGCTGCTGCTCATGCTCGCACCGGCCGCGCCGCACATCACCGAGGAGCTGTGGACGCGGCGACTGACGGCGGCAGGCCGCGAGTGGTCGTCCATCCATTCCGAGCGCTGGCCCGAGGTCGACGACACCGCTGTTGTCGACGAGACACGCGAGGTGCCGGTCCAGGTCAACGGCAAGCTGCGGGACCGCGTCACCGTGCCGGCGGGCATCAGCCAGACGGAGCTCGAGCAGATCGTCCTCGCCCGCGACAAGGTTCGTGCCGCGCTCGGCGGGAAGGAGCCCGCGCGCGTGATTCACGCCGGCGGCGGCCGCCTCGTCAACATCGTCATCCGCTAGCAATCCCGGCGGACCGGCGCCTCGGACGCGCGATTCGGCGGCCCGACAAATACTGCCCGGCACTGCTGGCAATCTCCCGAACGGAGGACGCGTCGTGCCGAACGATCGATTGCGCCTCGGCGCGCTGTGCTGGAACCAGTACACCGAGTGGCCTGCCCTGCAGGCCGCCGGCGAGCGCGCCGACCGCCTCGGCTATGACTCGCTCTGGACATGGGACCACCTCTACCCGATCGTCGGCGACTCGCACGGCCCCAACTACGAGGGCTGGCTGACGCTCACGGCGTGGGCAGCGCGGACCGAGAACACGCGGATTGGCCTCATGGTCGGCGCGAACCCGTACCGCGAGCCGTCGCTCGTCGCGAAGATGGCGACGACCCTCGACCACATCTCGAACGGCCGGGCGATCCTCGGCATCGGCGCGGCGTGGATGGAGGAGGAGGCGCGCGACTTCGGATTCGAGTTCGGTGACGGGCCGCCGGAGCGGCTTCGCTGGCTCGGCCAGGCGCTGCCGATCATGCGGGGGATGCTCGACGGCACGAATCCCTCCGCGCCGGAGGGCTCGCGCTACCGTGCTCGTCGCGTCCGCAACGACCCACGACCGCTCCAGCCGCATCTCCCGATCTGCGTCGGCGGCGGCGGCGAGCAGGTGACGCTCAAGCTCGTCGCGAAGTACGCGGACATGAACAACGTCGGCGGCGGGCTCGAGCAGGTCAAGCGCAAGGAGCAGATCCTCCTCGAGCACTGCGCGAACGTCGGCCGCAATCCCGACGAGATCGAGCGCACGACGGGGATCGGTGCCGTCGTCATCCGCGACGATCGAGCCGAGGCCGAGCGCGTGTTCCAGGACGCGTTCAAGCGGAACCGCGTCGCGAAGCCGTGGACGGATCAGCCGGTGGGGACCGTCGAGGACGTCGCCGCATTCATGGAGCCGTACCTCGAGATCGGGTACCGCCACCTCATTGCCGCCTTCCCCGCGCCGTACGACGAGGAGTCGATGACGCGGCTCGCGAACGAGGTGCGGCCGATGCTCGAGAAGAAGGTCGGGGTCGCCGCCGGCCGCTAGGCTGCTGGTCGAAGAAGAACGAAACGTCGTCGGGCGTGACGCCGCGGAGGCGGACGTCGACCGCGATCAATTCCGTGCGGCGGGCTGCTGTGCGCCCTCCGCCTTCTTGCGCGCCCGGTGTCGCGCCGCCTTCGCCCGGTTGCCGCAGGTCTGCATGTTGCACCACCGGCGCCGCCCCGTCGGCGAGGCGTCGTAGAAGACCCAGCGGCAGGTCTCGTCTGCGCAGATCCGCAGCCGGTCCGTCCTGCCGCCGCTGATCTCGTGGACGATGGGATCGGCCAGTCGGGCGAGAGCGTCGTCGATCGGGTCGCCGACGTGCCGGTGCCCGACGCGGACGCCGTCGCTCGTCGCCTCGAGCTCGATGATCTCGCGCGCCCGAAGCGCGCGGTTGACCTCGGCGATCGCGGACGGCGCGGCGGCCCGCGACGCGACGACCGCCTCCGTCAGCTCGCGGAGAGCGTCGCGAACACGACGGATGCGAGCCAGCGCGCGGGCGCCGGACTCGGCGTCGCCCTGGATCCGTGCCCGCTCCCGGTCGAGCAGCTCGCGGTCGACGAGGTCGTGCGTCGCGAGCCAGTCGAAGGCGTCATCCGGCGTCTCGAGATGGTCCACCAATGCACCCGATTCGAGCTCCCTGGTGTTCAGGAAGTCGAAGGCCTCTTCGAGCTCGACAGCGTGCTGGTGCGGGGCAGGTCCGTTCATCGGTAACCACTCTACGCGCGTTGACAGGTTACGCGCAAGGGGGTAGACTACGTAACCGATAGAGAAGTTATCAACGGTTACGAAACCAAGTCATCGGAGGTGAGCGATGGAGCTCCTCGCAGTCGTGTTCCTGGTGGTTCTGGCGCTCGCCGCGTTCGACGGAGCCGCCCTCGCGTGGGGCAGCGACTCGCGCGTGACGATGCCGGACGACCATCACCGCTGAGCCGTCGTTCCTCGCCAACCGGACGGGAGGACCAGTCCAAATGACCAATCACTACCTATTCCTCGCCCTCGACCTGGCGAATGAGCGCGTGCATGAGGCAGCGCT
>DATFPL010000146.1:0-3560 GCA_035264845.1 Candidatus Limnocylindrales bacterium | reverse complement strand
ACCGCGCGGAGAACGCGGTCGACGTCCTCGACCTGAACACGCGGACGCGCGGTGAGGGATTCGGTGACGAGGTGAAGCGTCGGATCATCCTCGGGACGTATTCGCTGTCGGCCGGCTACTACGACGCCTACTACCTCAAGGCCCAGAAGGTGCGGACGCTGATCAAGGCCGACTTCGATGCGGTCTTCGACGCCGGCTTCGACGCCCTCGTCGCGCCGACGTCGCCGACGGTCGCGTTCCCGCTCGGCGCGCGGCTCGCCGACCCCGTCTCGATGTACCTCTCGGACGCGTGCACGCTGCCCGTGAACATGGCCGGGCTGCCGGGGCTGTCGGTCCCGACTGGGCTGTCGGATGGATTGCCCGTCGGCCTCCAGCTCATCGGCGCGCCGTGGAAGGAGCTCGAGCTGTTCCGGCTCGCGCGCGGCTACGAGGCCGTCACTGCGGGCGCCGAATGGCGGGGCGTCGAGCCCGCGGCCCTCGCCACGGCCGGCGACGCGGGCGCCCGCACGCCCGCAGCGGCCCACTGACGAGGAGGACGATGGCGACCGAAACCTCCGGGATCGAGCCCGCGCTCGAGCCGACGATCGTCCGGGAGCCAGCCTCGAGCGGCCGCGCGCCGCTCGCGGAGCGCGCGCTCTCAGCACGCGTCCGCGCCGTCCCGCCGTCGGGTATCCGCCGGTTCTTCGACATCCTCGCGACGATGGACGACGTCATCAGCCTCGGAGTGGGGGAGCCCGACTTCGACACGCCGCCGCAGATCGTCGAGGCCGGCGTGCGGTCGCTGCGCGGCGGACGGACCCACTACACGAGCAACTACGGGACGGTCGAGCTGCGCAAGTCGTTGGCGACGCATCTGGAGCGCCGCTACGGCGTGTCGTACGACCCGGCGGCGGAGCTTCTCGTCACGGTCGGCGCATCGGAGGCCGTCGACCTCGCGCTCCGCGCCACATGCGATCCCGGCGACGAGGTCGTGATCCACGAGCCGTCGTACGTCGCGTACCCGGCCGCGGTCATCTTCGCCGGCGGCGTCGTCCGCCACGTCGCGACGCGACTCGAGGACGACTTCGCGCTCGATCCCGCCGCTGTCGAGGCGGCCATCACGCCGCGCACCAAGGCGCTCTTCCTCGGCTATCCGTGCAATCCGACCGGTGCCGTCCTGCCCGACGACGTCCAGGACGAGCTCGCCCGGATCGCGGATCGCCACGATCTCCTTGTCTACAGCGACGAGATCTACGACCGGCTCGCGTATGGCAACTACCGCCACCGCGCGATGAGCGCCCTTCCCGGCATGCGCGACCGGACGATCCTCATGGGCGGCTTCTCCAAGGCGTACGCGATGACCGGGTGGCGCGTCGGCTACCTCGCGGCGCCGGCGTCGATCCTCGAGGGGATCGTCAAGGTCCACCAGTACGGGATCATGTCGGCGCCGACGACGGCCCAGGACGCGGCGCTCGCCGCACTGCTCGGCGGCGAGGCGGACGTCGAGCGGATGCTGACCGAATACGACCGACGGCGGAAGCTCCTCGTCGCGGGACTCAACGGGCTCGGGCTGCCGACATTCGAGCCGCGCGGCGCGTTCTACGCGTTTCCGCAGATCACGTCGACCGGGCTCGACTCGGAGACCTTCGCCGAGCGCCTCCTCAAGGAGGAGCGTGTCGCCGTCATTCCGGGCAGCGCGTTCGGTCCGTCCGGCGAGGGCCACGTGAGGGCGTGCTACGCGACGAGCTACCAGAAGCTCGAGGAGGCCCTCGTCCGCATCGGGCGCTTCGTCGAGCGCGTCCGCCGGAGCTGACCCCGCGCTGTAACGCCGGCCGCGGCCGGCGTGGCATCGACATGATCCGCACCGCTCGATGCTGCGCCCGTGGGAGCTCGACCCGATGCAGTGACCTACGCCGTCGCCGCCCGAATACGGGCGGTGAGCGACGTCCGCGTCCGGGCGAGAGTCGCGTTCGGCGTCGGGGACCTCGCGACGGCGTCCCTTGCCGCCTTCGCATGCGGCTGGCTCATCGGCTGGTTTACCCAGATCCGCTGAGCCTCGGACCCGCCGCCCGACGATGATTCCGGCCCGGTAGGGCCTGTGCCAAACTGTCGCCGATGCCCGTCGTCGTCACCCTCTGCGGCCTCGTCGCGCTCGTGCTCGGGACGTGGCGCAGCTACGCCGTCGCGCGCGAGGCGCTGGGGCCGCTCGCACACGACGGCGACCCGACGCGGACGGCGATCGAGGCCGCCAGACCGCTCCACGCGCGGTTCCGGATCCGGCTCTTCCTCCGGCGCGTGACGATCGCCGTCGGGTGGTTGCTCGTCGCGCTGTACGGCCTCTTCCTCGTGTCGGCCGCGTCCGTCGCTCCATGAGCCCGCGACGATGACGATCGCCGATCTGGCCCGCCGCCGCGACGGGATTCTCGAGCGCTGGGAGCCGGTCATCGGGATCGAGGTCCACTGCCGGCCGCGCACCGCGAGCAAGATGTTCTGCGCCTGTTCTGCCGACTTCGACGGCGCGCCGCCAAACACGCATGTCTGCCCCGTCTGCCTCGGCCTGCCCGGCGCGCTGCCGGTGATCAACCGTCTCGCCGTCGAGCACGTCATCACCACCGGGATGGCGATCGAGGCGACGATCCCCGAAGCGACGCGGTGGGACCGCAAGAACTACTTCTATCCCGACCTGCCGAAGGGCTACCAGATCAGCCAGTACGACCTCCCGCTCGCGTCGAAGGGCCGGCTCACTGTCGACACATCGGCGGGCCCGTTCACGGTCGGCATCACGCGCGCCCATCTCGAGGAGGACACCGCGCGGCTCGTCCACTCGACGGCGAGCGATGGGCGCGACGTCAGCCTCGTCGACTTCAACCGCTCCGGGGCGCCGCTCATGGAGATCGTGACCGACCCGGACATTCGGACCGCTGAGCAGGCGCGTCGCTACGCCGAAGAGCTGCAGCTCCTTCTGCGGACGATCGGGGTGTCGGACGCGGACATGGAGCGCGGCCAGATGCGGGTCGAGGCGAACGTCTCGCTCCGGCCGCGCGGCCGGGAGGAGTTCGGGACGCGCGTCGAGATCAAGAACATGAACTCGTTCCGCTCGGTCGAGCGAGCGATCGAGTCCGAGATCGAGCGCCAGGCTGCCGCGCTCGACACTGGCGGAGTCGTCGTCCAGGAGACGCGGGGCTGGGACGAGGGGCGCGGGACGACATACCGGATGCGGGTCAAGGAATCGTCAGACGATTACCGCTACTTCCCGGAACCGGATCTGCCGCCGCTCCACCTGGACGGCGCGTGGCTCGACGCACTCCGTGGGCGTCTGCCGGAGCTGCCGGCCGCGCGTCGAACGCGGTATCGAGACGCGCTCGGGCTGTCGGCCTACGACGCCGCGGTCCTCGTGGCGGACGCCGGCGCGGCGACGCTCTTCGAGGCGGTGCTCGACGCGGATCGCGGGCTCGACGCGAAGCAGGTCGTCAACTGGGTCACCGGCGAGTACCTGCGCCTGCGGAACGAGTCGAGCGACGGCGTCGAAGTCGCGCCCGCGGAGCTCGCGTATCTCGTGCGGGAGGTGAGCGACGGCGCCA
>DATFPL010000145.1:0-9883 GCA_035264845.1 Candidatus Limnocylindrales bacterium | reverse complement strand
CGCCTTCGCATACACCCGCGTCCCCCCGCGGCCGTGCAGGCTGCTCAGCACGAACCCGTCGCCGTGGGCGTCGAGGAGGGCGACCGCGAACGACTGGTTGCCACCGGTGTCCTCGAACGGGTTGAACCGCACGAGGCCGATACGCTGGAACGCTCGCCGGGCGTTCGCCTCGAGGACCGCCGATCGCGCCGACAGCTCGTCGAGCTCGCGGCCGACCTCGTGGACCTTCGCGAGGTGCGCGTCGAGGACCGCCTCGAGGCTGCGACCCTCCTCGCCCCGCGTCAGGCCTTCGATCCGCCCACGGAGCCGGGTGACCCGACGCGAGAGGAACGTGATCAAAAAAAGAAGGCCGACGATCGCGACCCCGAGCACGATGAGGATCGCCCCGAGGTACGGCGCGACGAGCGCGTTGAGATCGATCGGGACGTCCTCCGAACCGCGGGCTCGGGCGAGTCTAGCAGCCGCCGATCACCGGCGAATCAACCGCCCATCACGCTCGAATTCCCGCTTCGGCGGGCTGCAGAGAGCCCCACAGCCGGGAGCGTCCGGCCTCGGGTGCTATCCTCTCCGCTCGTGGCCCCGCACCCGTCGGCGGCGCCGCGGCCGATCCCTCGGCCCGCCACGACCCGCATCGGAGGCCCTTCGCTCGCATGGCCAAGCGCACCCGCGGCTCGACCCGACCCGGCCAACGCCCCAGGACCCAGCGCCAGGCCGCACGGCCGTCGTCCGTGCAGGTTCGGCCGTCCAACGCGCTGACCGTCGACGAGGAAGCGCGAGCCGCGGAGCTCGAGGCGGCGATCGTCGCCGAGGAGCGCGCCGCCGAATCGGCGATGCGCCGGAGCCGCGACCGTGCGCGCGGCGTCGACATCGGCTCACGGGTCCGCGAGACGGCCCCGCTCGCGGTCCGCGCCTCGGAGGAGTACGCCTACGTCCGCCGCGACGTGTTCCGGATCGCGCGCATCGGCGGCATGCTGCTCGTGATCCTCGCGATCCTGTTCGTCCTGATCGACGTCACGCACGTCATCTCGCTGGCGTAGCTCGACGCTCGCGGCGCGCGGCGGGGCACGCGCCCGTCCCGAGCCAAATTCCCGTGAGGCGGGCCTTCGTCCGCAGCGGTCCGCCAACAGCCCGCCACACGGGCACGCGACACGAATCGCCCGCCCGGCGAGCGTGAGCGCCGCGGTCGAACAGGCCTCTCCTGTGACGAACGCCCGCGTGACGGGTATTTGGCAATTCCCTCCTCGACAACACGGCTCAGTGTCCTGTCGAGGGCACGTCGCGCGCCCGTAGACTGCGATTCAATGCCGACGCGCAAGACACCGTCCGGAGCCAAGCCCGAACCGCTGTTCCAGCCGCCCCCCGAGCGTCAGCCGCTCGCGGCGCGGATGCGCCCGCGCAGCCTCGCCGAGTTCGTCGGCCAGGAGCACCTCGTCGGAGAGCGTGGCCCACTCCGTCGGAGCGTCGCCCGCGGCCACCTCGCGTCGCTGCTGCTGTGGGGCCCGCCGGGAACCGGCAAGACGAGTCTTGCCCGCCTGCTCGCGCAGGAGGTCGGCGCGCACTTCAACACGATGTCGGCGGTCATGTCGGGCGTCGCCGAGGTTCGCGCCACGCTCGCCGAGGCGCAGGAGCGGCTCGCCCTTCACGGCGAACGGACCGTCCTCTTCCTCGACGAGATCCATCGCTTCAACAAGGCGCAGCAGGACGCCCTGCTGCCCCACGTCGAGGACGGTACCGTGACGCTCATTGGCGCGACGACGGAAAACCCCTACTTCGAGGTCAACTCCGCGCTGCTGTCGCGGATGCGTGTGTGGCGGCTGGAGCCACTCACCGACGAAGACGTCGCGACCGTCGTTCGTCGAGCCCTCGAAGACGAGGAGCGCGGGCTCGCCGGTCAGTTCGGGCCCGACGGCGGCGTCGCGATCGACCCGCAGCCTTTCGAACACCTCGTCAACCTCGCCGGCGGGGACGCCCGCTCGGCCCTCAACGTGCTCGAGGGCGCGGTCGCGCTCGCCGAAGGCGAAGACATCCGAAACAACGACGGCAAGGTCGCGCCGCGCCTCGAGGACATCGAGACGGCCGCCCAGCAGCGCGTCCTCGCCTACGACCGAGCCGGGGACGGCCACTACGACACCGTCTCGGCGTTCATTAAAAGCCTGCGTGGCAACGATCCAGACGCGGCGCTCTACTGGCTTGCGTCGATGATCGCGGCGGGCGAAGACCCGAAGTTCATCGCCCGGCGGCTCATCATCGCCGCATCCGAGGACGTGGGAAACGCCGACCCTCGCGCGCTTCAGGTCGCGGTCGCTGCGGGGCACGCGCTCGACTGGATCGGCCTTCCCGAGGCGCAGTACGCGCTGGCACAGGCCGTTACGTACGTCGCGACGGCACCGAAGTCGGATTCCGTCGGCCGGGCCTATGGCGCCGCGCTCGCCGACGTCCTCAAGCTCGGCTCGCTGTCGGTGCCGAACCATCTCCGGAGCGCGGGCGATCGGCGGATGAAGGCGCACGGCATCGGGGTCGGGTACAAGTTCCCGCATGACTTCGAAGGCGACGACGTCGAGCAGCAGTACCTGCCGGACGACCTCGTCGACCGCCACTACTACGTGCCCGGCGACCAGGGCTACGAGGTGACGATCGCGTCGCGCATGACCGCGCGCGATGAGGCGCACAAGGAGAAGCCGCGTCGCAAGAACCGCCCGAGCCTGCCGAGCGCCGGCATGAGCGACGTCCTCAAGTCGAACATGGAACAGCGCAAGCGGATCGCCGACACAGAGAAGAAGGACGCCGGTTAGTCCATCCCGGATCTCTCACCTGGCGACACGGCCGTGGCCACCGCAGGTCCTTCGCGGCTTCCTCTCGGCGCTGTTCCTGCCCGTGGTCGTCTATGTCGTAAGCCGCCTCATCTCGAGCGGGTTCGGCGCGTAGCGACGGGACTCCTCGGCGGGGGTTGGCGCGGCTTCGCAGCCTGAACGTTTCGGGCGTCAAGCAGCAGCTTCGTCAGCACCTCTTCGTCGACGATGTCGAGCCGGACGAGCACCGCGGCGTAACCGTCGTAGTGGGGCTCGGTGAAGAACACCGTCGGGTCCAGATCGATGAGCGCGCGTTTCTCGTCATCCGACCCCGTTCGCACGGCGAGGACGGACTCGTTCGGTACTCGTGCCCTCTTCGGGTCCACGCGCTCCATCCACGGCCAGGCGAATCTCCTGGCGCCGACGGAGAACGGGTCGTCGTCCTGGCCGTGGGCGGCCTCTTCGAATCCGCGCGCGATGCGCCGCGCGTCGTCGATATTCACGCTTGGCGGTCGGTGTGTGTCGCCCTGCCGTCGTAGGTGACCAGCGAACATATCTCTTTACCGTTCAAGCGTGCCTCCGAGTGCGTCGCGCCTCCCTCGCAAAGTCTCTCCGCTTTTCGCACCTGACAGTTCCTGGCAGGTCCCGGGGTACGCTGCGGCGGTGAGCGACCGCCTCGAGATCAGCCGCGACGTCGCGCGCCGATTTCTCGCCCATCACCACTTCCTCGCTCCGCCGCGGAGTGTCGACGGCGGGCCGGATGGAGTGATGCGCGTCGTCGATCGCCTCGGGTCGCTCCAGTTCGACCCCCTCGACATCGCCGGCCGCAACCACGATCTCGTGCTGCTCGCGCGCGTCGCGGGCTACCGACGGGAGTGGACGGACGCGCTCCTGTACGAGTCGCGGCAGCTCTACGAGACGTACAACAAGATGCTGTCGATCGTGCCCGCGGCGGAGCTGCCGTGGTACCGCATCGGGTGGGATCGGTCGCGGCTCGACCACGACGGCGCCGCGTTCGACGAGCACGCCCCGCTCGTCGAGGAGCTGCTGGAACGGATCCGAACCGGCGGCCCGCTGTCCTCCACGGACGTCGAACCCCGCGCGGCGATCGAGTGGTACTGGCGTCCGACGAACCAGGTCCGCGCGCTCCTCGAAGCGCTCGCCCAGGCCGGCATCCTCGGCATCGAGCGACGCGTCGGCAATCGCCGCGTGTACGACCTCGTCGAACGGCTCTTCCCTGCCGAGCTTCTCGCGACGCACGTTCGCCCGCGCGAGCAGTTCCGCCACAAGCTCCTGTCGCGCTACCGCGCCCACGGTCTGCTCGGGCTGACCGGCTCGTACGAGCTGTGGGCGGGGACGTTCCCGCGGGAGGCGCTCGGCGTCGAGGACGGCGTCGAGCTCAAGACGCCGGGCCGGCGAATGCTGCAGGCGGAGCTGGAGGAGGCCGGCGAGATCGTGCGCGTCTCCGTGGAAGGCGTCCGAGGCGACCGATTCATCGTCGCGTCCGAGCGCCCGATGCTCAACATGTCGATCGACGAGGTCGACCGCGGACTCGATGCAGGCGGCGCCCCGCCCGGCGTGGCGTTCATCGCGCCGCTCGATCAGCTCGTCTGGGATCGCGAGTTCGTCCGCCAGGCGTACGACTTCGACTATCTCTGGGAGGTCTACGTCCCGGGGCCGAAACGGCGGTGGGGCTACTACGTCCTGCCGATCCTCTACGGCGACCGGTTGATCGGCCGGATCGAGCCGCGGTACGAGCGCACGACGACGACGCTCCGAATCCTCAACGTCTGGTGGGAGGCGGGCTTCGATCCGCTCGCGGACGAGCCTTTCATGCCGGCGTTCGTGGCCGCCCTCGACGCCCATCGCCAGTTCGTCGGCGCGGACCGGGTCGCGTTTCCGCGGACCCGAGACGTCCGCGCCCTCGTCGCGTCGGCGAGAGCGCGCGCGGATTTCCCGATCGTCGCCGTACCTCGCCCCGCTGCCCGTAGCCGGCCCCCGACGCCTGCCGCCGGACGGAGTCCGGCCGCCGGCGATGTTTCGGACGAGACGAGCGTCGACAGTTCGATCGCGGGGAACTGATCAGCCGGTCTCTGTCCCCGGCAGAGAGACGCGCATGGCGAAAGGGTCGGGGTTCGCGGCATCATCCCGGGATGGCACAAGAGGAGCGGATCCGGCGCGTTGCGTGGCGACGTCGGGATACCGTCGGAACCGAGTGGTGCGAGCTCAATGTCCGGCCGGAAAAGACGCGCCTCGGCGGCACCGTCGTGATGGCGTGGGAAGGCGAGCCGTGGCGCATCTCGTACGCCATTGATCTCGACGCGGAGGGCCGGACGCGCGCGGTCGCCGTCGAGGCGGACGGCGCCGCGCCAGTTTCGGTCGCCCTCGTCGCTGACGGCGCCGGTCGCTGGCTCCGCGATGGTCACGTCGTCATCGACTCGCCCGACGCGCTCGACGTCGACCTGGGCTTCTCGCCGTCGACGAACACACTGCCGATCCGGCGGCTCGGGGTCGCCGTCGGCGAGTCGGCGGAGATCGCCGTCGCGTGGGTCCTGTTCCCGTCGTTCGAGGTCGAGTACGGCGGCCAGATCTACACCCGCCTTGGCGAGCGCCGGTGGCGCTACCAGTCGACCGGCTTCGACGCGGAGCTGACCGTCGACGAGGACGGCCTCGTCGAGTCGTACTCGGAGTGGGAGTCGGTCGCCCGGAGCTGACCCCGACCGGAGCCGCGTCCCGCGGACGGCTACTCGTCCGTCATGATGCGGACGCGAGGCTCCAGCACGGGGGGACGGATGAGGGACATCGCGGCGCCGGGCCGCAACTCCAGGGCCGCGGCGTCGCTCGCGGCGCTCATCGACCGCTTCCTCCCGCGCGGCGCGATTCTGCTGTCGGTCCTGAGCTTCGGCGCTTACGGAATGGGCCTCGTCAGGGACCGGATCTTCGCCCGGACGTTCGGGGCCGGCAGCGAGCTCGACGCGTACAACGCCGCGTTCGTCGTCCCGGAGCTCCTGTTCGACGTCCTGATCGCAGGCGGCCTCGCCGCGCCGTTCGTGCCGGTCTTCCTGAAGCTCCGCAGCGAGGACGCCGATGCCGCCGACGATTTCGGGCGGACGATCCTGACCCTCGCCGTCCTCGTCATGGCACCGCTCGCGGTGGTGCTGTTCGTCCTCGCGCCCGCAACCGTCGACGTCGTGGCGTCCGGCTTCGACGCCCACCAGCGCGCCCTGTACACCGACCTGTTCCGCCTGATGTGCGTGACGCCGCTCATCTTCACCGCGTCGATCGTCCTCGGCGAGATGCTCGTCGCGAAGCGGCGCTTCCTTTTCTACGGCCTCGCGCCGCTCGCCTACAACGGCGGGATCGTCGCCGGGACCTTGCTTCTGGGGGCTCGGATGGGGATCTACGCGGCAGCCGTTGGGGCCGTCGTCGGCGCGCTCCTCCACCTCGCGATCCGCGTGGTCGGCGTGCTGCGCGCGGAGTTCCGGATCCGCCCGCGGCTCGCGATCCGCACCGCTGCGATCCGCGAGTTCGGGACGCTGATGGTGCCGCGTATGGCCGGGGCGCCGATCGAGCCACTGACGTTCCAGTTCTTCACCAACGTTGCGTCGGGCTTCGTCGCGGGCAGCGTGTCGTCCGTCAGCTTCGCCCGGAACTTCGAGAGCGTCCCGGTGAGCCTCATCGGGGTCGCGTTCTCTCTCGCCGCGTTCCCGGCCCTTTCCGCGGCCGCCGCCGCGGGTGACCGACCGCGGTTCCTCGGTGTGCTCGGAACGAACCTGGTGACGATCGGGGCACTCACCGCGGCGGCTGGCCTCGTCCTGTTCGTGCTCAGCACGTTCGTCATCGACCTGCTGCTCGGCGGCGGGGCCTTCGACGCCGAGGATGTTCGGCGAACGGCGCTCCTGCTGTCCGCGTTCGCGCTCGCGGTGCCGCTCGAGAGCCTGACGTACCCGCTCGCGCGGGCCATCTACGCGACGCGGAACACGCTGCTGCCGGTCCTCGCGTCGGTCGCCGGTCTCGTCGTCACCATCGCCGCGACGGGACTCCTCTCGCCGCAGGTGGGTCTGGTCGCGATTCCGCTCGCGTTCGCTATCGGTAGCGCGACGAAGGTGATGCTGCTCGTCGCCGCGCTGCCGCTCAGGCTGCGACGATTTCCGGTCCTGGCGGCGGAGGACCTCAGGCGAGCGGACTGAGCGGCACGGTCGGGACGATGATGATGAACTTGCCGTCGCGGTCCGGATACTTGCCCTCCGGGCGCTTCCACGGCAGGAAGTTGCGAACCATCTCCGCGCTGTCCTGGAGTGTCCCCGGCGGGTCCGACTGACCCCAGATGCTCGAGAAGTCGGGGTACCACGGGTCGAGGATGTAGGCGCCCGTCACGGTCGCGTCGCGGAAGATCCGCGGGTCGGCGTCGGCGCGGTAGCCGTTCATGATCCAGGTGTGTGCGCCCTTCCAGGCGAGGAGGACGACGGGCGCGCCCGTCCTGGAGATCGCGACCGCGGCATCGCGCAGCGCGGCCTCGCGCGTCGCGTGGGCGTGGATGGTGTAGCCGGGCACGTCGTACGCGGCGAGCGCCTGCGCGATCGCGGCCGGGCCCCACTCGCCGTTGTGGCTGTCGCGGTAGCTCTCCCATTCCCCGACCCGGGACGCGATCCGCTTCTGGAACGCGTCCGACGTGTCGCCCTTGCCGTGCATCGCGAGCACGATCTGCGTTCCCGCCGGGGCGCACCAGTCCTCCCGGATCTCGTGGGCGAAGACCTTCCTCGGATCCCCCGCGATCTTCACGTTGACGGCCTTGCGGACGGGCGGCGGTGTCGCCGGCGCTTTGCTGGCGCCGGGGGCGGTCGAGACGGCGGGGGTCGGGTCGATCGACGGTTCCGGTGTGATCTCGACCGTGGCGACGGTCTCGCGGTCAGGCGGCGGGTTGATCGCCAGCTGGACCTTCCGAACGAGGTGCTCGAACTTCGTGCCCACCCCGAATGCATCCGTGGCGACGGCACCGCTCGCCGCGACGCCGCCAACGAGGATCAGCGCGAAAAAGAGGGTCAGCCAGCGGGACGGCGCGCGCCGCGCCGACGCGATACGCCGACGACGAAACGCCGCGGCCTCCCGGGCGCGGCGATCGGGGTCGTAGTACTGGGCCAAGAGAACTCCCGGTGAGCGAAGGGGGCGACGAGAGGACGACCGAAGCCGCATCGCTGCGACGCTACTCTCCGCCCTCGAGCGGTTCCGTGCCTGAAAGTCGCGCGTCAGTCGTACGAGAGGACGACCTGGAGCACCTCGTCCGGCCGCCCGAGGGCCGCGAATCCCTCCGCCACGCGCTCGACCGGCAGCGTCGTCCGCGGGAGCCCGCCGAGCACGAGCTGCCCGGATGTCGCGAGCTCGATCGTTCGCGCCCTGAGCCGGTCCCAGGTCCATGCGGGATGGACGTTGCCGATCTGGCCGCAGCGGACCGCGATGCCGTTGTGGTGGAACTCGTCGCCGAGGAAGAGACCCTCCGCCTGCCCCTGATAGAAGCCGACCGCGACCACGGTTCCGCGCCGCCGCACCGTCCGGATTCCCTCGTGGAGCGCCCGCGCCGACCCGGTGCACTCGAACGCGACGGCGATCCCCTCGGAGCCGTGCTCCCGCTTGAGCGTCACCGCGACGTCGACGTCCGGGGCTGCTTCGACCGTCCGGAATCCGAGTCGCTCGGCGATCGCCAGCCGGCTCCGGATCCGGTCGACGACGTGGACGGTCGCCGCCCCTGCCGCCCGCGCGATCTGAGCCGTCAGGAGTCCGACCGGGCCTGCTCCGAACACGACTGCGACGCCGCCCTCGTGCTCGCCTTCGGCATACGCAACCGCGTTCACGCAGATGGGCCCCATCTGGGCGACGTCGACGCCGTCATCCCACGACAGGTCGGCGGGGAGTGCCTGACGGCGTGCCGCGTCCGCCTCGAGCGCCGTGTATTCGGTGTGTCGCCAGCTGCCGAACACGCGGCTCCCAACGGGAACGTCGTCGACGCCGCTCTCGACGACCTCGCCGGCCGCGCGGTAGCCGAACGTCAGCGGGTACGTCGCCGACGGCGTGCCGGCGACGAAGAGCCGGAGCGACTCGTCCCACGTCTTGTGGAGGTACACGTTCGTCGCGGACTTGCCATAGAACGTCATCTCCGTCCCCGGGCTGATCGCGGACCGCACGGTTCGGACACGGACATGGCCGTCGCGGAGCGGCGCGACCGGATACGTGCCGCACTCGACGTCGCCGGTGTCGACGATGCGGACCGTTCGGCCGCCGATCCGGCCCTCGGCCACGAGCTCGTCGATAGGCGGCGCCACGGTCAACGCCCGCCCGCAATGGCCGCGCCCGCTGTAGCGGCGATGCGGTCGCAAAGGAACCGCACCGCCGTCGGAAGGACGTCATCGGCATCGCCGGAGAGGTTGCACTCGATCGAGGCCAAGCCCTCGTAGCCCATCGCGTTCGCTGCCTGTCGCGAGTATGTTCAGCAAGTCAACCAGAGAAAAGCCGCGCCGTGGGCGCGCGAGCGCGGACGGCGAGGGCGAGTCCGTGGCCCGCCGGCACGAGCTCGGCGTGCGGTCGCGCCGCCGCGGCGTCGATCCATGCCAAACGTTCCGATCCATGCCAAACGTTCATCGCGCGAGCCTTGGGCTGAGCGGTCGACGTCAAACTTTCACGCGGTGAAAATTGGACGACGTTGGCAGGTTGGCAGTAGTCGAATTCGGCTAATCGCGCCGCGTCAGACCGGCGAGCGCCTGGCGGGCGTCGCCCGGACGGTCGTGGCGTGAACGTTTGGCAGGAAGGGCGCCATGGCACGGCGTCGCACGAGCGGACGGGTGTGGCGCGGCCCGGGGCCCGGAGCCGCGCGCCAGGCGCGGCGGGTCGGGCAGCTACACGTTCGGCAGTGCGGCGAGCGCGGCCTCGTCCGGCGTGTACTCGTAGTCCTCGAGCTCGCCGCGAAGGTACTTCTCGTATGCCCCCAAGTCGAAGTGGCCGTGGCCGGAGAGGTTGAACAGGATGACCCGCTCGCGGCCCTCCTGCTTCGCCTCGAGCGCCTCGTCGATCGCCGCGCGAATGGCGTGGCTCGACTCCGGCGC